>NZ_JAWRYN010000011.1:0-143210 GCF_046534585.1 Peribacillus sp. SIMBA_075 | reverse complement strand
CGATATATGGAGAACTTCGTGGTTCAAAAATAAGTGTCAATGCCGAAGGAGCGAGCGATAAAATGGCATGGATATATATCATAATGGCAGGACTTTTGGAAATCGTCTGGGTGATCGGTCTTAAATATTCTCACGGATTCACCAAAATTATACCTAGTATAGTAACGGTAGTTATTATAATCTATAGTTTCTTTTTACTTTCAAAAGCTTTACATTCCATTCCCTTAGGAACTGGTTACGCCGTTTTTACTGGATTGGGAACGGTGGGAACAGTAGTAATTGGGATGCTTTTTTTGGGAGAGACCATTAATCCACTAAAAGTATTTTTTATGGCTTTAATGATATTGGGTATAATTGGAATAAAAACCGATCCAGCACAACCTAAGCATTAAAGGAATTATATGATTTATACATGGTTAGGGGATGATTCAATGGCTTGGTTTTTTCTTCTTATTGCCGGATTTGCCGAGATTGGTAGTGTTATAAGCCTGAAACGTGCAGACGGGTTTAAAAAATTGCTTCCCTCTGTAGCGTGTCTTTTTTTGGGGAGTTTAAGCTTTTATTTTCTTTCTTTGTCATTAACTTCTATTCCAGTGGGGACTGCCTATGCAATATGGACCAGTATCGGCTCTGTTGGAAGTGTTTTAGCAGGAATGATCTTCTTTAATGAACCTAAAAGTTTAAGATTAACCCTATTTATAATGTGTATTATTGCAGGGGCTGTAGGTATTAAAATGACTTCTTGACATTAAGGTCAGGGTTTTAAATGGCAATAAGTAGATAAAGAAAAAAGGTACGATACCTATGGAAGAGAAGAGTGATGAAAACAATTCAAGATTGGATAAAAGAATATCCTTTAATAAACGAGTTAGTTGCTACAAAGGATGTATTTTGGCCAAATCCTAAATATGAACCATTTCAAAAGGTACTTAAAAAGCGGCCACATAATGAGAAAAATGTAAAAGATGCCGAGTAAAGGCTACAGCGTTTTGCTCTTTACATTGCTAAAGTTTTTCCTGAAACAAGAAAACTAAACGGAATCATTGAATCTCCTATTGTACCCATCCCGGCGATGCATCAACAGCTATCACACATGTATGAGCATCCATTAGAAGGGACATTTTTGTTGAAATGTGACAGCCACCTTCCCATTTCAGGTTCCATTAAAGCACGCGGGGGCATTTACGACGTGTTGAAACACGCAGAAGTATTAGCTCTTAAACATGGTTTATTGACGTAGATGATGATTATTCGATCTTTGATAGTGAAAAATTTAGAAACTTCTTTTTTCCATATGTCTGCTGATGCAAGGATATGGAAAAAAGATCTTCTTAAAAGCAAAGGAGTAACGGTTACACATTGCTGATATCGAGTATTTATGCTGATTATTCTTAATCACATTTACTTTGTCCTAGTATCAGCGCGGCTTGCTTTAACATGTCATTTTCCATTTCGAGTTGCTTATTTCGCTTTCGGAGTTCCATGAGTTCCTTTTGTTCATCGGTTAGATTGTC
This sequence comes from Peribacillus sp. SIMBA_075, assembly GCF_046534585.1. Classification (NCBI taxonomy): domain Bacteria; kingdom Bacillati; phylum Bacillota; class Bacilli; order Caryophanales; family Bacillaceae; genus Peribacillus; species Peribacillus sp. SIMBA_075. The sequence goes on along the minus strand of NZ_JAWRYN010000011.1, from coordinate 141,696 downwards.
TTTTTCCTTAAAAGAACCCGAGTTCTGACACTGACCCACCCACTTATCTAAAGAAGAAGGAGTCAGATCATACTCACGAATAATCTCTTTTCTTGACTTACCATTTTGGTACAGCTGCACAATCTGTTGTTTGAACGCTTCGGTAAATGTTCGGCGTTCTCTTTTGGCCATGTAGATTCTCCTCAAATGTAGTATCTGTAGTCTACTTGACCTTAAAAATTCTGTCCGTGTAGCCTATTCAATCAATATTTATAAAGTAACAAAGTCGCTCCTCATCTGAACTATAAATTCGAATTCTCCTGCTTGATATTTCTTTAATTTATGGAACCAACTTTTGCCCATATTGATGAACGGCGGAAAATCCACGTTCCTCCTTCATTTCCACAAAATCACGAAACTCAGGTTGTACCATCGCACCATTTTAAAAAATATGTCTGTTTGATAATGTTTCACTTGAACAAATATTTCGTTTCCATACCAATCAGTCATATTTTCAGTATGTCCAAGATTTAGAGATTACATGGAAGTGTGTTGAACGGAAAAATGAGTCGTTATGAATAGAAGACAACACCAACTAATCCAGAAAGAATAAGGACATAAGCTGGATGCCATCGTAATTTCAATAAGGCAAATAATGATAATCCAAAAACAAGTAATAAGCTTATCGTATGCCATGAAAAGTTCATAGCTATCATATGATTGGAAATGGCAAAACTTATCGCTGCAAAAAGGATTAAACTAGTGACAATGGGTCTTAGTCCATAAAACATCGATTGAATAATTGGATAATGATTCAATTTGCTGAAGAAGGTGGCTATAACGATTATGACTATAATTGCAGGAAGCAGGATTCCGAGAGCAGATGATATGGCTCCTGCTAATCCAGCAGTCGAATAGCCAACGAGAATGGCACTATTGGTGGTGATAGGACCTGGGGACATGCCGGAAATGGCAATTACATCGGTAAATTGTTGCGTCGTCATCCAACCATGCTGTGAGACTTCCGATCCTATTACGGGAATCATGGCGTATCCCCCTCCAAACGATACAAATCCGATAATAAAGAAGGTACTAAACAATTCCCATAATTCCGTCATCCTTTATCCCACGCTTTCTTGAAAATTAGTTTAAACCGATAACAGGGAAACATCACCCACCTTTCATGGACCTATATGCCTGCACCCATGAAATATTCGAAATCATTCTCTTCTTCTTTCCTTTCTTTTCGGTCCATGTTGATTTTGTAACCTAATTTCCTCTTAATAGAGATGGTCACAACACCTGCTATCGCGCCTGCTAATATAGCTAAAACAGGGTGAATGAAAAAAAGGATTGGGATCCCCACTATTAATATACCTAATGTTGATTTGTCAACAATAGCCGTTTTTCCTATCTTGATAGCCGCATAGGCGATGATGGCAACTATGGAAGCTCTAATCGATATGAATGCGGATTCTATCTTTGGATTATCCTGAATGAAAAAATACAAAATGCCGAGGAGCAGTACAATTAAAAAGGTAGGAAGTGTAACACCGATCATAGCTGCCATTGCGCCCTTCATTCCGGCAATTCGATGGCCGATAAAGGTGGCGGAGTTAACGGCGACAGCTCCCGGTACAGACTGAGATAATGCAAAAACATCCGTAACTTCTTCGCTTTTCAGCCATTTTCTCTTCTCCACTACTTCTTTTTCGATTAAAGGGATCATCGCAAACCCGCCTCCGAATGTGACAGGTGCTATTTTAAAAAAGGTCCAAAATAATTGGAGCAGTGTTTTCCATTGTCCTTTCATCGTCATCAGTCCCTTCCTATGCTGCTCTATATAAATCTTATTATTAACATATCAAAGAAAAAGGAATGGGTAAATTGCAACAAAATCATCGGGTATAACAAAACGTTATACCCAGAAGATTTATCCGTTTTATAGAATTGAATAGAATCACCTGTTCAGGGAAAATAGCGTTGTTTTTCCATTTCACCATTTACCTATATGATGCTATCATTTTATTAAACTATTTATAGACATGGAGGTCGGCGTCTTGAAATTAGAAAATCTAAAAGTGTTTTGTTTAGTGGTGGATGAAGGAAGCATAAGCCAGGCAGCGAGGTTAAGTTTCTTATCTCAACCGGCGGTAACAAGACAGATTCACCAATTGGAAAATTTTTATAACACTTTGTTATTTGACCGTGAGGAAGGGAGGCTAAGGGTGACAGAAGCAGGAAAGTTGTTATACCCTTTTGCAAAAGCTATGGTGAATGACTTCAACCATTCAAAAGAAGTGATTCAGCAATCAGTGGGCGAGTACAATTTAAACCTCATAGTAGGTGCATCCCTGACTATCGGCGAGTATTTATTGCCAAGCTTGCTGGGGAGATTTAAAAAACAGCAGCCTGAAATAAAAGTGACATTAACGATAAAAAATACCCCTCGAGTTTTGGAGGATTTATCAAACGATGTCATTGATTTGGCCTTGGTGGAAGGACTCGTGGAAAACACCGATTTTATTGTAGAAAAATTCGCAGATGACGAATTGATATTGGTTTGTCCACCCGACCACACATGGAGAGACAGAAAAGAAATCCAGGTAGAGGAATTGGGAAATGAAAGGATGATCTGGCGTGAATCCATTTCAGGGACACGACTTATCGTAGAAAACATGTTAAGGGAGCATGGGATTTTAGAAAATATAGAAAACTACATGGAGATTGGAAGTACACAAGCGATAAAAAGTGCAGTCGAAGCTGGACTTGGAATCAGTATTCTGCCAAGATTGTCATTGGCCAGGGAATTGGATCAAGGTTTTTTGCGGGAAGTCGGTATTTCCGGTATAAATATAACAAGAGATTTATGGCTAGTCAGAAAAAACAAGCGTTTTAATAAAATAGGTGTGTCTAATTTTGTGAATTTTCTTCAATAGATAACTGAAGGATCAGTCATTTTACGGTCGCATGCGTTCCTATTCACATGATGTGCAGCGTTTTTTAGGTTCTTGGTTAGTCAATCAGGATTAATGACGAGCCTTAGCATATCGTTTATGAATAAAGCGGAAGTGATTGGAACTGTTATCACTGCTGTTCATATCAGTCAGAAGGAGCAAACATATAAATTGGTTTTGTGAATTCTATCCTATTTGCAGCTGGCTTACTTCTAATTTAAGGAATCTTGTTCTTAATCTTCGTTAAACCAGTTAAAGGGGTTCTCAGGTGGACTATTAGTGCAATAGTAAAAAAACTTCTCCAATATAAAATTTTTAGAGGTATTATTTTTAAATAAAAGCTTTTCTCATTCGAGAAGGGCATTATTTGTATTTGGATATTCAGCGTCCGCATCCTTTTAAGAAATGAATACAAAATTGGGCATTACATATTTTTCCCTATGAAAATCAAAGTTGATGTTCAAATTATACTGCAAACTAATTCCCTAATTTGATAATCATTCGTTAAATCCCTTGTCTTGACATAATCCCTACAAAGAGAATTATACCTAGATTGTTTACGATTACACTTTTTTTGAATTTCATACATTGAAGCCTCTTCTGCGATGTAGATGATAACTAAATTTCAGCACGGAATTTTTCTTATATTGGGAGTGGTTTAAGAAAAATGATATGAATCCGATGTTTGCAAAAAGCCTTGCACGTTAGCCTTGAACAGAAGGTAAGAGGCTTTTTGGTGCTATATTAAAGTTTTTTGGATGATTTGGACGAAAAAGGGATTCTGCTGACGTCTGGAATGAACTAAAATAAAGTGGGGGAAGAAAGATTAATATCATAAGGAAGAATACTGAAATATTATATTTTTCTTTTGATTCCACCAATTCATGAATGAAAAAAAATGTGAGTTAGGATATAATATAATTATTGTATTGGAGATTCATTCGGGAATTTCCTTTTTTTTATGGGCTTTATTAGTTTATCTCCCTGAAGAACAGGGAAATAAATTATAGCTGTATATGTTTTTGTAATAATAATTAAAGTGAAGTAGAGGGGATTGTTTTAATGGGGATGTTAGAAAAATTTATTAGTGAGACAAATGATGTGTTATGGTCATCCATTTTGATCATCATGTTGATTGGATTGGGCCTTTATTTTTCCGTACGTACGAAGTTTGTCCAATTCAGGATGGTTGGGGAAATGTTCAGACTTTTGGGGGAAGGAGCCACGGCGGAAAAAAAGGGTGTGACATCCTTTCAGGCATTTTGCATAAGCACGGCTTCCAGGGTAGGAACTGGTAACCTTGCAGGTGTTGCCATCGCAATCACGATGGGCGGCCCAGGAGCCGTTTTCTGGATGTGGTTAATAGCATTGATTGGGTCTGCTTCAGCTTTCATTGAAAGTACACTTGCTCAAATCTATAAGGTCAAGGATGGGGATGCATTCCGCGGAGGACCTGCGTATTATATGGAAAAAGCTTTGAACGCCCGATGGATGGGTATCACGTTCGCTGTATTGATTTCGCTTACATTTGGACTTGCTTTCAACTCGGTTCAAGCCAATACGATTTCAAGTGCATTCAATGAATCGTTTGGAATCGAAAAGTGGGTTACGGGTCTCATTCTGGCTGTTGTCACAGCTGTCATCATTTTTGGCGGTATCAAAATGATTGCAAAGGTATCTGAAGTCATCGTCCCGATTATGGCAGGAGCCTATGTGATAGTGGCGTTGATTATCATCATCATGAATATTACCGAGTTACCGGGTGTTTTTGTTCTGATTTTTGAAAGTGCATTTAATGGAATAAAAGAAGTGGCTGGCGGTGTACTGGGAGCTGCCATGATGCAGGGAATCAAGCGTGGCCTATTTTCAAATGAAGCTGGGATGGGTAGTGCACCTAATGCTGGAGCGACGGCAGATGTAAGTCATCCCGTCAAACAAGGACTCATTCAGTCACTGGGTGTTTTTGTCGATACGCTCATCATTTGCAGTTCGACTGCCTTCATCATTTTGTTCTCAGGTCTTTATACATCGAAAGAAACGGATGGAATCGTCCTTACCCAAAATGCACTTGGGACGGCATTGGGGTCTTGGGCTGGTATTTTCCTTGCCATTATCGTCCTGTTATTCGCCTTCAGTTCCATTGTCGGCAACTATTATTATGGAGAGTCGAACATCGGCTTCATCAATGAAAATAAGGCTTGGTTAAACATCTATCGTATCGCAGTAGTAGGGATGGTGATATTCGGTTCGCTTGCCTCACTGAAATTTGTTTGGGGGCTAGCTGACTTGCTGATGGCACTCATGGCCATTATCAACCTGATCGCCATAGCATTACTTGGGAAGATCGCTTTTGCTGCACTGGCGGATTATCAAAAGCAAAAGAAAAGTGGAAAAAATCCTGTTTTCCATGTGAACAATATTAAAGGTTTGAAGAATGTGGAATGTTGGGGAGACCCATCCGATGATGTGGATGTGAATGTGTATAAGGAGAGCTAAGCTCTAATAAAAGCTTACAGGTAGAGCCCTTGAGAAGGGATTTTACTTGTAAGCTTTTTTTGTATGATCAAGTGATTGAAAATAAGGAAAGTCAGGCTTTTTCCTCTTTTTTCTATCATGATTGAATATTGTTTTGTTTTTTACACAAAATACCTTTGTCTTTAGTACTGCTGTCAATCGATGGTTGGACAATTTGAAAACTAGGAGTGAAAACTATGGATAGCAAGCAATCAAAAAATGAATCTTCAGAAATTGCTGGAAGAATATATGATGTCAGTGATTATAAACGGGAAGATGCTGTATCTTCGGGATTGGCTACAACCCACGAACAAGTCTCGGATACTTATGCGGAAGGCGAGATAAAAGCAGTCATTGATGATGTAAATGGAAAGGATATTGAGATTAAAAAAGAAGGATCCGAGGAAGAAGGCAAATGAAGTGATTTTATTTTTTAGGAACAAGAATTATCGACTGAAATTTTAGAAAATATTGATTTAAACCCCTAGCTTTTTAAGCTAGGGGATATCTAATTAATAAATTCTTTCTCTCTCCATTTTTCGAAGTAACTCTTCCTTCGTTCTTGGGACAAGGTCCTTTTCTGCGGGTATCCTTGATTGAAGAAGGGCTTGAAACATTTCAAAAACCCACGGCTTTTCCAGATGTGCTCTCATTAGAATGTCTTCATCAAGAAAAACGGATACAGGGTCCCCTTGGTATATGACCTTCCCATCGTTCATGACAACGACTTCATCAGCCCATTGATAGGCCAAATTAACATCATGGGTTGATAGAATTATCGTTTTGTCAGGATGGTGAATACTGTCCAGCAGAGACATGATCTGTCGGGAGAAATAAGGATCCAATCCAGCGGTAGGCTCGTCCAAGAGCCAGACATCGGGTTCCATGGCTAGTACGCCTGCAATGGCGACACGTTTTTTTTGCCCTAAGCTCAAAAAATGGGTGGGTCTGTCCTTTAATTCCGTTACTTCCGTTTGAGCCATCGCCCATTGTACTTTCTCGCGGACTACGTTTCTTTCCCATCCTAAATTCATCGGTCCAAACGAAATATCCTGTTGCACATTAGCGGAAAAAAGCTGAGAATCAGGATCTTGAAAAACGATCCCGACTTGTTTTCTTAATGATAATAATGCTTTACGGTCATATTTAATTTTCTTGCCCTTATATCTGATGGTTCCTGATGTTGGTTGTAAAAGACCGTTTAAATGGAGGAACAGAGTCGATTTGCCGGCTCCATTATTGCCTAATAATGCAATCTTTTTACCTTGTTGAACCGTTAGTGAAAGATCTTTTATAGCGAACGTTCCATCTGGGAATTGATGGGTGAGGCCCTCTATATTAAAAATATGCTCTTCCATTTTTGAATTGCCTCCAATTTACATATATCCATAAATAAAGATTAAGCTTCCTAGTATGATAATGGCGATCAGCCAATTGCGGGAGGAATAGGTGTAAGTATCATCGATAAATGATAGGTTTTCCTGATATCCTCTTGCATTCATGGCCATCGTCAATTGCGCAGAGCGCTGGAATACTCCCAAAAATAATGATGAGATTAGTAACCCGAGAGAGCGAATGCCTTGCCTTATCGAGCCATATCCAAGTCGTGAAGCTTGTGATAGGTGAATGGCCAAAGCTGTATCTAAAAAAATAAAGATGAAGCGATAGGTCAATTCTATTAAATCGATCAATAAAGACGGCAATTTAAGTTTCCGCAGCACGGATAGAATGACGGTAATGGGTGTTGTTAAGGTTAAGAAATATAAACAGCTTATACTGGCAAATACGACAGTGATCAAATTGATCACTGTACCAATGCTGTCATCGCTGATGAATATTTGCCAGTTTCCGGCTTTCCAAGACCACCATATATTGGATATTGAAGTGGGTTTGCTTGTAAAAGAAAAAAGGATTGTAATTGTACCTGATAATATAAAGAACCCCGGTAGTAAGAGTAATTTCAGATAATAAGAAAGTGGGATTCTTGCCGCAAAAATGATTAAAGCACTCATCACCGTAAAAGTGATGAGCGAAACGGCCATATCCCTTACAGTTAAGGAAAAAAGCAAAAGGGAGAGTGCAAAAATCATTTTTTCCAACGGATGTTCATCCTTTAGCCCATTGAAATAGGCATATTTATCAATGAGTAACATGCTTGGATTCTTCGGGCATGGCTTGTTTGGCTTGCTTATTCCTTTGTCTCATTACGCCAATGAAATATCCAATGAAACCAGCTCCGATTGCAGCTTGCAGCGCAAATAATAAGCTTTCTGTTTCTGCACCTGGTGGCTCCCAAATACTGTTGAACCATGGCTTATATTCCGGATGGATATTTGTGATGGCTTCTTCAGCTTCGCCGTCGGCACCGCCAAATTCCGTTCCTTGTTGGGTGATTAACGGTATGGTAGCAAGAATGACAACCAGGAAAAGCAGCAGTAAACTTTTTTTCATATTAACGGGCCTCCTTAGATAAAACTCGCAGCAATTTCAATTCGCCTAGATTGTATTTTTTTAAGAAATTCATCACAACGACTGTCAATAATCCCTCGCTGATTGCCAAGGGAATTTGGGTCAGGGCAAAAATCCCTGCAAACTTAGTGAATGAGGCCATGAATCCCCCTACCTCGGATGGAAAAGCAAGAGCAAGTTGAACGGAAGTTACCACATAGGTTCCTAAATCTCCAAAAGCAGCTGCCAAGAAAACGGCAAGAGAAAAAGACCACCCCAATTTAGTTGCGCCCTTGAAGACAAAGTAAGAAATGAACGGTCCGCATACTGCCATGGAAAATGCATTGGCCCCTAATGTCGTCAACCCTCCGTGAGCCAGTAATACAGCTTGAAATAACAGTACGATGGAACCCACGACACTCATGGCCAATGGTCCGAATAATATGGAACCCAAACCAACTCCTGTAGGGTGTGAAGAACTTCCCGTAACGGAAGGAATCTTCAGGGCCGATAATATGAATACAAATGCTCCCGATAGGCCGAGTATCATTTTTGTTTCTGGGTTTTCCTTTACTTTGGACCTAATCGACCGGTAACCCAAGATTAAAAATGGAAGGATAATGGCCCACCAGAATATGGCCCATTCAATCGGTAAAAATCCCTCCATAATATGCATGGCCATAGCACGTTTTGGTACAAGAAGCAATAAAATGACAAAATAAAGAATTTTCCAATTGTCTTTTTTCATTCTTTCTCCTTTCAACACTTTTAATTTTTTCTAATCAAGGCTTTTAGAAGAAAAGCGGCGCCCAACATAAAAAGCACTTCTCTAAAAAAGAAAGAAGTGCGTAATGAACAGGAATTCCATAGCATAAACCAACCACGGGCTATTCTGCCTGATCCGCACACCCATCCTCGTAGGCTGAAACAGTTTCACGCTTCATGGCAGGTCTCCTGGCTTTGGTTCATCATCCCATTACATCCTTCCCATCTCATTTGACAGTGGATTAACCTTAAGGCAATAGGACTTCCCTTTACAGTGGCGGGACCGCTCCGGATTTTCACCGGCTTCCCTTTTAAGCTGAATTTCCGAGAAAATTCAACACCATAAAACTTATGTAATTATTTTGAAAAATCTCGTATAGTTTATCATAAAGAAATAATTCCAGCTACACTCTCTTTTTTTTTTTTAGGCTAATAACGCAGAGAAGCGAGGCATGGTGCTGGATTTACCCTATTAAACTTTTCTAAACAGTCGGAATAAACTTTGAATTTTGCTAAAGTTGTTATATGATAGATAAAGTTAGCTAGAAATGTATAATAAAACCAAATATTTCATTTTAAAAGTGCTCTTGTGTGAATTATCAAGGGATAATAGGGAAATCGGTGAAAATCCGATGCAGCCCCCGCTACTGTAAACGCTGATGAAATTGTCGATGACCACTGGCTTAATGCCGGGAAGGGACAAAGTAAAATGAAGCGTAAGCCAGGAAACCTGCTTTTGAAATTGTATGATACTTTTCGGAGGGAAAGGTAGAAGGACTATGACGATTTTGGGAGATTCAGCATATTTGCCGAAGGCTCCTCATTCATATAGTTTTTTTAAAACCTTAACTCTTATGTTAAGGTTTTTTATTTTGCCTTTTCCCTGAACTCAGGAGGAAGAAGATGACTACTTGGAACTTGCAGGGTACTAATACGCATCTGTTGATTTGCAATGGAAGCAGTTGCATGAAAAAAGGCGGGGAAGAAGTAACCCAAGCGATTCGCGATGAAATTACTTCAAAGGGACTGGATATGAAAGTTCATACAACCAGGACACGCTGTAACGGAAGATGTAAGGACGCCTGCGTTGTAATTGAGTATCCCCAAGGGAGATGGTATCGGGTGGATACCCCAGATTACGGTCGGAAGATTGTAAGTAATATCGATGATGGGGAGTTTGTGCCACAGATGATCTACCAATTCAGTGATGGGGAAATGATCCCTAATCCAGATTTTCCTGCTCATACGGGTATTTCAAAGAACAAATCGTAAAAGGAGATGTCTTAATGAGTACTAACGGTAAATTATTCGTCGTGGGCTTTGGGCCAGGGAATTTTGAACACATTACCAAACGTGCTGTCGAAGCCCTTCAAGAAAGTGACTACATCATTGGTTATAAGACTTATGTTGAACTCATTCAGGGACTGCTTACAGATCAAACGATTATTAGTACGGGAATGACTGAAGAAGTATCACGTGCTCAGGAAGCAGTGAAACAAGCGGAGCTGGGAAAGAAAGTGGCTGTAATTTCCAGTGGTGATGCCGGAGTGTACGGGATGGCAGGGCTGGTTTATGAAGTATTGATTGAAAAAGGGTGGAAAGAAGATACTGGAGTGGGCATTGAAGTCATCCCTGGTATTTCTGCAATCAACTCTTGTGCGTCTTTACTTGGGGCACCTGTCATGCACGATTCGTGTACCATCAGCCTCAGTGATCATTTAACGCCTTGGGAACTTATCGCTAAAAGGGTGGAAGCTGCTGCAATGGCTGACTTTGTCATTGCCCTTTATAACCCGCGTAGCGGAAGGCGGACTAGGCAAATTGTAGAAACACAAAAAATTCTCCTTCGCTACCGTTCACCGGATACACCTGTCGGGTTGGTGAAAAGTGCTTATCGCGATCGGCAGGATATTGTCATAACCAATTTGAAAGATATGTTGAATCACGATATTGGAATGTTGACCACCGTCATTATTGGTAATTCATCTACCTTTTTATATGATGACAAAATCATCACACCAAGAGGTTATCAGAGGAAATATACATTGAATTCGGAAAAGCAAACATTGAAGCCGCATCAGCGTCTGCAAAAAGAAGCAGAACCGTGGGCATTAGATCAAGAAGCCGATTCCATGCAAGAAGCCTACGCTGAGCCTGATGGAGGGGTTGGATTACTTACAAAAGCACCAGAAAAGAAGGCGACTTCTTTTGAAATGGCGATGGAAGCCCTGTCTATAGTTAAGGGCCAAACCGTTCAGCAACCCATTAAGCCGTTTGTTCAGCAAAAAATGGAGTCGGTATTCGAACTTGCGGTCAGTCCAGGTGTGGCGAATAAACAATTCACTCCCAAACAAATGATGACACTTGCGGAAGTTGTCGGGGAAAAGGGATCGATGGAATACACGCCAAACCATAAGATCGTTTTAAAGATTCCGACAACGGATCCGGAAGTCATTACGGGGAAATTGCAATCAGCAAACTTTCTGTTATCGCCGATTGGAGATGTACTGACATTAAAAGCCTGTGATTTCTGTGATGGGGAAAAAGCGGAATCCATTCCTTTTGCGGATGAAATACACCGGGTGCTCGGCGGAATGAAAATGCCTAAGGAACTGAACATCGGTTTTAATGGGTGTGGAATGGCTTGTTATAGTGCTGTGATGGATGATATCGGGATTGTCTTCCGAAAAGGGAAGTTCGACTTATTTCTTGGAGCTAAACCGGTTGGAAGAACAGCCCATCCAGGTCAGCTGGTTGCTGAAGGCATTGAACCGGAACAGCTTGTTGAACTGATTACGGACATTGTCGGGGAGTATACGCAAAATGCCCATCCAAATGAGCGGCTTTTTAAATACTTCAAACGTGCAAAAAAGATACAGAGTTTTTCTTATCAGGACATTGCTCCCAAAATAAACATAGAGCCTGCGCCTTGTGAAGACTAATCAAGAGGGGGAAAGTAAATGAAAGCAGTTTTGTTCGTAGGACATGGAAGCCGCTTGGCTTCAGGAAACGAAGAAGTCCTTCATTTTATTAAAAATATGATTCCGGCAATGGATGACGGCTTTTTGGTAGAAACGTGCTTCTTGGAGTTTGCGGCACCGAATATATCTAAAGGCATTGATAATTGTGTAAAACGAGGAGCTACGGAAGTTATCGTCATACCAATCATTCTGTTGCATGCAGGACATTCGAAATTACATATCCCGGCTGAAATAGAGGATGGGAAAACCAAGTATCCAGAAGTGAAATTCACATATGGTCAAACGATCGGGGTCCACCATGATGTATTGACGATCCTGACAGATCGTCTTGAGGAAGTTGGTTTCGATACATCCTCAAAACAGCCTGAGACAGCAATTTTGCTAATCGGCCGAGGCGGCAGTGACGCTGATGCAAATAGTGATATATATAAAATTTCACGATTATTATGGGAAAAATTAAACGTGAAATGGGTCGAAAGTGCCTTCATGGGTGTAACGGACCCGCACGTGGATGAAGCCATTGATCGATGCATCCGCTTAGGGGCAAAAAAAATAGTGATGCTGCCATATTTCCTTTTCACGGGTGTGTTAATGGAAAGAATGGAAGATATGCTGAAAGGCTATCAAGAGCAATATCGTGATCGAGAATTTATTTTGGCGAAGTATTTTGGGTATCATCCAACCTTACAGAACATTTTGCAAGAACGTGTAATTGAAGCTAGCGAAGGCAGATCAAGTGGGGCGCGTGATCTGGAAAACTATCGTAAACATGTCGAGGAACATGGACATGCCCACCATCACCACCATCATGACCATGATCACGACCACGACCACGATCACGACCATGATCACGATCACGATGAGCAAGTAGTGGGGACATCAAAATGATTTTGTTCTTGGCAGGTACAAGTGATGCAAGGGAATTAGCGATTGAGATGAAGCAGGTGGGATTCGAGGTTTTGGCAACTGTTGTAACCGCGTCGGCGGCGAAGAGTTTGCAAGATGAAGGGATATCCACCCGTATTGGCCGATTAACTGCAGAGGATATGACATCCTTAATCTCTGAAAAAGGTTTTCAGGCTGTAGTTGATGCAAGTCACCCATTTGCCGAAGAAGCATCCAAAAACGCCCTTAACGGAGCAAAGGCAGCAAATGTTCCATATATTCGTTATGAGCGTGAAAGTCAACGGTTTCAGAATGATAAATTGATAGTTGTCCGTGATTATGAGGAAGCTGCCAAGCTTGCCGCTGCCAAAAGGGGAGTCATCATGCTTACGACCGGAAGTAAAACCCTAGCTGTATTCGCAAAAGAATTGCTAGGTCTCGAGAATACCAGAGTCATAGCAAGAATGCTGCCACGCATGGACAATATGGAAAAATGTGCACAGCTGGGCATTGAACAAAAGAATATCGTTGCGATTCAAGGTCCATTTTCCAAAGAATTAAATAAAGCTCTATATGAACAGTATGGCGTCACATTGATGATAACGAAAGAAAGTGGCAAGGTCGGTGCGGTTGATGAGAAATTGGAAGCCGCCTTGGAATGTGGAATAGAGACGATTATGATATCCCGGCCAAATGTCGACTATCAAAATGTCCATTCCAGTTTTGATCATGTCATTGCCGAATTGAATAAACAGCTAACTCAAAAATAGGAGGAATGCAAGATGGACTTTAAAACGGATTTTAAACCACTAACGGTAGACCCGGACAAAATATATGATTATAGCTTTGCAATGATAGCTGAAGAAATGGGGAATCATGATTTTTCCGAAGATGAATGGAAGATTGTCCGCAGGGTCATTCATGCTTCAGCGGATTTTGAATTGGGAAGAAGTGTCATCATCCATCCAAATGCCATTCAAGCTGGTGTGGAAGCCATTCGCAAAGGCAGGCATGTCATTGCCGATGTGCAAATGATCGAGAGCGGTACAGGCAAAAAACGTTTTCAAAAACATGGCGGGGACGTTCATTGCTATATTTCAGATCCGGATGTGATGGTCGAAGCGAAACGTTTGAATACGACACGGGCAATCATTTCGATGCAAAAAGCCGTAAAGGAAAATGAAGGGGGCATTTACGCCATCGGCAATGCACCTACCGCTTTACTTGAGCTCATCCGACTTATTAAAGAAGGGATAGCAAAACCGGACTTAATCATTGGAATGCCTGTTGGGTTTGTTTCTGCAGCAGAATCGAAAGAGGAACTCGCTAAGATCACGGAAGTGCCATTCATTACGAATATTGGCCGAAAAGGTGGAAGTACTGTCACAGTTGCCGCATTGAACGCGATTTCCCTTTTAGCTGATAGTTAAAAAATGGAAAAGAAAGTGAAGAAAGACCCCTCACAAATGCGTCATGGATATACGACTGGAGCATGTTCGACAGCCGTGACCAAAGCGGCATTGACCGCCTTGATCACGGGGGATGCGCTGGAGGAAGCAACGATTTCCTTGCCTATCGGCCGAGATGCCACTTTCACTATTGAGAAATATGATATATCGGATAATGCGGTTAGTGCAGAAACGATAAAAGATGCCGGAGATGATCCCGATGCCACCCATCTGGCACATATCATTTCTACTGTCAGCTGGTCGGATGTCCCTGGGATTATCTTGGATGGAGGGATTGGTGTGGGTCGTGTGACCAAACCCGGGCTTCCGGTTCCTGTAGGAGAAGCTGCCATTAATCCTGTACCGCGCAAAATGATTTTAACCACTGTGCAACAAACATTGGAAGAATTTAAGATCAATAGAGGAGTGAAAGTCGTCATCTCCGTGCCCGCAGGTGAAGAAATAGCGAAAAAAACATTAAATGGCCGCTTGGGGATTGTGGGAGGCATTTCCATTTTGGGAACAAGGGGCACCGTCGTCCCTTTTTCCAGTTCGGCCTACATGGCAAGTATCGTCCAGGCTATAAGTGTCGCCAAAGCGAGTGGTTGTGAGCATCTTGTCTTAACGACTGGCGGGCGAAGTGAAAAGTATGCAATGGGCCTTCTTCAGGATTTACCGGAGGAAGCCTTTATTGAAATGGGTGACTTTGTGGGCTTCTCACTTAAGCAATGTAAGAGGCAGGGAATAAAAAAGGTATCACTGGTCGGCATGATGGGGAAATTTTCTAAAGTTGCCCAAGGTGTGATGATGGTGCATTCAAAGAGTGCCCCGGTTGACTTCGGTTTTCTATCGGAAATAGCCCATAGCGTTGGAGCAGGAGATGATCTTGTTCTTGAAATCAAGAATGCAAACACAGCATCACAAGTTGGGGACATGATGTCGGCGATCAATAATTTTGATTTTTTTAATAAACTATGTGAATCCTGCTGTCACTCTGCCATAAAGCAAGTGAAGGGTGGCATTGAAATGGAAACGGCGATTTATTCGTTGAAAGGACAATTACTGGGAAGGGCTGTTGGAATTGAGTCAATTGATGAAATTAATCGGGATAGGGGATAACGGTCAGGAAAGCTTACTGCCGCAATATGCCCAATGGATTGAAGAAAGTGAAGTGCTGGTCGGAGGCGAGCGGGTCTTATCCTTCTTTCCGAACTATTCTGGCCAGAAGATTGTCATAAAGAGCGGTTTGAAGAAATTAGTGGAACAACTGCAGGATGAAACTCGTCCAACTGTTGTCTTAGCTTCCGGTGACCCATTGTTTTACGGAATGGGAGGCTATCTTTCCAGCAAAATCAACATGGAAGTTTACCCATATTTCAGTTCCATTCAGCTTGCTTTTGCAAAAATGGGTGAAAGCTGGCAAGATGCTTTCCTAGTTAGTATTCATGGCCGCAGTATGAAAGGGCTGGCCCAAAGGATTGATGGGAAAGCAAAAGTTGCCTTGCTTACTGACATCGAAAATAGTCCAAACCAACTGGCTAAATATCTCCTTTCATACGGAATGACAGAATATCGGGCATTCGTTGCTGAAAATCTTCAAGGAGAAACTGAAGACTCTGGCTGGTATGAACTTGATGAAATGATGGAGCGGGAATTCTCCCCGTTGAATGTTGTCATTTTAAAAAGAAAATCAGAAGGTCCAAGCTGGTCTTTAGGGATAGATGATGAAGAATTTTTGCAACGGAAGCCGGATAAAGGACTCATAACCAAAAAGGAAATTCGAGTATTGAGCCTGCATGCGTTGAAACTCGAAAAAAATAGCATAGTTTGGGATGTCGGGACGTGTACGGGATCAATGGCAATTGAAGCGGCTAAGCTTGCATCAGAAGGCCAAATCTTCGCAATTGAAAAAAATGAGCCTGATTTAGAAAACTGTTATCAAAACCAACGAAAATTCCGTACCGATATAACAGCTATTCATGGAAAAGCTCCGCAAGGCCTGGAAACTTTTCCAGACCCTGATGCGATTTTTATTGGCGGGACAGGCGGCGAAATGGTAGATCTAATCAATACTTGCTGCAAACGGCTGAAAGAAGGCGGCAGGATCGTTCTAAATGCTGCAACGATCGAGAATCTTTACCGGGCTAATGAGGCATTTGGGGAAGCTGGTTTTCACACTTCCATCATGCATGCGCAAATTTCCCGAAGTAAGCCAATATTGGGAATGAACAGATTCGTACCGCTTAATCCGGTTTATATCATTACTGCACAACGAAAGGAAGACATGAATGAGTAATCTTGGTACATTATATGGCCTAGGCGTGGGCCCGGGCGATCCAGAGCTTATTACAGTAAAGGCATTTCGCGTGATTCAGGAGTCTCCTGTCATTGCATATCCCAAAAAAAGAAAAGGGAGTAAAAGCTACGCCCATCGCATCGTTGAAGTTTACATTCGTCCTGAAGAGAAGGAAATGCTGGGCCTAGTTTTTCCGATGACGAAAGATCAAGCAATTTTGGATCGGGAATGGAACGGAACGGTTGAAAAGGTTTGGCAAAAATTATACGAGGGAAAAGATGTTGCTTTCGTTACGGAAGGTGATCCCCTTTTATATAGTACGTTCATACATATGATGAAATTGATGCAGGAGTTACATCCTGAAGTCGAAATTAAGACAGTCCCGGGCATTTCTTCGTTTAATGGATCAGCGTCAAGGTTAGGTATCGCTTTGGCGGATGGTGATGATCATGTGGCGATTGTTCCGGCAAGGGATGATTATGAAGCGATGAGGAAGGCGATTGAAGATCATGATGCTGTGGTGTTCATCAAAGTGGCAAAAGTCATCGATTTAATGATTACTGTTTTAAAAGATTTAAACTTGCTTGAAAAGGCGTCGGTCGTAACAAAAGTCACATCCGATGAAGAAGTGATTTGGAAAGTGAGTGAATTGGAAGGACTTGAACTAGAATACTTAACATTGATGGTGGTGAGAAAATGAAGATATATATTGTAGGTGCTGGCCCAGGAGATCCGGATTTGATTACTGTAAAAGGATTGAACATTCTCCAAACTGCTGATGTGATTTTATATACGGATTCATTAGTGAATGAGGAATTAATTGCTAAGGCAAAACCGGATGCTGAAGTGCTAAAAACGGCTGGAATGCATTTGGAAGAAATTGTTGGCATTATGGTTGATCGTGTTAAAGAGGGAAAGATGGTTGCCAGAATCCATACAGGGGATCCTGCTATGTATGGGGCGATCATGGAACAAATTGTCCTATTGAAGAAAGAGGATATTGGTTATGAGGTGATTCCTGGCGTAAGTTCAGTATTCGCCTCGGCAGCGGCAATAGGAGCAGAGCTGACTATCCCGGATTTAACCCAGACACTCATTTTGACGAGGGCTGAAGGACGTACTCCTGTTCCTGAATTTGAGAAGTTACGTGATTTGGCAAGTCATCACTGTACGATTGCCCTCTTCTTGAGTGCGACCTTGACTAAAAAAATCGTTAAAGAACTCAAGGAAGCCGGTTGGAAGGATGATACGCCGGTCGCAGTCATTCAACGGGCAACATGGCCGGACCAAAAAATAGTCCGTACCACGTTAGTTAATTTAGATGATGATATGCGTAAAAATGGTATCCGCAAGCATGCAATGATTTTGGCTGGATGGGCGTTAGACCCTACTATCCATGATAAAGATGAATACCGTTCAAAACTATATGATGCGAGTTTTACCCACGGTTTCAGAAAAGGTGTTAAGCCATGATCATTGAATTGAAGGAAGAGGAACTTGCTCCCATTAAACAGTCTCATGCTTATGCGATCGTGGCAATTACAAAGCATGGTGTCGAGCTGGCACGAAAATTACATACCGTTTTTTCGAATTCCGATCTATATTACATGAGCAAGTTTGAAAAAGGGGACGAAGAGCATAAACAGATCCAGCTTTTTTCGGGAAGCGTCCGTATGCTTTTACCAGCTTTATTCAAGGAATATAAAGGAATCATATTAATTATTTCACTCGGGGCAGTCGTCCGGATGATTGCTCCCATTTTGAAGGATAAGAAAACGGATCCAGGTGTGGTTGTCATTGATGACAAAGGGGAAAATGTTATAAGTGTATTGTCAGGGCATCTTGGCGGAGCAAATGAACTGACTAAGGAAGTTGCTGCTGCCCTTGACGCGAAAGCTATAATCACTACGGCTTCGGATGTACAGAAAACGATTCCTGTCGACTTATTTGGCCAGCGCTTTGGCTGGATTTGGGATTCAGCAGAAAAATTGACGCCAGTAAGTGCGTCCGTTGTAAATGAAGAGCATGTTGCCGTTGTACAGGAGTCAGGTGAACGGAACTGGTGGTCGTATGAAACGCCATTACCTGAACGCATAATCATATACCCTTCAATTGAAGAAGCGCTTCAAGCGAAGCCACAAGCAGCTCTGGTCGTCACTCACCGCATGCTTAGCCAGTCGGAAAAGAGGATCCTGGAAAATGGGATCGTTTATCGTCCTCAAGTAATTGTTCTTGGTATCGGGTGCAATAGGGGAACATCGGCTGCTGAAATTGAGCAAGTGATTACAGAAACGCTAGAGGAATTATCGTTTTCCTTAAAAAGCGTTAAAGCGATTTGTACAATTTCCTTAAAGAAAGACGAAATTGGCTTGATTGAAGTAGTTAAGAAATATGGCTGGGAATTTGTATATTATGAACCGGAAGAGCTTAATCAAGCTCAAATCGAAGCGCCATCCGATACAGTTTTTAAATATACAGGTGCATACGGTGTGAGTGAACCGGCTGTCAGGATTTATACTAAAGCTGAACAATTGGAGCTGGTTAAGAAAAAATCGGGGAATGTAACCATATCAGTTGGGATCATTCCTTTTTAAGGAGGGAATATAAATGAACGATAGAAGATTGGTGATTGCAGGTACCGGAAGCGGTGTCGGGAAAACGACATTGACCATCGGAATCATGGCAGCCCTCCAGAAGAAAGGCTATACCGTTCAAGGGTTCAAATGTGGTCCTGACTATATTGATCCAACCTATCATACCGCAGTTACAGGACGAATTTCACGCAATCTTGACAGTTGGATGTTTGAACACGATACCGTCCGAGAAATTCTTAACAAAGCAAGTAACGGAGCTGATATCTCGATCATCGAAGGAGTCATGGGCTTTTTCGATGGCAAAAGTCCTTTAGCCAATACAGGATCGACGGCTGAAATCAGCATGATCACCCAAAGCCCTGTCTTGTTGATAGTCAACTGTGCCAGCATGGCGCGAAGTGCCGCAGCCATTGTAAAAGGGTTTCAGGACTTTTCAACCGGTCCGAACATCATTGGGGTAATTGCCAATCAAGTGGGAAGTGTAGGGCATTACCAAATTGTCAAAGCGGCCATCGAGCAAGAATGCGATGTTCCGGTGCTGGGATATATGAAGCGGGAATTGGATATTGATATTCCTAGCCGTCATTTGGGCTTAATTCCTGCTATTGAGCGCGGGGAACTTGACCCGTTTTTCGATAAGCTTGCACACTTAGTCATGGAAACGATTGATATCGATCAGTTGTACCGTTTGTCCATGACTAGCGCCGTTTCCAGTGGGAATTCAAATATATTTCAGCACCAAAATAAAAAAGGCGTGTGCATTGCCGTCGCAAAAGATGCGGCCTTTAATTTTTATTATCAGGAAAACCTTGAGTTGCTTGAAGCGAATGGGGCAAACATCAAGTATTTTTCTCCATTAAAAGGGGAAGAAGTTCCATTGGATGCTGATGGTTTATACCTTGGAGGCGGTTTTCCAGAGGAATTTGCAGCCGAACTTTCTGGTCATTTGGGTACTATTAAATCCATCCGAAGCTCTATTGAAAAGGGGTTGCCGACTCTAGCGGAATGTGGTGGTTTCATGTTTTTGAGCAAATCAATTGAAACAACTTCCGGAGAAACGCACCAGATGGCAGGGATAATACCAGGCAGGATTAAGATGCAGAAAAAACTTGCAGCACTTGGATATCGTGAAATTACAGGAACACAAAGCAATTTTTTGATCAATGAAATTGAGCAGGCAAAGGGTCATGAGTTCCACTATTCGACATTTGAAGCAGATGGTGATCTTACACATGCTTATGAAGCCAAAGGCAGATTCGGTTCGAAACAAGAAGGGTGTGTATTAGGTAACCTTGTTGCCGGGTATACCCACTTTCATTTTGCTTCCAATCCAAAACTTGCAAAGAACTGGATCGATGCTTGCTTAAAACAAAAAAACAGATCTACCCAGGAAACTATCATCAAGTAAAAGGTATTTTTTGAAGATTAAGAGGAGGCACGAGCATGAAACCGGGAAAAGTACATCTGGTCGGTGCGGGTCCCGGAGATCCGAAACTGATTACGGTATATGGACTGGAATGTATCCAAAAGGCGGATGTCATCGCATATGACAGGCTTGTCAATCCAGAACTATTAACCTATGCAAAAGAAAATGCAGAACTGGTGTATTGCGGGAAATCACCAGGGAAACATCATCTCATTCAAAATGAAATTCATGAACTTCTTGTGGAAAAAGCCTTACAGGGGAAAAATGTCACCCGGCTAAAGGGCGGAGATCCATTTGTCTTCGGTCGGGGCGGTGAGGAAGCTGAGATACTGGCTGCTAACGGAATTGAATATGATATAGTCCCGGGAATCACAGCGGGTATCGCGGCTCCGGCTTATGCGGGCATCCCGGTTACCCACCGTGAACATGCATCAAGTTATGCGATTGTGACAGGACATGGCCGTGATTACAAGGGACAGGATAACCTGAATTGGCAGGCATTGGCTCAAGGCATCGATACCATCGCTTTTTATATGGGGATAGGTAATATGCCGTTTATATGTGAAAAATTGATGGAGCATGGCAGGGACGGTAAAACGCCAGTGGCTGTCATTGAATGGGGCACGACAGATAAACAAAGGACGATCACCGGTACGTTGAGTTCGATTCCTTCGCTTGCTATAAAAGAAAAAATTCAAAATCCGTCAATCTTCCTAGTAGGCGATGTCGTCCAATTAAGAGAAAAAATCCAATGGTTTGAAAGAGTGATTGAATCAGAATCCATTATAGAAGGGAATGAGTCGGAATGTCCATCATTCAGGAATTGAAGGAACGCAGGGCAATAAGGAACTACGAAGATAAAGAAGTGGAAGATGAAAAAATCAGGATGTTATTGGAAGCGGCTACCTATGCCCCTAACGACCGATTACGTGAACCTTGGGGCTTTTATGTAATCAAGGGTGAAGCGAAGCACCGTTATGAAAGATTGGCAGAAAAGTATTTACATGAACGCTTCCCGACCAAACCAAAATTGATTGACAGTTCACTGGAAGTTGTTAAGACTACACCGCTCATCATTGTTGTGACTTCTGATATTTTGCCGGATGATCCAGATTCATCCGAAGATAATGTATTTGCCTCTTGTTGTGCCGTCCATTCGATGTGGCTTGCCGCAAAAGAACTGGGTCTTGGGTTCGTTTGGCGTACTAGAGGAGTGGGTCTTGTCAGGGATGAACGACTTCACGGGTTTATCGGTTCACCGGAAAACAAAAAAGTGATCGGCACCATTTTTGTCGGATATCCAAAAGGTGATCAACCAATTCCTGCTACTCAAAGGACTTCATACATAGAAAAAACAGTTTGGTTATGAAGGTAGGTGAGCGAGTGGCACGCAGAGGATTAATGCTTATTTATACGGGAAATGGGAAAGGGAAGACGACTGCCTCATTAGGGGTGACTTTACGGGCAATCGGCAGAGGAATGAATGTCAAATTCCTTCAGTTCATAAAATCTCCAGAACGTACATATGGAGAAGCGTTGGCTTTAAAAAAACTAGGCGTTGAAATGGAACAGCTTGGTATTGGTTTTACCTGGACCAAAACACCAGATGAGCATCGAAGCGCATTATCGTTAGCTTGGGAAAAGGCGAAACAGGCCCTTAGTGATCCTGACATTGATTTACTCGTTTTGGATGAGTTGAACAATGCGTTAGCCATATCCAAATTCCCTATTGAAGATGTCTTGCCATTGGCTGAAATCATCGAGGCGATTCGTAATCGTCCCGCTCATATGCATATAGTCATTACCGGTAGGGATGCCAAGCCAGAGCTTATGGAAATGGCGGATTTGGTTTCATCCATTGAGGCGACCAAGCATTATTATGACGAGGGTATCGGAGCTGTCAAAGGATTAGAGTTTTAGGGGGTGAGCGGAATGAAGGCACGGTCCATCATGATACAAGGGACGTCATCTGATGTAGGGAAAAGTTTGATTTGCACGGCATTTTGCAGGGTATTTTCCAATAAAGGATTACGTGTCGTCCCATTCAAATCACAAAACATGGCATTGAATTCTTATGTAACCTTGGATGGCGGTGAAATCGGACGGGCGCAGGGAGTACAGGCGGAGGCAGCACGAATCACGGCAACAACTGATATGAATCCGATATTACTGAAGCCGAAGAAGGATATGGTTTCGGAAGTCATCGTGCACGGAAAGCATTTTCTTGATATGAATGCAAAAAGCTATCGGAATCAGTTTGTCCAAGAAGCCATGCCCATCATCCGTAAATCGGTGGAAAAACTTCAAGATGAATATGACATCATCGTACTGGAAGGCGCAGGAAGTCCAGCTGAAATTAACCTTAAGGACCGGGATATTGCGAATATGCGAATGGCCAAACTCGCGGATGCGGCTGTCATTTTAGTGGCAGATATTGACCGTGGTGGCGTATTTGCTTCCATCATCGGGACACTTGCCTTATTGGACAAAGATGAACGCGATTGTGTAAAGGGGATCATCATCAATAAATTTCGTGGCATGCGTGAACTGTTGGACGATGGCATTGATTGGGTGGAAAAGGAAACCGGGATTCCGGTTCTCGGAGTGCTTCCCTATTTAGACGTAAATATCGAAGCGGAAGATTCACTGGCACTCTCTTCTTTACGTTTTAAAAAGCCTAAAAAGGCTGAGTTTCCGATCGATGTTGCCGTCTTGAGATTTCCGCGGATCTCCAATTTTACAGATGTGGATCCTTTTTTTGATGAACCCGGAGTGGGTGTCAGGCTAGTAGGAAGTGTCCATGAGTTAGGAAATCCCGACCTTCTTATTTTGCCGGGTACGAAAAACACGATGGAAGATTTAGAGTGGATGAAAAGTGTAGGCTTGGATGAGGCCATCAATGACCTGCGCGAACAAGGAACGGTGATCTTTGGTATATGCGGCGGTTTTCAAATGCTAGGGACTAAACTTTTCGATCCTGATGCAGTAGAAGGTAACGGTGAGAATGCAGAAGGGCTTTCGCTTCTTCCAGTGGAAACCGTATTTCAAGCAGAAAAGAAAACGGTACAAATGGAAGGTGTCCTTTCTGATGGGATGATAATGGAAGGTGAAATGAATCTTAACGGTTTCGAAATACATTTAGGCAGAACGACATTGAAGCCACAAGTAAGACCTTTTCTTTTATTGAAGGATGGAAGAGAAGATGGAGCCATTTCCACTGACAATAAGGTAATGGGAACATATCTTCATGGTATTTTCCATAATCGCTTGTTCACTAGATTACTAGTTAACCAAATTCGACGGAACAAGGGGTTGGAGGAAGTGAAGGAAAACGTTCGAAGCGACTCAGAGCGAAGGGAAGAAGCATATAATCTTTTGGCTTCCCATTTAGAAGAAAACATTGATATGGAAACCATCTATCAATGGCTGCAGCTTGAAACCACGGAAAGCTGAAAAATGGTCTCGGCAAAATCATTTTATCCTGTTGATCAAAGCCTTTTAACCTATATGAAATGGACTGGAAACACATTGGTATAAGGGTAAACTTCCTTTTAATTAGCCATATTAAGTGACAGACGTATATAAGATATGTTATGTTGTCTTCTCTACATACTTTAAGAATATAAAAGGATGAGGTGTTCATATGAATAAAACAGAATTAGTGAGTAGTGTGGCAGCACAAGCTGAACTAACAAAAGACGACGCAAAAAAAGTAGTGGATGCATTGTTTGAAACAATCACGACTACACTTGCTAAAGAAGAAAAGATCCAACTAGTTGGTTTTGGTACATTTGAAGTGCGCGACCGTGCAGCTCGTACAGGAAGAAACCCACAAACAGGTGAAGAAATACAAATTGCAGCTAGCAAAGTACCCGCTTTTAAAGCAGGTAAGGAATTAAAAGAAGCTGTAAAATAAAAAAATGAACAAAGAAAAACCTGGCGATCAATATTCGCCAGGTTTTTTGTTTACTGCCTGATTTTCATTCCAAATAGGGTTGGTGACAAGATATGGATTATAGGATGTATAAAAGCTCTTGATTTAACGTATTAGTTGGCATAAATCCATCGTGTTGAAAATGTGGTGATTTTGGATGATGATGGCTATTTAATCTTTCTTTATCAATTGACCAAAGAAAGAAAATAAGCTCAATCCATGAAAAAAAGGAAGACAGTCATGGAATGTAACACAAATGAAAAGAATTTATAGTACTTATTAATAAGGTTTAAACTGAGGCTATGTTAGGCTAAATGAATAACAAGCTTTAAAACCAAAATAAAAGAGGTGATAAATATGTTGAAGAAGATAATGAAAAAAATCAAACAACTTTCCCAAGGCAGCAGTGAGCGAAGGAATGGTCATTATCGCCGAGGCAGCAGTAGCAGCAGCAGAGGATATAAACGATCCCCCATGAGTGGAAGTGACCGCTACAAGAGAAAAGGGCGGGGCAGTAGCAGCTAATTCAATTCCTTTGACTCTAATGCTGCATGCAGGTCCATTGAGATTTCTTGGATATCAGAATAAGGTTCTTGGATGCTAAATAACCTTTTGAGTATGTGCACGGTATCTTTTTCCAACGAAAGCTCTTCTGTCCAAGGGAGAGCCATTTTATTTTTGGAAGTGTATGTCGTATAAAGTACATATAAGAGTATTTCTCCCAAGTCGTAAAAATCCTGCCTTTTCAGCTGCAAAATGGCTTCTTTTGCGAGATCGGCCGAAACGGCACGTTTAGACAAACCAAAGTCTATCAAAATGGGCTGATTGTCTTTAAGTAAGATATTTGGTATACGTAAATCTTGATGGAAAATATAATGGCTGTGCAGATAAGATACTAATTCGACCAACTCACCAAGAAATAGTAGAGACTCTTTCTCATTGAACGTTATATGATTCAAAAAAATATGGTCTTCCAAATTATCCCCTTCAATGAAATCCATCACAAAATAATAATTTCCGTCTTGTGAAAATTTCTCGTGAAATTTAGGCATTTCTTTATGATTTAACATTCGTAATATGGAGATTTCATTCTCAAACTGTTCAATCTCTTTTTTGCTGCGGCGTTTACTTGTCCGGAGCTGTTTGATTACGGTATTCACATTCGTTTTTAAATCAATGCAAAGATAGATAATACCGTAGCTACCTGTTCCTATTACAGCCGTTACTTCGTAGCGGTTTTTCAAAACCACGCCTTTTTTTAAAGGTATATCCACAAAAAATTGATAGATCTTTCGAATGGAACGCAACATTGAAACTTCCCTCACCACTTTCATATATTTGAGTGGAAAACTCAAAAGACCATTATGATAACTAAACTGGAAATATGAATGATCATGGATAGTGTACCATTGATTTTTGATATTGCGGTAATGAAAGTCTTTTCTTCGGTAGTGTCCTTTTACACGATATTCAATAAAATGTTGATCAATATATATATGGAAATAGATTCCTCATCGATGAAAAAAGATCAAATTAAAGATGACTATTGAAAATAAAAAATTTTCGTAATTTCATATTATGAAATTATTGGATTTTTTAAATTTTTAAGTTTAATATAATGAATTCATAATCAAAGAGTAGGAGGTGAAAAGATGGATGGGCGCGAGTTAAGAAATTGCTTTGGTAAATTCCCAACCGGAGTTACGATAGTGAGCTGGTTTGATGGGAAAGTTCAAAATGGCATTACTGTGAATTCATTCACTTCGGTTTCCTTGGATCCCCCGCTTGCTTTAGTGTCAATTCATAAAGAAGCAAAAGCCTGCAATAGCATGAAAGATAGAGCATTTACCATTAATATTTTGTCGGATGAACAAGAATCCATTGCATGGCAATTTGCGGGCAATAAACGGGAAGCACTTGAAATTGACTGGGATAACAAGGGGATTTCACCAAAAATAAAAGGAAGTGTCGCCTGGATGGAATGCAAACCATGGAAAGAATATGATGCGGGTGATCATGTTTTGTTCATAGGTGAAATCCAGGGATTACATTTCGAAGACTTGGAAGCGCTTACTTTCTATCAAGGGAAAATGGGGTCTGCTAAACAACTCGTAAAATAAGGGGGATTCTTATGGGCATTAAAACCGGCGAAGAATATATTAATAGAATTAAATCCAGAAAGCCAGAAGTCTGGCTTGGTGGAAGAGTGGTTGAGGATATTTATAATGAACCAATTTTTAAACAGCCGATACAAGAAATTGCGAAGTTGTATGACATTCAACATGACCCGGAATATCAAGATGAAATTACCCACATTTGTAAAGAAACCGGAGAACGTGTTAATAATGCTTTTTTATTCCCGAAGACTTCGGATGACCTGCAAAAAAGAAGTAAGTTATTTGAAGTGTATGCCAGGATGACATATGGACTTATGGGGAGAACGCCTGACTTTTTAAATGTTGTAGTCACTTCCATGGCGCATAATTCCTGGTTTCTTGATAAATACAACAAAGACTGGTCTAAGAACATCAAGGATTATTATACCTATATTCGTGACAATGATTTATTCCTTACGCATGCAATCATTAATCCTCAAAATGATCGAAGTAAGGAATCTCATGAGCAAAAAGAAACATATACACACTTGGGGACCGTTGAGGAAAAAGAAGAAGGAATACTTGTCCGCGGTGCAAAAATGTTAGCAACCCTGGCTCCCATTACTGATGAAGTAATTATCTATTCTTTCCCGGGATTCACACCAGGAGATGAGCGTCATGCGGTAGCATTTGCGCTGCCGATCGATACGCCGGGACTGCGCATAATCTGCCGGGAACCAATGCAGGACGGAACACGCTCGATGTTTGACCATCCACTGGCCTCACGCTATGAGGAAATGGATGCCCTGCTTGTATTTAATGATGTATTGGTTCCTTGGAATCGCGTCTTCTTATACAACAATGTAGAGGCGGCAAACCGCTTGTATCCAATGACAGGAATCGCTGAACAGCCTGCACACCAATCAGGTGTCCGTGGATATATTAAACTGGCATTTGCCGTTGAAGTTGCTTGTAAAGTGGCAGACTCTATCGGAGTTGATGGATTCCTGCATGTCCAACGTGATTTGGGTGAACTTGTTCAATCCGTCGAAGTCATCCGTTCACTGCTTCGGGTAGCGGAATATGAGTACACGATTAATGACTACGGTGAGGCCCGGCCAAATCCAGATGCCTTGGAATCGATTCGCGGTTTCCTTCCAGAGATGTATCCCCGTGCCATAGAGGTTATCCAGACAATTGGGGCTGGCGGGCTGTTGATGTCACCGACAGGGGCGGACTTTGATAATCCGGAATTGCGCTGTGATATCGATAAATATTATGGAGGACGAAGCGGAGTTTCAGCGGAAGAACGCGTAAGGGTGTTTAAACTTGCCTGGGATTTATGCGGGGAAGCATTCGGGCAGCGCCTCCTTCAATACGAGCGCTATTACACGGGTGATCCAGTTCGGAAAAGAGCCATTTTTTATAATAAATATAAGAAAAACAAAAACTTCACCATGGTAGATGAAGTGCTTAACAAACCGATACAAGTAGCCATCGATGCGATCAACCAGTAATTTTAATAGTTGAATAGGGAGGGGGGCGTCATGATTTCGTCCGTTGAGAAGGTAATAAAGATACTTGATTTATTCACTAATGAAGAACCCTCACTTGGAAATAAGGAAATTGCTGAAAAATTGAATATGAGTCCAAGCTCATCACATCATCTCGTGAAAACGATGTGTAAGGAAGGGATGCTGATCCAGGGCAAAGATCGAAAATACCGGCTTGGGTGGAAGTTACTTGAGTGGAGCAGTAAAGTCATGTATCAGCAGGATATTCATTATGAAGCAGGACCTATTTTAAGTAATCTTGTCCTGCAATTTAGAGGGAATTCTCATATTGGGATGTTTCACGAAGGCGAAGTCAGGTTTGTGATGAAAATGTCGTCCCCTCATGCTGAGCATATGACCACATATATAGGAGCAAGAAAACCAGCGTATTGTACGAGCAGCGGGAAAATATTACTTGCTTTTAACCCATCCTTTATTCAGCCTACGCTTGCAAAAGGGCTTTTGAAGCACTCAACAAATACGATTACTTGCATTAACCAATTGAATGAAGAATTAAAGGCCATCCGCAAACAGGGATTTGCGATCAGTGATGATGAAAATGATTTTGGGTTATATGGGGTTGCTGCCCCCATTAAATCCTACAATGGTCAAGTTATTGCAGCACTTAACCTTGTCGGAGATCGAAATTATATGATTGGGAAAGAGAAGACGAATATTATTCAATCTGTAATTCGATCGGCACAAATGATTTCAAAACAGGTTGGTTATATGTCGTTAGTGTGAATTTTCGCAAATATTACGAAAATGAAAACGGGAGGTAGTTTATTTATGAAGGGATATGCTCAATCTTTAAAATTACAGGCTAGATCATTAAATGTAATGAAAGTTATTGAAGACAATAAAAATTTATTGAAGCCGCCGGTTAATAACAAAGTACTTTGGGAAGATTCCGAATTCATTGTCATGCTTCTGGGTGGCCCGAATTTCAGGCGTGATTTTCATGTTGACCCTTCAGACGAGTTATTTTATCAGATAAAAGGCTCCTGCTATGTAGAATGCATCACCCAAAACGGCGAGCGTGAAGTAGTGGAGGTGAAAGAGGGGGAAATGTTCATGCTGCCAGCTGGTGTACCCCATTCCCCTCACAGGGTATCGGATACATACGGCATTGTTATAGAGCGCAAGCGTGCAATAGATGAGCTTGAAGATTTCGTTTGGTTCTGTGGGAAATGTAATCATGAGATGCACAAAGTTACAATCCAATTGACGAATATTGAGGTTCAGGTGAAAGAAGCCATTGAGGCTTTCAATGGAAGTAAGGAACTTCGCACTTGTCATGAATGTGGTCATGTTATGTCAGAAAACGTTGAGGCTTGGAAATGCGAATAGATTTTCATACTCATATTCTGCCGTTGGATCTGCCGGACTTAACCGGAAAATTTGGTCAGGGACGCTGGCCGGTGTTAGAGCAGAAATGTTCATGCGGGGCGGATATTATGGTAAGCGGGAAGCTGTTCAGGAAAGTGACTGACCAGGTATGGGACCCGGAAAAACGCATTCAGGATATGGATGCCGAAGGAGTCGATATGCAGGTGCTGTCTCCGGTGCCAGTGACATTTTCATACTGGGCGCCAATAGACCAGGCGCTATACATGTCCCAATTCCAGAATGATTTCATTGCTGAGACTGTGAACAGGCATCCTGACAGGTTCATCGGTCTCGGGACTGTTCCGCTTCAGGATTTGAAAGTGGCAATTGGCGAAATGGAACGCTGTAAATTTGAACTTGGTTTGGCGGGGATTGAGATTGGTACAAACGTAAACGGAGCGAATCTAGATTCACCTGTTTTATTAGAATTCTTCCAAATGGCTGAAAAATGGAATGTCCCACTGTTTATACACCCTTGGGAGACAATGGCAAAAGACCGAACGGAACGGCATAACCTTATGTATACAATCGCGATGCCGAGTGAAACCGCACTGGCGGCAGCAAGCATTTTATGGAGTGGCGTCATGGAAAAGTTCCCGGATCTGAAACTATGTTTTGCTCATGGCGGGGGCTCATTCCCATATATTTTACCGCGGATAGATCAGGGATGGGAAGTATGGCCTGATTTAAGAAAAACCTCAATGCCGCCAAGCCATTATGCACAAAAGTTTTATTTCGATTCCCTGAACTATGATATCCGGAATATTCAGTATCTGGTTGAACGTTTTGGATATAAGAAAGTGCTGATGGGTTCCGACTATCCATTTTTATTAAGAGAAAAGCCTCCAGGAAAAGTAATTGATGAAGCTCTAAATCTTTCAGATGAAGTGAAAGCGAATCTTCTTGGGAAAAATGCATTGAGGTTTTTAAATTTGGAATCGTGAGGGGAGAAGCATGGAAAAACAGATTAAAGCACCGGAACAAGTTCTTGAGGAACTTGGAATCATGCTTGATATGCCAAGGGAAGCGGTCGGCAACTACGTCAGCCACGTACGGGTGGGAAATTTGATTTTCACATCCGGACAAGGTGTTGATGATTTTCACGGCAAGCTTGGCAAAGAGCTGACGGAAGAAGAAGGGTATCAGGCAGCGAGGCAGTCAATGATTAATCTTCTGCGGGTGCTGAAGGCTGAGCTTGGTGAACTATCCAGAGTGAAGAAGATAGTCAAAATTCTCGGCATGGTTAATTCAGCTGAAAATTTCACAGGACAGCCTAAAGTTTTGAATGGCGCATCAGACCTGCTTGTTAACGTGTTTGGAGAGAGGGGAAGACATGCTCGGTCAGCGGTGGGAATGGCCCAGCTTCCAAATAATACTGCAATTGAAATTGAAATGATTGTGGAAATACAAGATTGAGACCTTTTGCAATTATCTCAATAAAGAGAGAGGGATGTTTCATGCAAGCAGCAAAAGATAGTATAAATACTGTTAAATCAATAGATTGCCGGCACTTTATTAACGGGGAATTCCTGAATCCAAATCAATCTAAAACTTTTGACAATATCAATCCCGCAACGGAAGAAAAACTCGGATGGGTTGCTGAAGGAGGAAAAGAGGAGGTGAATCAAGCTGTTTCTGCAGCAAGGCTTGCGCTTAAAGGTCCTTGGAAATCTTTTACCGATAATGAACGCTCTGCGGTTCTAAGGCGAATCGGCGATCTCATTTTAGAAAAGAAAGAAGAACTGACCATGTTGGAGACCCTCGATACAGGGAAACCGTATAGCCTTGCACTAGAAATGGACATCAAGCGTGCAGCTCACAATTTCCATTTTTTTGCTGATTATATCACCACACTTGGTAATGAATCCTACAATCAGAACAACATTGCCCTTCATTATTCGATTAGACGACCCGTAGGGGTGGTAGGGATGATTAATCCTTGGAACTTACCATTGTTATTGTTGACATGGAAGTTGGCACCATGTCTGGCAGCCGGCAATACTGCCGTTATGAAACCAGCTGAACTGACCCCGATGACAGCGACAAAATTGATGGGAATTTGTAAGGAAGCCGGAGTTCCGGACGGGGTAGTCAACCTTGTGCATGGATATGGTGTAAATTCAGCTGGAGCCGCTCTAAGCGAACATCCTGACGTTGATGCGATAACATTCACTGGGGAAACAAAAACGGGAACAGCGATCATGAAAGCTGCCGCACCCACGTTGAAAAAAATCTCTTTTGAACTGGGCGGGAAAAATCCGAATATTGTGTTTGCAGACTCGAATCTCGATGAAGTGATCGAAACGACATTGAAATCAAGCTTTATGAACCAAGGTGAAGTTTGTTTATGTGGATCACGTATCTACGTTCAACAAGGATTGTATGACGAATTCCTTGAAAAGATGGTTGTGCGTACAGAAAAATTGAAAGTCGGGGATCCGTTTGATTCCGAAACGGAAGTAGGAGCGGTAATAGGAAAAGAACATTATAAAAAAGTGATGAGTTACATTGATCTGGCGAAAGAAGAAGGAGCGAAAATATTAACTGGAGGAAGAAGAGCCGGTCAGTTTGAAAAAGGTTTTTTCATTGAACCGACAATCATTGCCGGGGTAACGCGTGAATCCCGTTGCGTACGGGAAGAAATTTTTGGTCCTGTGGTAACGGTCATGCCTTTCGAAACGGAAGAAGAGGTCCTGGAGCACGCTAATGATACTCATTACGGACTGGGGGCAACGATTTGGACCAATGATTTAAGGAGGGCGCATCGTGTCGCTTCTAAAATAGAAGCGGGTATCATTTGGGTGAATACCTGGTATTTACGTGATTTGCGCACACCTTTTGGGGGCATGAAGCACAGTGGCATCGGCCGTGAAGGTGGGTCTCATAGTTTTGAATTTTACAGTGAATTGTCTAACGTCACGATTAAATTATAAAGAAGGAGGGTAGCATCATGATCGTTAGTTTAACAGAATGGTCTGCCAGGTTTTTGAAAGCGGAAAAAACAGGAATAGGAATTTCAGCCCCCACCAATGAAATTCCGGATTTGAATGTGGAGGATGCCTACCAAATTCAGCTTGAAACCATTCGAAGCAAAATTCAGTCCGGTCTGGAAGTATCAGGTAAGAAAATAGGCTTGACTTCAAAGGCTATGCAACAGGTTCTTGGAGTAAATGAACCAGATTACGGACATTTACTTAATGGGATGAAGGTGCAAAATAACGGATATATTCCCAGATGCCGGTTAATTCAACCGAAAGTGGAGGCAGAAGTGGCTTTTATTTTAAAGAAGGATCTGCACGGTCCAAATATTACGGTTGATGATGTAATCGAAGCCACTGATTATGTGGTTGCTTCGATCGAAGTCGTTGATAGCCGTGTGATGGACTGGAAGATTAAACTCCAGGACACTGTGGCGGATAATGCATCATCGGGCTTATATATTCTGGGAGATCGCAAAATTCACTTGAGTGAAATCGACCTCCCTTCCATTCAAATGAGCCTATATAAAAATGGCGAATTCATGAACCAAGGGACGGGTGATGCAGTACTTGGAAATCCAGCAACGTGCGTAGCCTGGCTCGCAAATAAACTAAATGGGTTTAAAGGTTCATTGAATGCGGGCGAAGTCATTTTATCCGGTGCATTATCCGCAGCAATCGAAGCGAAACCAGGTGACCGTTTTTCTGCTGACTTTGGAGATAAACTTGGAAAGGTCTCGGTTAATTTTGAGTGAAAGGAGCCCAGCGGCCTTGAAAAAACTAAAAGTGGGTATTATTGGATCAGGGAATATCGGCACGGACTTAATGATGAAAATTCATCGGTCGGATGTTCTCGAAATGTCGGTAATGATTGGTATCGACAAGGAATCAGAGGGTTTGAAGAAGGCTAGGATGCACGGACATCATGTCATTGAAAATGGCATGGATGGATTTTTGGAAAAGTCTGAACTCGCAGACATTTTATTCGATGCCACATCTGCTAAGGCGCATGTTTTTCACTGCGAAGCCTTGAAAAAGATGAACAAGAAGCTGATAGACTTGACACCTGCCGCGATCGGACCGTTTATCGTTCCTTCCGTGAATTTAAAAGAAAATTTGAATGAAGCGGTTGTTAACATGATTACATGCGGCGGTCAAGCGACAATCCCCATCGTTCATGCAATCAGTCAAGTGGCCCAAGTCGAATATGCCGAAATAATTGCGACAATTTCCAGCAAGAGTGCCGGTCCCGGAACTCGGGCTAATATTGATGAGTTTACCCAAACGACGGCAAGGGCCCTGGAACAGGTGGGTGGAGCAAAAAAAGGAAAAGCTATCATTCTGCTAAATCCGGCCGAACCGCCGCTCATTATGAGGGATACCATTCATTGTCTGCTTCAATCAGATTCCTTTGATGTGGAAGAGATAACAACGTCTGTCAATAAGATGGCGGAAAAGGTTTCTGAATATGTTCCAGGTTACCGTCTTAAGACAGAGCCGATATTTGATGGGAAACAAATAACAGTCCTTCTGGAAGTGAAAGGATTAGGTGATTTTCTTCCCGTATATGCAGGTAATTTGGATATAATGACGGCCTCAGCTGTAAAAGTAGGGGAAGAGATCGCTAAAAGCCAATTCGAACATTATGTTTGAAAAAAGTAATCGGAACTGTAAAGGTGGGGTTCATTTGCGTAAAGATGTATTGGTGACTGAAGTTGCATTGCGGGATGGGAGCCATGTAGTGGCACATCAATATACAATCGATCAAGTAAAGAACATGACTGGGAAACTTAGTGCTGCAGGTGTCCCTTATATTGAAGTATCGCATGGGGATGGCCTAGGCGGATCATCCTTGCAATATGGATTTTCAAAAGTGAATGATATTGAATTGGTGGAAGCCGCTGTTGAAGCTGCCGGAAAATCGGTTATTTCAGTGCTTTTAATTCCTGGTATCGGGACAATTGATCAATTAAGGGAAGCTGCTCACGTTGGGGCGAAAATGGCGCGGATTGCAACCCACGTAACGGAAGCGGATGTCTCAAAGCAACATTTGGAAGCTGCGAAACATCTCGGTATGGAAGCAATCGGGTTTTTAATGATGTCTCACATGGCATCACCGGAAAAACTTCTTGAGCAAGCCAGTTTAATGGAATCCTATGGAGCAGATGCTGTGTATGTTGTTGATTCCGCTGGATCTTTTTTGCCAAATGAAGTCAAGACGCGGATCAGGTTATTAAAATCAAAACTGAATATCGATATCGGTTTTCATGCTCACAATAATTTATCTCTTGCTGTGGCAAATTCCCTTGTGGCAATTGAAGAGGGGGCAAATAGGATCGATGGCAGCATTCGCTGTCTCGGTGCAGGTGCTGGCAATACCCAGACCGAAGTGCTTGTTGCCGTGCTGGATAGGCTGGGTATCCGTACTGATATTGACTTATATAAAATGCTTGATCTTTCGGAGGAAGTTGGAAATACGATCATGCCAAAGCCCCAGGAAATAACAGACTCGAGTTTAATCATGGGTTATAGTGGCGTTTACTCCAGTTTTTTATTGCATGCAAACAAAGCGGCGAAAAAGTATGGAGTGGACGCCCGGGATATTTTGATGGAGCTGGGTCGACAAAAAGTGGTTGGTGGTCAGGAAGATACGATAATTGAAGTAGCTGAGCAAATGGCGCTGCAGAAGGAGGGGACTTTAAGATGAAACTAGTTCAACTAGCAAAACGGGTAGCCGAATCGCAAAAAAATGGCCGTGAAATGGATAAGCTTACATTATCCAATCCTGAACTAACAGTAAATCAAGCATATGAAATTCAGAAGTTGAGCATAAATGAGACGATCACTGGTGATAACAGATTCATCGGGTGGAAGATGGGCTTGACCAGCAAAGCCAAACAACAGCAAGTAGGGGTAGAAGAAGCGATCTATGGCAGGTTGACATCTGCCATGGAACTAACCAAACCAGTATTAAAAGTAGGCGAATTCATTCATCCAAGAGTGGAACCCGAATTTGCTTTTTTATTCAAAGAAGAACTGAAAGGTGCAAATATAACGGCGAAAGATGTCTGGCCGGCTGTAGAATGCGTATTTCTAGCTTTAGAGGTTATTGACAGCCGTTATAAAAATTTTTCCTTTACACTTACAGATGTAGTAGCGGATAATGCATCCTCAGCTAAGATTTTGCTTAGCAATCAAGCTTTTTCACCGTATCACACGGACTGGGCTCAAGCAGAAGTTAGGCTTTATCAAAATGGTGAAATACAAAAGAAGGGTCTTGGAGAAGCTGTACTGGATCATCCGATTCATTCGATTGTGGAACTTGTAAAAATGATTAGCCGTGAAGGACTATCCATTCAGGCTGGAATGATTGTTTTAGTGGGCGGGATTACAGATGCCATTCCCATACAGGCAAACGATGAAGTTATAGCTGATTATGGTGAATTAGGGAAACTGACTTTACATGTTATAACGTGAACTAAGAGGAGGGAATTAATTGCGTGAAGTAAATGCCTCAGAAGTGGTGGGTAATAGTAAATTTGGCTGTTTTCATTTAATGGTCTTTATGTGGTGTTTGTTCGCAATTACCTTCGATGGATTTGATATAGCCATGTATGGAGTAGGTTTGCCTTTGATGATGGAGGAATGGAACTTGACGCCAGTGGAAGCTGGCGGAATAGCAAGTTATTCATTGTTCGGAATGATGGTAGGAGCCCTTATTTTTGCACCCCTGGCGGATAAAATGGGGAGAAAAAGAGTGCTTGC
This sequence comes from Peribacillus sp. SIMBA_075, assembly GCF_046534585.1. Taxonomy (NCBI): domain Bacteria; kingdom Bacillati; phylum Bacillota; class Bacilli; order Caryophanales; family Bacillaceae; genus Peribacillus; species Peribacillus sp. SIMBA_075. The sequence goes on along the minus strand of NZ_JAWRYN010000011.1, from coordinate 105,688 downwards.
CATTTGCATCTGTATATTCAGTGTTTTTACATTACTTTCAAGTTTTGCCCCAAACCCTGCCTTTTTCTCGATTATGCGATTTATAGCAGCCTTGGGAATGGGAGGATTAATGCCAAACGTTATCTCCTTAATGGCGGAATATTCACCCAAAAAGAACAAGGTGCTCATTGTAACCTCTATGTACTGTGGATATTCCATAGGAAGCATACTGGCCTCTTTAATTGGAATGTATGTGATGGAACAAATGGGCTGGAGGGTTTTGTATTGGATTGGGGCGCTTCCCTTATTGGCACTTCCTTTTTTCATGAAGCAATTTCCTGAATCCCTTTCCTATTATGCTATTCGAAAAGAAGGGGTAAAGCTTGCCGGAATTCTGAACCGCATTGATCCAGAGGGCGACTATAAAGATTTGGACGATTATGAGTTTGCCAAAGTCCAAGAAAGGGCAAAGGGCTTTCCAGTCAAGAAACTCTTTGAAGATAAGCGTACTCTTAGTACATTTGCGTTTTGGGTAGCTGCCTTTAATTGTTTACTTATGGTATACGGACTCAATACATGGTTACCAAAAATCATGCAGCAGTCCGGATACGGCCTTACATCCAGTTTATCTTTCAATCTTGTATCGGGGATAGGGCAAATTGGCGGATCGATAATTGGAGGGTACTTAGTTGGAAAAATGGGCCATAGAAGAGTGCTTGTATCCCTCTGTGCCATTGGTACGGTCTGCTTTGTAATATTAGGATTAACCTCAAATGTAGTAGCGTTATATAGTTTAATCGCTTTTGGAGGTGCCTGTACAGTGGGTACGATGAATTTGGCCAATACGTATATTTCCGAGTATTATCCACGGGAGATAAGGACCACCGGGATAGGCTGGGCCTTGGCGTTTGGCAGAATTGGAGCGATTGTTGCCCCTACATTAATAGGTTTATTGCTGGCTGCAAACTATTCGTCACAAAATGCATTTATGGCCTTCACAGTTCCGAGCATAATGGCGGCCTTGGCGTTACTGGTTGTAAAAGAGAGGTATGGTAGCTATGATAAACCACAGATGGAGGAAAATATAAAACTAAAAGCAACATCGAATGTATAAATAATATTATACTTTCTTCGGGTAGTGGATGGCCTATATGTCAGGTGACAGTCATGCAGACTGTTCCCTGACATATAGGCCATTTTTTAGAAAATAAAAGAATTCACGAGTAAACCGACTGAATTCATGAGTAAACTTTCCGAAATGAATACCCCTTTTGTTATAGTATTTGCTTGGCAATAAATGTGGTAATCTCCTTACAAATATGTGGAGGTTATTTTATGTGATAAAAGGGAGCAACAAAAAGTAGTCCCGAAAACACAGTTTTTATCGTGTATTTGGAGCTACTTGACGTTTAAATAATTACTTTGCTTATTTTCTTTAGTGCTGCGACATAATTTTAAATTATATTTTTCGAACATCAGAAATTGACGTTTATGATTTTGGTACAACTTTAGGCTTAACCTTAGGATTATCCTTTCTAGAAGTAAAGATCACTAAAGAGATAAGAATGTAAAGGGTTGGTGGAGTCAGAAGTTCTCATTAAAGCACTCCAATTGGATTAACCTCTTATGTTCGTTCTGGCCGAGAACACCTTGATTCGGTACATAAAATCCCTTAAGGAATGACGGATTATCCAGATTATGAAAAAAGGTGAACGCGGCTCGCGAATTGATTTAAGCGTATAACAAAAAGTGCATTAAAGTATTATCATGTTCAATACTTGACATAAACGGTATTAATGATGTTAAATAATAAAAAAGACCGATTGTTCTTTTTTTAGAAAAGGAGGTTAGAAAAGATGAATAAAGGGGAACGAACGAAAAAATTTATTATTGAGCAATCATCGTCTTTATTCAACACAAATGGCTATAATCCACTTCTATCCCTGAAATAATGAAGGCGACAGGAATAAAAAAAGAAGGTATATTAAAAGCGATTCTTTTCTAATTCAGTTATTGATTCTTTTTTTTGGATAAAAAAAGACCGTTTGGTTTTTTTAGTGAGTTTATATTCTATAAGAAAATGATGACGGGTGAAATACCTGAATATCCAGTTGCAAAAGTGCTTGGTTTTAAGGGTTGTAGATGTGTGAAGAAGGCAGAGTCGTTATTGGGATGGGACTTTATGGAATATATCGAAATCTAGGGGGGGCATGCTACTTGTGGGTTACTGTGATAAAGCTGCTGCGATGGAATATGCTTTTGCAAACTTGCACCGAATGAAATGAGGGGTGCATCAGTAAGATTTCAGACATTGGTTCAGCTGACTGACAATGGTTTACAACTGTTATTACCACCATCCTGAAATAGCTATTCGTTGGTTGGCCGTATTGCTTAGCAACCAATTGTTCCAGATGGTTAAATTCTAATAGCGCCTGTACTTACTCTTTCATTAAGGTTTGACCACAGAAGGATCGACGGAGCTACAGCGCTGAATGCAATGAATCATATTAAGTGATTATTAATCGACCCAAAACTATTGTTAATGGAGGCGTAAGTAATGGTTGTCGGAAATTTCCCAATTGAAACAGATACTATAGTCATCGGTGCAGGTCCTGGGGGTTATGTAGCAGCAATTCGTGCTGCCCAGCTGGGACAAAAAGTAACAATTGTTGAAAAGGAATATTTGGGCGGTGTATGTTGTAATGTCGGCTGTATTCCTTCAAAGGCATTAATTGCCGCTGGTCACCGCTATGAAACAGCTAAGCATTCGGATGCATTTGGGATAACAGCAGAGAATGTAAAGGTTGATTTTTCAAAAGTACAAGAGTGGAAAGCTAGTGTAGTGAAAAAGTTAACTGGCGGTGTCGAAGGACTATTAAAAGGAAATAAAGTTGAGATTGTACGTGGTGAAGCATTCTTTGTAGGCAGTAATTCATTACGCGTAATGGGCGAAAAAAATGCTCAAACATACACCTTTAAAAATGCAATTATTGCAACAGGATCGCGTTCAATCGAGTTGCCTACATTTAAATATTCAAAACGCGTTCTAAATTCGACTGGTGCCCTCAGCTTAAATGAAGTTCCTGAAAAAATCGTTGTTATTGGCGGCGGTGTTATCGGAATTGAACTTGGCGGTGCCTATGCAAACTTTGGTACCCAAGTAACGATTTTAGAGGGTGCAGATGAAATTTTAGGCGTAGGTTTTGAAAAACAAATGTCAGCCGTTGTTACGAAGAGTATGAAGAAAAAAGGTGTAGAATTTTATACCAAAGCAATGGCAAAAGGTGTAGAAGAAACAGAAAATGGCGTCACTGTAACCTTTGAGGTAAAAGGCGAAGAACAGCAAATAGACGCTGATTATGTGTTTGTAATGGTTGGACGCCGCCCGAATACGGATGAAATAGGTCTTGAACAAACAGGCGTAAAAGTGATTGACCGTGGACTTATTGAAATCGATAAGCAATGCCGCACGAATGTTCCTAATATTTATGCAATCGGGGATGTTGTTCAAGGTCCGCAATTAGCACATAAGGCATTCTATGAAGCAAAAATTGCTGCTGAAGCGATTGCCGGACATCCATCTGAAATTGATTATATAGGCATTCCAGCAGTCGTATTTTCAGACCCTGAGCTTGCAACTGTAGGTTATACTGAACAACAAGCAACAGATGAAGGTATTGAAGTAGTAACTGCAAAATTCCCATATGCGGGAAATGGACGTGCGTTGTCACTTGACAGCACAGAAGGGTTCGTTAAGCTTGTAACTCGTAAAGAAGATGGACTTATTATCGGAGCGCAAGTTGCCGGAGCAAATGCATCAGATCTCATTTCGGAGTTAGCTTTGGCTGTTGAAACAGGATTGACAGCAGAAGACATCGCTTTGACAATCCATGCCCATCCCACACTTGGAGAAATGACAATGGAAGCTGCCGAAGTTGCACTTGGAACCCCAATTCATATCATTAAATAATTTATGGATTATGTGCCGAATTAATCAATATAAGCAAAAGTAAACTTGCAATCTGTACTCCAGAAAAGCGCCATTTTCTTGAATAACTAAAATATGGTCTCAGTCGTAAAATCACTTTTGAATTGAAGGGGAGTTCAATAAAGAACTCCCAACCATTACTTTTAATGCGTTATACGTATTTTGAGGAATAAGATGCTTTTTGCTTTCATCGGCATGAATAAGTTCTAACAAGTTTGAAATTAATGTTTTTCACCATCATTAATAATTCTTTACTGGTCGTTCTTAAATTGATATGCTTAAAGCAAGCTACAGTTTTGTTTCCCTTTCCAAATGAGAATGATCATTCTTTTATTCTGAAGAATTGATTGAGGGAGGGGTGATATAAAATTGTTGCGATCTAAGTACGTCAAATGATTCTCAGACCTTTTCAGAAGTAAGAGATAATACGTTCTAAGGTGGGACTACATGGCTAGAAGTAAAGAATTTGATGAAAAAGAAGCATTAAGGAGAGCAATGGAGCTTTTCTGGCAGCAGGGTTATGAAAAAACATCCATGCAAGATTTGGTGAACCATATGGGCGTTCACCGTAGAAGTATCTATGATACATTTGGTGACAAGCATACGTTGTTCATGAAAGCATTGGAACGCTATGACGAGATAGTAGAAACCCAAATTGACACGCAAGTAAAGCAGCTCGGTTCGGTCAAGAAGGCTATCAGGCGTTTATTTGAGATGGTGATCGACACAAACGAAAAACAACAGATCGGATGCTTGACAGTGAATACAGCAGTTGAATTGTCTTTGCATGACGAAGAAGCAGCAGAAAAGGTTGTGGAGAGTTTTACCAAGGCAGAAAGTCTGCTGTATGAGCTATTGTTGCGTGGTCAAAAATCGGGGGAAGTATCCGAACATCATGCTGCGGAAAGGCTCTCCCAGTTTATCCATAATTCATTAGTGGGATTACGCGTCTTGGCGAAAACCACCGATGACAAACAAAAACTGGAAAACATTATCGACATAACACTGTCTGTCTTGGATTAAGTTTTCTTTTTTTGATAATTTAAGAACGACCATTCTCAAGTTATAAGTGTTTCAACGGCACCCACACTTGTCAAAAAGCCAACAAGCCAAGTGTGTGCGTTAACGCTTGCTTATCCAAAGTGCAACATTGTGATGAAATAATAACTAGAAGCAGATAATTTCGCCGTATTAGTAATGAACATAACTGGGAACTATTCGCGTAATCAACAAGTTAATCATTGCGTAAGGCGATGTCTCGCTTAAACAACTACCCGAACGATTAGTTCGAAAGGAGAAAAAATTATGTCAACATTTACTATTCCAAGTACAACAAGATATGTCGAAGCGGAGGGAATTCGGTTTGCCTATAGGAAGTTTGGCAAAGAAACTGGTATTCCACTGGTGTTCTTTATCCACTTCCGAGGAACAATGGAAAACTGGGATCCCGAGCTTATTGGGGCTCTAGCTGAAGATAGACCCATTATTCTTTTCGATAATAGCGGTGTCGGTGAAACCAGTGGCGAAACTCCTTCTACTATAGCTGAAATGGCCAAAGATGCAGCGTCCTTCATTAAAGCACTTGGTTTACAACAGGTCGATGTGCTTGGCTTCTCAATTGGTGGGTTCGTAGCTCAGGAGTTAGTATTGCAACATTCGAATTTAATTCGCCGCATAGTATTGGCGGGTACCGCTCCACAATCAGGCGTTAATAAATTTCGGCAGGATGTTAATGAGGCTATGGCTAGCGAAGATGCTAATGGCGCCTTCGAAAGATTCATGTTCCTTTTTTATAATCCTACCGAAACTAGTCGCGCGGCTGGAAGTGCTTCACTGAAGCGTATTATTGCCCAGAAAAAATTTGAAAGTTCGCTGCAGGTACGCGACGCACAATTGAAGGCGATAGAACAGTGGGCTGATCGGTTACCTAACCAATCGTATGAATGGTTGCATAAGATTAAGCAACCAGTGCTTGTAACTAACGGTGTTGAGGATATCATGGTTCCTACCGAAAACAGTTACATTCTTGCTCAGCAACTACCTAACGCACAGCTCATCATTTACCCGGACTCCGGGCATGGACACCTGTTCCAATACCCTGAACTGTTTGCCGCACATGTGAAGCTGTTTCTTGATGCATAGTCTCAGGTGAGATCGTCAGTTTTTCCTCTCCGTATAGCGAGGCACCAACTTATTATATCCTGATTCTTACAGTTGGTGATATTTACATTAAAGAATGTGATTTTAAAATGAAGGATTAGAATCGATTAAAATACATTTACCCTAAATTAAAAGATGGTCAAGTCGGTATAATATTTGTTAACAAAGGAAGAGTATAGGTGCTCTTTTATATAAAAGAAATTAATTGAGGTGAGAGAAAAAAATGAAAAATAACAATACTATCTTAGCAAATTCTCTACAACTCCCAAATGGAGTAAACATCAAAAATCGATTTTTTAAATCAGCCATGAGTGAAACACTAGCGACAGCTGATAATAATCCTACACAGCCCTTAATTACTTTATACGAAACATGGGCAAATGGCGGTGCGGGGCTTCTGGTGACAGGAAACGTTATGATTGATAGACAAGCCTTAGGGGAACCTGGAAACGTTGTTATTGAAGATGAGCGTGACTTAGACAAACTCAAGAAATGGGCAAAAGCTGGCACGCAAAATGGAACTCACCTTTGGACGCAATTAAATCATCCTGGAAAACAGTCACCTAAGACCATATCAAAGGAACCTGTCGCGCCAAGTGCTGTCCCACTTTCTGGGGAAGTTAAGGACTTTTTTAATAAACCGCGCGCCCTTACTACACCGGAAATCAAAGACCTGATTATACGCTTCGGAAATGCAGCTAAAATTTCAAAAAATGCTGGATTTACAGGTGTTCAAATTCATGCAGCCCATGGATACCTAGTTAATCAATTTTTATCAGCATATCATAACCAACGTACAGATGAATGGGGTGGAAGTTTAACGAATCGAATGAGATTTTTAATGGAAATTTATCAGGAAATACGTAATCAAGTAGGCGAGAACTTCCCCATTGGTATCAAGTTAAATTCCACTGATTTTCAACGAGGTGGTTTCACGGAAGAGGAATCGATGGAGGTTCTTCAGAGAATATCTGAAGTGGGTATTGATTTAATTGAAATTTCCGGGGGGAATTACGAAAATCCCAAGATGATGGGGGGCGAAGTGAAAGAAAGTACAAAGAAACGGGAAGCTTATTTCTTGGAATATGCTAATAAGGCAAGAAAGTTAGTCTCTACACCATTAGTTGTTACAGGAGGGTTTCGTTCTCAAGAAGGTATGACTGAAGCTATAGCCAGTGGGACGATAGATATGGTTGGCTTAGCAAAACCATTTGCACTTGTACCCGATCTACCAAACCAAATCTTTGAGGGGAAATATGAAACGGTAAAGATTAAACCAATTAAGACAGGAATTACAAGTTTAGATAAAAAAGCGTCATCTATGTTAGAGCTAGGTTGGTATGAGCAGCAATTAGCACGAATAGGCAAATCAAAACTTCCTAAACCTAATTATAGTGTTTGGTTGTCCCTACTTCACAATATTTCTAAGAATGGACTTTCAGTGTTTAAAAAAAGAAGAGCATAAGAGTATCTACTTCATGTCAATGAAATCTTTTGAGAAAACTGTTTGCGTTATTATTTTTCACCTTACTAGAATGTTCGTTCTTTAATGTTGGGCGAGGCTGGCAACTTTTCTTGAGTACGGTCCGACCAGAGGATTCTGCTGTATGGCTAAACACCATCCATAGTCACAATCTGGGGTTAGAAAACGCTGCAAAACGGTTTAAAGTTTTACACTAAAAACAGAGGTGGATTGCAAAATGAGAAAAACTGTACTTATCACTGGAGTGTCGGGTGGGATTGGCCAAGAGCTGGCGGATCGTTTCGCCAAAGATGGACATGATATAGTGCTGGTGGCGCGGAGCGAGGGTAAACTTTTGGAACTAGCGAAGGAATATCGGAATAAATATGGCATCCAAACGACAGTCATCGCCAAGGATGTCGCATCACCCGGCGTACCGGAGGAGATTGTCGCGGAGCTTAAGGAGAAGGGGGTTGTCGTCGACTATCTTGTCAATAATGCCGGCTTCGGTTTGTACGGGACATTCTTGGAAACGAAGTTGGAGCAAGAGACGAATATGATTGATGTCAATATCAAGGCTCTGACTGTTATGACGAAGTTGTTCTTGCCAGATATGGTCAAACGGGGCCAAGGAGGCATTATGAATGTTGCTTCATTGGTGGGTTTTTTCCCGGGACCTATGATGTCGGTTTACTACGCGACGAAGGCGTACGTGCTGTCGTTCACCGAGGCTCTCGAGAACGAGGTGAGCGGCACGGGTGTTACTGTGACGGCACTATGTCCGGGGCTGACGTCAACCGGATTCGTCGATCGCTCGGGTATGGGCGCCTCGAAGCTGTTCCAGAGTGGGGCCATAATGGAGGCCGGGCAGGTGGCTGAGGAAGGGTACCGAGGCTTCTTGCGCGGGAAGACACTCATTATGCCAGGGGCTCGCAACCGGTTCGTGGCGTTCATTCCGCGATTAATGCCGCGCAAGATGATGACCCGTATGGTCAGATCCATGCAGGACAGAACGGGGGATTGACCTTATGGAGGGCGGCCAGGATTGGCTGTTGATTACGGCCTGACAACCCAGCCAAGGGCTCCCAACTTATCCGAACGATGCTCTCAGCAAAGAACGCAATTACTAATCTGTTGTGGATATATTCTACAACACTATTTCAATTATTTGGAGGTCAATTATGAATTATTCTCAATCAATTCAAAACTTGTTTAAACCATTCGCATTCGGAAATACGACGCTGGCAAATCGTATAGTGATGGCACCGATGACGAGACAATTTTCTCCTGAAGGAGTGCCTGGTCCGGATGTGGCCGCCTATTATCGCCGCAGGGCTGAAAATGGCGTTGGACTTATCGTGACAGAAGGTACGGTGATTAATCATTCGGATTCGTCCAATCAAGCCAATGTACCGCATTTCTATGGCGAAGCTGCATTAAACGGTTGGGCAAACGTCGTGGCTGCTGTACACGAAGTAGGCGGACGGATTATTCCGCAGATTTGGCATATGGGTGCGCGAGGCCATGTTGGCGATTATTCGGAATTGGATATCGCCGCAATCGTTCAAGCCTTTGCGCAGGCAGCATTCGAAGCCAAGCGGCTTGGCTTCGACGGCATTGAGCTTCACGGTGCGCATGGATATTTGATCGACCAATTCTTCTGGGAGAAAACGAACCCGCGTACCGACAGCTATGGCGGCGACATGGTTGCCCGCACCCGCTTCGCGGTCGAGGTCATCGAAGCTTGCCGCCGTGCCGTCGGACCGGAATTCCCGATTGTGCTGCGGTTCTCGCAATGGAAGCAGACGGATTTTACAGCGAAACTGGCAGCAACGCCGGCGCTGCTGGAACGGTTCCTGACGCCACTTTCCGATGCGGGCGTCGATATTTTCCACTGCTCGACCCGCCGTTTCTGGGAGCCTGAGTTCGAAGGCTCCAATCTGAATCTCGCCGGATGGACAAAAAAGCTGACGGGTAAACCGACGATTACGGTTGGATCGGTCGGTCTGGATAACGATTTTACGAGTCACTTTACGGAAGGAAAGAGTGCCAAAAATACCAAGATCGACGGGTTAATCGAAAGGCTTGAACGTGAAGAATTTGATCTGGTAGCCGTGGGTCGGGCATTAATGGTTGATCCTGCTTGGGTAAACAAGATTCGTGACGGCCGAACAGCTGAATTGGTTCCCTTTACATCTGAGTCAGTGAGAACACTTCATTAAGCCTCCGTTTGATTAGTTAACACAAGATACATTCTGGAGTTTATGGATAAAAGTGCTATACGATTGCCGCACAGCGAAGCATATGGAGATTTATGACAGCGATAAAGTTGTAGGGACTGTAGACGAAAACTATGAATTCAAATTAAGAGATCCAATCTATCCAATACTTTGATGCATAATATTTTGTTATGTCTGTCTTTAAAAAAGACTCTTTTCGTAAAGATTGTTGTTTTTAAAACGAAACTATTTAAGGTTGATTGGAGCGGAAGTGCGAGACTCCTGCGGGAGCACCGCCCGCCCCGCGGAAAGCGAGCATCTGGAGGGGAAATCAACCACAACTCACTACCTGGTAAATAGCAACAAAGTATGTGAAAACAGCCTTAAAAAAAGAGGATAAGAGTATCTTATTATTCCATAGAGAATGGGGGGCTGCGGCATCCTCTTTTCTTCATCCTTAGCGTATTAGAAGATTGAAAGACTAGTAATCCAAAAGATTAATAATGAACATCTTTGATTGAAAACTTTTCTAATACGTTTGACAATTGGATTTATCGTGTTAATATAAAGGCAAATGAAATATATATACAATTTGTACCACTAGGGGTGCTTTATAGGTAAAAACTGATTTTACCTGAGAAGCTGAGATTAAAGTATGACTTTAAGACCCTTAGAACCTGATCTGGTTTATACCAGCGTAGGGAAGTGGGGTCTGGGACAATACGTTTCTGTATTATTTCAAGTACAACCACTTTCTTTACGTTAAAGAAAGTGGTTTTTTATTTGCAAAAAAAAGGGGTTATAAAAGGCTTTTATCCGTATCATTCATAAAAAAATAGAATTTGGAGGTAATGGACATGAAGTTTTCAGAGGAAATCCGCCAGGAAGTTGATCATATTTGGGAAGCTAGCTTTAATCACCCGTTTGTTGCAGGAATAGGAGATGGCACATTGCCAATAGAGTGTTTTCGTTTTTATGTCAAGCAGGATGCCTATTATTTATCTCATTTTGCTAGAGTTCAAGCTTTAGGAGCAGTCAAGGCTACAGATTTACATACAACAAGCAGGCTTGCCGGCCACGCACAGGGAACATATGAAGCGGAGTTGAAGCTTCATGAAAATTTTTCTGAGAGATTAGGCATCACCAAAGAAGAACGGGAAAGTTTCAAACCTGCCCCGACTGCCTATGCTTACACTTCCCATATGTATCGTGCGGCATATTCTGGACATTTAGGTGACGTTATTGCGGCTATCTTGCCATGTTATTGGCTGTATTATGAAATAGGTGAAAAGCTGCAAGAGTGTAAACCGGAAGAGCCGATTTATCAAGAATGGATAGCAGCTTACGGCGGAGAGTGGTTCCGCTCTTTGGTAGAAGAACAAATTGCCAGGCTTGATGAGATTGCTGAAAAGGTAACAGATGAAGATAAGGAAAGAATGAAGGAGCATTTTATCCTTAGCAGCCAATATGAGTACTCATTTTGGGAAATGGCTTATCGTTTAGAGACATGGCCTGTGCATAAGGAAACACTAGAAGTATAAAGGAGATTGAAACATGAAAAAAGGATTGAAATTAACGGATATATTAGTCACGATCGTGATTGCCGTAGCATTTGGAATCGTTTATATCCTTTGGGGTTCGATTTATTATTCTGTTAAACCATTAGGATTACATCTAGATCAACTTATTTATGGAATGTGGTTTATAGCTGGCCCCGTCGCCTTTTTGATTTTACGGAAACCGGGTGTGGCACTTCTGGCAGAGATAGCTGCAGCTTCAGGTGAATTCTTTCTAGGTTCACCATGGGGGCTGTCCGTACTCTTATATGGGGTGGTCCAAGGTTTGTTCGCTGAACTGGTATTCATGGCGTTCAAATATAAAAAATTCAATATGCCGGTGGCCGTTTTAGCTGCGATAGCTTCCTGCCTTGCATCAGTAATAATGGATTTTGCCTACGGGGAAATAGGTGCTCTCACTCTTTGGAATTTATCGTTATTCATGATAGCGAGGTTTGTGGGTTCCATATTCTTTGCAGGTGTAACTGCTTATTATCTAGTTAAAGTCCTGGAAACAACAGGAGTAACTAATCTAGTTCGTCCAGTTTCAAGTAAAGATTATGCAGAACTGGACCAAAAGTAGAGGTTGATGGCCATGAAACCAATCGTTTCTGTTGAGAAGTTAAGAATGAAATTTCCAGGTGATGGGTCTTTGATTTTCAAGGACCTATCCGTCTCGATTGATAAAGGTGAAAAAGTTCTATTGTTGGGACCATCAGGATGTGGTAAGTCGACTCTTTTGCAAGTGTTAAGCGGATTGATTCCGAATTCCATCGAAGTCCCGATGAAAGCGGAGAAATTGAAATGCGCTTCTTCATGGGGATATGTTTTTCAAGACCCTGATAGTCAGTTTTGCATGCCATTTGCCGATGAGGAAATTGCCTTCGTCCTTGAGAACCTTTCCGTCCCTAAAGAAGAAATGAATGAGAAAATCCAAAATCATATTCGTAAAGTAGGATTGAACCTAGGCCATACAAGTATAGAAACATTATCAGGCGGGATGAAACAGCGTCTGGCAATCGCTTCAGTATTGGCCCTTGAACCGGAAGTGATATTTTTAGATGAACCAACCGCCATGCTTGATCCGGAAGGAACTAAAGAAATCTGGGATTTGTTGAAGGAAGTCGGTCGAGACAAAACGGTAATTATCGTCGAGCATAAAATCGACCATGTTTTAGAATTCATCGAACGAATCGTGCTTTTTAACGGTGAAGGTGAAATCATGGCTGATGGTCCAAGAGATACCATCCTTTCACTATATAAAAAGGAAATGAAAGAACATGGAATTTGGTTCCCTGGTGTTTGGGATGAATATATACAAGAGAATGCCCCCATTCGGGAACAACAATTTGCAGACGGTTCACCCTTAGTGCATGTGCAAGGCTTTAGCGGTTTTCGGAATAAAGAGGAAAAAATCAAGGTTGAAGAATTGATGGTCCATTCAGGGGAATGGATTGTAATCAGGGGAGAAAATGGCGCGGGAAAGAGTACTCTTTTGCATGCACTGATGCAGTTCATAAAAACGAATGGTACGTATGAATTAATGGGAGCCCCTATTAAAAGGATGAAAAATCTAACCGATCATATGACGTTTGTCTTTCAAAATCCTGAGTTTCAGTTCATTGCAAATTCTGTATATGAAGAGATTGCTTATTCATTGCGAATTGGAAAAAGGCCACAACAAGAAATAATGGAGAGAGTTCAATCATTGCTTGAAGTGTTCCGCCTAGAGGCCCATCGGGATAAACATCCATTTCAATTATCAATGGGTCAAAAGCGTCGCTTAAGCGTAGCTGCCTCTATCGTCATAGACAAAAAAATCATTCTCTTGGATGAGCCTACCTTTGGCCAAGATTCGAAAAATACCTTTGCATTACTGGAATGGTTTGAGGAATATCGAAGGCGCGGAACAACAGTGATCATGGTAACTCATGACGATCATATTTCGAGAAACTTTGCAACCAGGATCTGGACGGTTAAAGACGGAAATGTAATAAGTGATGAAAAGGTCAACACGCAATCCGGATTTATGGAGGCCAAAGTTTTATCATTTTAAAAGGAGTGTCATGTAGATGAATGTTTCAAGTGCAGAAACATGGCTCCATAAGGTTAATCCAAGCCTTAAACTATGCGCATTGCTTGTTTTATGCATTGTGGCATTATTCATTCATGATCTGAATTATATGATGAATGTGACCATTGGTGTTTTATTCTTATTTTTGTGTTTTACGGGGCATTCGATGAAACGCATCTTACTTTTGTCAATCCCTTTTTGTTTCATTTTTATATCCACTTCTCTAGCAATGATTTTATTCGGTAAAGGTGAGACACTTTGGTTTAAGTGGGGTCTTATATCGATTACGGAAGAAAGTTTCATGAGGGGATTACTGGTAGGCTTTCGAGCTTTGCTTTTTGCGGCACTTGGTTTAACTTTTTCCTTGACGACGAGACCTGTGAACTTGTTTTATTCCTTAATGCAGCAAGTTAAGCTTAAACCGAAATATGCTTATAGTTTCATGGCAGCTTTAAGGCTCATCCCCATCATGATGGAAGAGTTACAAACGATACGAAACGCGATGAAGGTACGCGGTTTCGAAAGGGGAAAAGGGATCAGATCGGTATATTATAAAATGAAAGCCTATTCCATCCCATTGTTATCCGGAAGCATCAGACGTGCTCACAGAATCGCGGTTGCGATGGAGGCGAAGCGATTTACAGACACTCGGGATCGAACATACTATTATGAATTTGGGTTTTCAATAAAAGACCATGGATTCATTCTGTATTTTATCATCCTGCTGTTGGCAGGGTTTTATCTATCGGTTCATTTCCCGCTACTACCTATTTGATTTTATGAGATTGCAAGTTTACTAGTTAGGGGTTCTAAGTATGAATGCACAAGAATTGCATATTATTTCTACTGGAAAACAGCCAATTGAAAAGTTCGTAGAAATCGCTTCAAACATTCAGGAACATGTTGATTTCTTCTATCTAAGGGAAAAAAATATGAATGCATCAGAACTCTATCGAGCAGTGACCCTGTTACATAATAATAAGATTCCGCTTTCTAAGATCATCATTAATGACAGGGTGGATGTAGCCTGGGCGCACAAAGTATTTGGTGTGCAATTGGCTTTTCATAGTTTAGATGCAGGAGTCGTAAAAAGAGCATTTCCAGGGATGAGTGTTGGCTGTTCGATCCATTCCATGGATGAAGCAAAAGCCGCTTTTTGCTACGGTGCCAATTACGCGATATATGGTCATGTTTTTGAAACGGATTCAAAACGCGGTCTTCCTCCTAAGGGAGTTGAGGAGCTACATGCAATCACAAAAAATGTCAATCTTCCGATTATTGCAATAGGCGGAATAACACCCTCCAATTGTCAAATCGTGCGCGATGCTGGGGCACAAGGAATTGCAGTCATGTCAGGTGTGCTTGAAGCGGAAAATCCGGTTAGAGCCGTTAAAGAATATTCGAAGTCTTTAGGAAAGGAGACATAAGATGAATTCCATATATGATGCAATCATTGTTGGGGGAGGAGTAATTGGTGGATCCATTGCTTTTCAATTAGCCAAACGAGGTAAAAAGGTCCTTTTATTGGAAAAAGATAGACTTGCCAGTAAAGCTTCCAGTGCTGCAGCCGGGATGTTAGGAGCACAGGCTGAGCTGGATGCAGATAACCCGCTCTTTACATTGGCAAGCCGAAGCAGGGGGATGTTTCCTGCACTGTCGAAAGAATTGAAAGACATAAGTGGAATAGACATCGAATTAGTGAATAAGGGTATGTTTAAGGTGGCGCTTACGGATGACCAGGTTGCAGAGTTGAAGAAAATGATCAAAGTCCAGCAAGATGCGGGACTTGAGGCGGAATGGTTATCTACTGCCGAAATAAGGAAAACGGAACCGCTTCTTTCGGATGAGATTAAGGGAGGCATGTTCATTCCGGGGGATGGACAAGTTTCAGCAACAAGTCTGTCGCTCGCTTTTACTAAATCTGCAGCTGCCCTTGGTGTGGATATAAAGGAATTTGTCCATGTTTTTGATTTACGTACGGAAAATGGATATGTAAAAGGAGTGTCCACTAATATAGGCGAATTTTCAAGTGAAAATGTAATTGTGGCAAGTGGGGCTTGGAGTGCTTTCCTCCTTGAAAAGTCAGGAATAAACCTCGATACCTATCCGATAAAGGGGGAGTGCTTCTCCGTCCTGACTGATCGTCCATTGCTTGAAAAAACGATCTTTTCACATGGCTGCTATCTTGTACCCAAAGTTGGCGGGAGAATCATTGTCGGGGCAACGGTAAAAGCGAACACTTTCGATCAAAAGGTAAGTATGGAAGGGATCTCAACGTTAATAGAAAAGGCAACGCAATTGCTTCCGGCAATTAAAGAAACCGAGTGGGAAAAGACATGGGCAGGTATACGCCCCCAAACAGGGGACGGCCTTCCGTACTTTGGTGAACATCCAGCATACAAAGGACTTTTCATTGCAACGGGTCACTTCAGGAATGGTATCCTGCTTTCTCCAATTACAGGTGTACTTATTGCGGATATTGTGGAAGGGAAGACAAACCCTGAATGGTCCGCTTTTCGATTGGAGCGTTCGATACAGACCCAATTTTCATAATGGAGGTGAATGAATTGGAATTGATTATTAACGGGGAAAAAATACGGATTCCTGCTGATGAGTCAACAGTTACAGGACTTTTGCAACACTTTAATTTACATCAAAAAGTAGTGATTGTTGAATTGAATGATGAAATATTAGCAAAAGAAAATCAAAGTGAAACACTTTTGTCAAATGGGGACAAGGTCGAGATTGTACATTTTGTAGGAGGCGGATGATATGTTAAAGATTGGTTCTTATGAATTTTCTTCTAGGTTATTATTAGGTACTGGGAAATATCCAAACTTCGATGTTCAAAAGCAATCAGTGGAGGTTTCGGAGACGGAAATATTAACATTTGCAGTTCGGAGAATGAACATTTTCGAAGCCAGTCAACCAAATTTTTTAGAAAAGCTTGATTTGAAAAAATATACACTCCTTCCCAATACAGCAGGAGCCAAGACGGCAAAAGAAGCAGTGCGCATAGCCCAACTTGCTAAGGCTTCTGGTTTATGTGACATGATTAAGGTGGAAGTCATCGGCTGTCAAAAAACACTTCTGCCTGATCCGATTGAAACCTTAAAAGCTGCTGAAGAATTAGTGAAACTGGGATTCACTGTATTACCCTATACTTCGGATGATGTTTTGCTTGCAAAACGCTTGGAAGAAGTGGGCTGTCATGCAATAATGCCTGGTGCTTCACCGATTGGCTCAGGTCAAGGAATTATAAACCCACTGAACTTGCGATTCATCATGGAACAATCAGAGGTTCCTGTAATTGTTGATGCAGGGATTGGAACACCCTCCGATGCGGCAATCGCCATGGAATTAGGTGCGGATGGCGTGTTGCTTAACACTGCAGTTTCCGGAGCAAAAAACCCAATCAAAATGGCGAAAGCAATGAAACTTGCCATTGAGGCAGGTCGCATGGGTTATGAAGCGGGCAGAATAGAAAAAAATGAATACGCCATTGCAAGCAGTCCAGTTGAAGGAATGAGCATTGGATGACTGAACGTTATTCACGACAAGAAATTTTTGGCCCTATAGGGAATGAAGGACAATTGAAAATTCGCAATAAACACGTTTTGGTGATTGGAGCGGGTGCTCTCGGTACGGGAAGTGCAGAAGGCCTTGTACGAGCAGGAATTGGGAAACTGACCATTGTTGACAGAGATTATGTGGAGTGGAGCAACCTGCAAAGACAACAGCTTTATTGTGAAGAAGATGCTGAAAAAAGAATACCGAAAGCTGTGGCAGCGAAGAATCGTTTGAATGCGTTAAATTCAGATGTTATCGTAAAATCGCATGTTGCGGATGTTTCGGTGGATGAACTGGCAAAGCTCGTTGAAGGCGTGGATTTAATATTGGACGCCACAGATAATTTCGATACCAGGATGCTAATTAATGATAGCGCACAAAAATATAAAATACCCTGGATTTACGGGGCCTGTGTAGGGAGTTATGGGATAAGTTACACGGTGATCCCAGAGGTGACCCCATGCTTGAATTGTTTGCTGGAAACGGTTCCGATTGGAGGACTGACCTGTGATACGGCGGGAATCATTAGTCCTGCTGTTCAAACGGTCGTTGCCCATCAAATGACGGAAGCCTTAAAAATCCTTGTAGAAGATTATGCATCACTTAGAAACAAGATCGTTTCGTTCGATCTTTGGAAAAATGAGCATTCGTCCATAGATGTAGCGAAATTAAAAAAAGACAGTTGTTTGTCTTGTGGGACAAATCGTACTTATCCGCATCTATCCTATTCAAATCGTATAAAGACTGCCGTATTATGCGGGAGGGATTCTGTCCAGATTCGGCCGGCGATCAAACTTGAAAGAGACTTAGCGGAACTTGAAAAAAATCTGTTTGCACAAGGTGGCAAAATCGTTAGAAATCCCTATTTACTTTCATTTTCAATCGGAACCCATCGAATGGTTGTTTTTAAAGATGGACGTGCTTTGATCCATGGAACAAAAGAAATCTCAGAAGCCAAAACTTTATATCATCGTTATTTTGGCTGAATAACTGTAATGAACGGATCTGAAATCCAAGGTAAAGTGTTTTAAAGAGGTACCGATAATTTCTGCATTATAATAGGAAGTTATCGATCATTCTTCTTGCGACTTGATTGCTGAGTAAACATCAAACGAAAGCGGTGTCTGCCTTAAGGGCGGCACCGCTTCGTTATGGAACGTTTATAAAAGCTGCCTACATATCATGACTGCTATTATGCTTCTGACGGGAGTGCTGTCTATTTTTTACCTTATGAGAACCGCTTAACGGTGCAGGTTGACCTGTGTTATTCCCTTTAGGTGCGTTGTTTTTACCATCATTTTTGTTCATGTCCGATCCCTCCTACTTCTTAAGATAATCAGTCCGTGAAATTTTATTCACATACATATATTTGCAAACCTCGTACATGCTATGGATGGACACTAATTAAGGAGCTGAACCAAATGCAGGATAAACAAGATAAGCGAAGGACATTCCAGGAAGCCCAGCAAAGCTATCAACAAGTATTTGATGTATATTCATCCATCGAGAAGAACGCACCGAATTACGGAACGGAATTGAAACATGTGAAGCAGGAGGTGAACGAGGCCTATCAGCAAATTCAATCTGCTTTAGTCACCGCTTCCGAGCATCAGAGAGAACAATTGAAACAATTCGAGCAGGATATTCAGGCAATCGTCAATGAGGTCAATTCAGAGGACTATTGAGTGACTGGTTCTATCCGGCGTTTCCTGTTTTTAGAATGGAATAGGCTTCTTGAAAAATGCAGTAAATCTGCCATTTCAAAAAGCCTATCTTATTTAAAGCCTAGAAATGAGGGAAATCATTGGTTTTTCTTTCTTTTTTTATTATTTTGCCTTTGCATTTCCGATAATGGCGGTTCATTTCCCAGTTCATCATTATACCCAGCTCCATTACCTTGCGCTTTTGCAGCATTCATACCTGGTATAACATGATTTGCCTTTTGTTTTGTCATTTCGACACCTCCACCCATAGAATGCGATAATGTTGAATGATTATGTATGAATGACCAATATGTTTTACTGGAATAATTTATCAGGCCAAAAATAGGGTATTTTCGATAAATTGCATATCAGTAAGGCTTCCTAAATGCACTTTAATATGTGGGGAATTTTTTTCTATAAGAGAAACTTATCAAAAACAATAACTTTCTTGTTATTTACTTATACTCATTTCTATATTAGTATTAAGTTGAAGGAAGAGTTAGGGTGGGAGAAGAGAGAAGAAATTCGACATACTAACTTTTTTTACTTATATTTATAGTAGACATGGTTTCAGAGAACCAGGTTTTACTTTTATGTGCAGAATAAGTTCTGACAGTTTAATTGGGGGTAATATTCATGACGAAAAATGACGTATACCAAGCGCGTAAATCCTTTGAAATTGAAGGGGAACGCTACAACTACTACAGCCTAGACGCTATTGAAAAAGCAGGGGACGGCCAAGTATCACGCCTTCCATATTCCATTAAAGTCCTACTTGAAGCAGTACTTCGCCAAGTAGACGGAAGAGTAATCACAAAAGAACACGTTGCGAACCTTGCTAAGTGGGGAACAAGTGAGCAGCAAGATATAGATGTTCCGTTCAAGCCTTCACGTGTTATCCTACAAGATTTCACTGGTGTTCCAGTTGTTGTAGATTTAGCTTCTCTACGTAATGCATTCGCTGCACTTGGTGGAGATCCTGATAAAATCAACCCGGAAATTCCAGTTGACCTTGTAATCGACCACTCTGTACAAGTTGATAAAGCAGGTACAATTGATTCTCTTGATGCCAATATGGATCTTGAATTCGAACGTAATGCAGAACGTTACCAGTTCCTAAGCTGGGCTCAAAAATCATTCAATAACTACCGTGCGGTTCCACCAGCAACTGGTATCGTTCACCAAGTTAACCTTGAGTACCTTGCGAACGTAGTACATGCGGTTGAATCTCCAAACGGCGACTTTGAAGTATTCCCTGACTCTGTATTCGGTACAGATTCACATACTACTATGATCAACGGTATTGGTGTTCTTGGTTGGGGTGTCGGCGGTATTGAAGCAGAAGCAGGTATGCTTGGACAGCCTTCATACTTCCCAGTACCAAAAGTGGTTGGTGTGAAACTAACTGGTCAACTTCCTAAAGGAACAACAGCTACTGACCTTGCATTGAAAGTAACCCAAGTTCTTCGTGCACACGGCGTAGTTGGTAAATTTGTTGAGTTCTACGGCCCTGGAGTAGGATATCTTCCACTTGCTGACCGTGCAACAATTGCTAACATGGCTCCTGAATACGGTGCTACAGTCGGTTTCTTCCCAGTTGATGCAGAAGCTATCGATTACATGCGCTTAACAGGCCGTGATGAAAAACAAATTAAAGTTGTTGAATCTTACTGCAAAGAAAATGGATTGTTCTACTCTCCTGAAAACGAAGATCCAGCTTACAATGATGTTGTGGAAATCGACCTTTCAGCAATTGAACCAAACCTTTCAGGCCCTAAACGCCCGCAAGATTTGATTCCACTTTCTCAAATGAAACAATCTTTCCATGATGCTATCAATGCACCTATGGGTAACCAAGGTTTCGGCATGGACAATTCTGAATTGGATAAAGAAGTAACTGTTAAATTTGCCGATGGTAAAGAAACGGTAATGAAAACAGGTGCGATTGCAATTGCTGCAATCACAAGCTGTACGAACACTTCTAACCCATACGTAATGCTTGGAGCAGGTCTTATTGCTAAAAAAGCAGTTGAAAAAGGATTGACTGTTCCGGATTATGTAAAAACATCATTGGCACCAGGTTCTAAAGTTGTTACTGGTTACCTTCGTGATGCAGGTCTTCAACCATACCTTGATCAATTAGGGTTCAACGTAGTTGGTTATGGCTGTACAACATGTATCGGTAACTCAGGTCCATTAGCGGACGAAATCGAAGCAGCGGTTTCTGAAGCAGATCTTCTAGTAACTTCAGTACTTTCTGGTAACCGTAACTTTGAAGGTCGTATTCATCCACTAGTGAAAGCAAACTACCTTGCTTCACCTACTTTGGTTGTGGCATATGCTCTTGCTGGAACTGTGGACTTTGATCTAAACAATGATTCACTTGGTAAAGATAAAGATGGCAACGATGTATATCTTGCTGATATCTGGCCATCACAAGAAGAAGTTAACGCTGCTGTTAAAGCAACAGTTACACCGGAATTATTCCGTAAAGAATACGAAACAGTATTCAACGATAACAAACGTTGGAATGAAATCCAAACAAGCAACGAAGCAATTTACGCTTTCGATTCTAAATCAACATACATTCAAAATCCTCCATTCTTTGAAGGATTATCACCAGAACCAGGTTCAGTTAACCCACTTTCTGGCTTGCGCGTAGTTGGTAAATTCGGTGACTCAGTAACAACTGACCACATTTCTCCTGCAGGTGCAATCGGTAAAGATACACCAGCTGGTATCTACCTTCGTGAAAATGGTGTGAAACCACGTGACTTTAACTCTTACGGTTCTCGTCGTGGTAACCATGAAGCAATGATGCGTGGAACATTCGCAAACATTCGTATCCGTAACCAAGTTGCTCCAGGTACAGAAGGTGGTTACACTACTTACTGGCCAACAGGCGATGTAATGGCTATCTATGATGCTTGTATGAAATACAAAGCTGATGGAACAGGTCTTGCTGTCATTGCTGGTAAAGACTACGGTATGGGAAGCTCTCGTGACTGGGCTGCAAAAGGTACTAACCTTCTTGGCATTAAAACAGTTATCGCTGAAAGCTTCGAGCGTATTCACCGTTCTAACCTTGCGTTAATGGGTGTTCTTCCTCTTCAATTCAAAGAAGGCGAAAACGCTGAAACACTAGGATTAACTGGTAAAGAAGCGATTGCTGTTAAAATCGACGAAACAGTTAAACCACGTGATATCGTAACAGTTACAGCTACTGATGAAGCTGGAAACGTAAAAGAATTTGATGTACTTGTTCGTTTCGACTCTGAAATCGAAATCGACTACTACCGTCACGGTGGTATCCTTCAAATGGTATTACGTAATAAATTAAAAGGCTAATTTAAGCTTTTGAGAGCGGCAAACCTACATGTGTAGGTTTGCCGCTTTTTTTTGTGTCAAGTTTATGAAACATTGAGAGATCATGATATGATTTAATAGAATTGCACTTTTCCGCATACCCTTTTATTGTTAAGATGGAATAGGGAAGTTGTTCTATTTCTGGAAATGGACTAATATTTTTATTGTAATGGGACTAGGGGGACGAGTATGATTAAAAAGATTATTGCTTCGGTGGTCTTACTGTCACTTATTACGATAGCGATCGTACAGGCGATGGATAATGAACCGAGAGGAGTGAAAATTGGAGCTAAAGCACCGGATTTCACCCTGAAAACTTTGGATGGGAAACAGGTTGAATTATCGGATTATAAGGGGAAAAAGGTAATGCTGAATTTTTGGGCAACGTGGTGTCCGCCTTGTAAAAAGGAAATGCCGGATATGGAGAAATACACACAACAAGCGGGTGATGATGTTGTCATACTAGCAGTCAATATTGACCCTGAAAATGATGTACAAGGATTTGTGGAGGATAATGGAATTTCTTTTACCATACCGCTTGACAGTCAAAGTGCAAAAGAGGCAGTGAATGATCGCTATAAGATTTCGAGCATTCCGACGACTTACTTCATCGACAAAGAAGGCATTATCAGGAATAAGGTAATTTCAGCCATGACATTAAAAGATATGGAACGAAATATAAATAGTATGCAGTAGGGCAATCTTATAAAGTTTAAAGTGATTTACGACACATTACAAAATCTGACGGAACCTTATGAGGTTCCGTTTTTATTGTTTGTTAACAAAGTTGTCAAAAATTAATGGAAAAATCAAAAAAATTAAAAAAATATAGTTAATGTTTATGAAAAAAGGGTTAAAGTATAGAGAGTGGAGAAATTGGATTTTTATCAGATTAAAAATCTGATAATTATGACAATTAATGGAGTGAAGACCATATAGTCATAATTTTACGTTAATTAGGCAATGCTGAATAGTATATTAAAAATAAGTAGGTGAAAGCATGAAAAAAAGAAAAAGGACATTTGAAGAATTAATTAAAGAAAACAAAAAGGAATTATTGATGGACGTTAAACAAATGGAAAGACTTGAGGAACGTCTGGAAAAAAAACATATGCAAAAGGCTGAATAAATTTTGCAAAAGATTCCTTAAAAAGAGCCAATGCCATGAAGGTCCCTTCAAAGTGCTGGCTCTTTTTTCATGGCTTTTTCAAAAACTGGCATTCATGAATTTCCGCTTTTTTATCCATGATAAGAGGAGGAGGCGATAGAATGGGTAATCCAAAAAAAGATTCCAAACACTTTAGACCGAGCCATCAAGGGACACAACCGATAGCAGCGGGTGGGAATAACGGTAAGAAAATGCAGGACAAATCCGGCAAACATGCTCAGGTCATTCAAACTAAAGGCGAGTAACCAGGGGATAATAATCGTAATAATATTATGTAAACAAATAACGTGAGGTGAAATTAATGGGCTCATATAAACACAACCAGGATAACCGTTTAGATAATGTTGAAAAAATTCAGGATGCAATTCAAAATACAGAAGAAAACATAAACGCTGCAAATGAAACGTTATCATTTTCTTCAGAGGTGGAAAAAATGTCAATTAAGGCCAAAAATGACCGAAGAAGAAAGAGCATCGAGGGAATGAAGGAAGAAATGCAAGATGAACAAGAAGCACGGGAAAGCGGTTATAATAACGATAATATTTAACAAATAGGTAATGGGGAGAAAGAGGTGCGTAATCTTTCTCCCCTTCTTTATAAAGTGAAGCAGACAGTTGAGACAGCTTAAATGAAATTTGAACAGTTGTTATGTTAAAATGTTTATTGCAATAGAAATGAAAGTGGGGAAACAAAATGTTCATAGCTGAAAACGAAATTGAAGTGCGGTATGCAGAGACGGATCAAATGGGTGTCGTTTACCATGCGAATTATTTTATATGGATGGAACTAGGCAGGACAAAATTGATAAATGATTTAGGGTTTTATTATGCTGATATGGAAGCGGATGGCATCCTCTCACCTGTTATGGATATTCAGGCTTCGTATAAAACCCCTGTTAGATATGGTGATAAGGTAAAGGTTAAAACCTGGATTGAAAAATATGACGGCTTACGGGTCATTTATGGATATGAGATCGTAAATGAGAGAAATGAAGTGGCGGCTACAGGTCATTCTTCTCACGTTTGCGTTAAAAAGGAGACCTTCCGCCCGATATCCATTAAACGGATGTTTCCTGATTGGCATGAGGCCTATGAGAAAAATAAAAAGCAGGATGAATTGGTTTAATGACAATCATTGAGGTGATTAAAAAATGGCTTTTGGGATTAAACGGACAGACGTAGTAACCTGGAAGCAGAAAATCGATCAAGGTCAAATAGCTTTTTTAACTCATTATTGGCTGGACGACCGATTTCCTGGTTGCAAGACGGTTACAAAAGTGGGATGCAAAGATTTACGGCGTTTATCGGAGTGGGGTAAGAAATACGGGCTTAAAAAAGAGTGGATTCATCACAGGAAGGATGGCTACTCGCATTTCGATCTTTTAGGGGACAAGCAAAAGGAAATTCTTAGGGCGGAGAATATTAAAGAGCATCTGCTCGATTGAAACAAGAAAAAACAGCAGTTTACACCGCTGCTTTATTGTCAAGCACTCTTTTCATAGTGAAATTCAGGTTCAGTCAGTTTTTCATTAAAAGTAATAAGTAAATCGTGACCATCAAAGTACCATAAATCTTTTTCTTCTACATAAAAATTAATCTCATTCATAGTTGTTATGGCTGCTGCAGTTTCAGGTTCTTCTTTCATGATACCTAATGAAAAGCCGCTTTGGACGGAACTATGCCCGCCATATCTTACATAAAAGCGCAAATGAGAGCCTTCTTGAAGCCCCAGCTCATCAATATACCACTTAGCTGCTTGATCGGAAATGGTCAGTTTCATACTAATTCTCCTTCCTAGAGGTTCGTTATTTAAGTATAAAGTAATTATGAAGTAGATGCGAATAATGTGGATTTAAGAAAGGAAACGACTATCGCCAAAGGAATCCGAATAGGCATAAATTCAATGGTATAGGCGGGAAAATAGAACAAGGTGAAACCGTCGATGAATCGATGGAACGCGAAATTCTAGAAGAAACTGGAGTGAAGGTAAAGGTTATGGCCTTTCGAGGGGTTGTGACATGGAATCAAACGGGTGGGAATGTATGTTTACAGAGCTGAAGAGGCAGGAGGCGGGCTTTCTTGCCTGTGATGAAGGGGAACTTGCCTGGAAGCCATATCAAAGGGTTATGGAGGCAAATGAAGTTGTTTCCAACATAGAGTATTATCTAAAAGATAAATTACAGGATGACAGCCACAGGAATTTGCCTGTTCCTAAGCCGTTGCCTGATTTAATTTAAATGACTTTCACCAATTGAAAAACCGCCAATAAGCGGTTTTTTTGTATATTTAATGGGTGACAAATATTCTGGAAAGTATATATTTGGATGATAAAAGTGAAATGCCATCTAATTAATTTCCTTATATAGAGGGGGCAGCTGATTGCGGAAAACAGAGCTGTTAAAATGGAGTACAGAAATGGTGTTGCTTTCATTATTGGCTCAAAAGAAAATGTAAGGGTATGAGATGATCGAACAGCTCAAACAGTTAAGTGATGGTTATTTACATTATAAAGAAAGCATGTTTTATATCCAGCTTTAAAAAGACTGGAGGAGAAAGAGTATGTAAATAGTTACTGGCAGGACATAAGGAACGAAAAGGAAAAATTATTATGCGACGAAGTTGGGTATTGCTCAGTTTCAAGATCAATTGGAAGAATTGAACGCCTTTCAAGGGTAATCCGTAAGGTCGTTTCACACCTATATGAACGCACACAAAAATAGCTGCAGATTCCTGCAGCTATTTTGTATTTTCTTGTGCTTCAGCCTCGGCAAGCTTTCTCAGCAAGACGGGTGTAGGCATATGCATGATTTGCTCTAAAGGCAAGTTAAGGGACTTGGATAACTTTATTGCGGTTTCCGGTGATATTTGCAATGGCTTCATGGCGCTTTCTCCAATCAATTTTTATTAGCTAATTCCAGTTTAGCCTCTGTTCTCCAATTATTCAATCCTTACTTGACCATTTCTCCATCAAACAAAATCCATACTATTCTTTTGATGGGAAGTTAATGAAGAAAAATTCCAGTACCTTATACCTTGACAATAGAATTGGATCGAAGGCAGAATTGGGTTTTTTATGGTTCGAATGAACTGTATATTTTCAATTGAATGGATATAAAGCCCGTATGATTTGATGGAATATCTTAGATTCGTCTTATCGTGATTTACAAGATCAGGGGGAGTGGGAAAATGGGGATTTTCATAAATTGAAGCCGAAAAAAGCAATCTGGTTTCAAAAAGCAAAAGAGACAGAGGGTATATTGGATGTAAGCAGTGAACAGGTGAAACTTCAGGTAACCTTGTTATTTTCATGAAAAATGTTGATGAAAACCGTTATATTAAACCAAGACAAATTTACTATCATTGAACTAAAGCCATCGAGGCAGCGCATGCAGGCGAACATGGTAATGGATTTGCGGCTGTTTCGAATGAGCTCAGGAAACTTGCTGAACAGACAAAGTCGATAGCTGAAATGGATGCAATCGTGCAAACATCAAATGAATTATAGAATGGAAAAAAGCCCGTGCGCCGGACGGGCTTTTTCCCATTTAAATATCCTCAAGAATTTCTCTTACAGCCATTTGACTTTGGGCTCAGTTTTATCGATAATTCGTTTAATGTTCGCCCGATGCCGGTAAAAAATGAAAATCGTTAATATACCGATTACAATAATAAGGGCCAAATCATTTGTATGAAACACTAAACTGTATATAAGAGCAAGAAGACAAGCAATCATCGAAGAAAGCGAGACATATTTGGATATGTATAAGGTAATGAAGAATATGATGACGGCAATGACAAAAAGTAATGGTTCATAAGCAAGAATGACACCGGCAGAAGTTGCCACAGCTTTCCCGCCCCGAAAGTTTGCGAAAATGGGAAACATATGCCCAATGACGGCAAATAAGCCAGCTAGCAATAAATTCATTTCCACGCCTAGCAATAACGGGAGAAAAGTTGCTAGAGTTCCCTTTAGTATATCCATGGTAGTAACGGTAAGCCCTGCCTTGACACCTAGTGTCCGGAAGGTATTTGTCCCACCCAGATTTTTACTGCCATGCTCCCTAATGTCGATTTTGTAAAAGGTTTTACCGATAATTAAACCGGAAGGAATCGAACCAATCAAGTAGGCAGACAGTATAGTGATGAATGTAAGCATTGTATGACCCTTTCTTTATAGAAAAATCTTCTTATTTTTATCACGATTAAGAGGCTGTTTTTTCCCTTTTTCGGAAATAAACTGAAGGAATAGCTAAAAAACAACCTAAAAATACCTGATATGCTTCTCTTATTGTAACATTTTCGTGACAAAATGGTACGGATGTCCAAAAAAAATCCATTGAAAAATGAATTTTCCTTGATGAACATCCGTCTTTTGATATACGTTTAAGTTCATGAAGGGCAAAAGGTTTATGTTTTCTTTTTTTCGTAAATATAATGAAGAGTACCTAATTGTGTATAATGATACAATACGCGGTAGCCTGTATGAACATAAGTGGTGCACACCTTTTCGAAACCTATTCTTTCTTGTATAATGGTTTTTCTTAATAATGGTAATACTCAGCTTTACTCTGTGAAATATCTTTGTTAAGGAATACTTTTTAAGCAATTATTACATTTTATGATAAAGGGGATTGATAAGAATGATACAAAATCCAAGTAGAGAAGAAATGGGTCAGATGTTAAAAAAATCGAAGCGCATCGCTGTTGTTGGTTTATCAAATAACCCCGAGCGTACTTCTTATATGGTATCGAAGGCCATGCAGGATAGCGGGTATGAAATCATCCCTGTAAACCCAGCTGTATCTGAAGTGCTGGGTGTCAAGGCAGTAAAGTCACTTAAAGATATTGAAGGGCACGTCGATATCGTAAATATTTTTCGCCGTTCAGAATTCCTTCCCGGGATTGCCAAAGAATTTGCAGAAATCGATGCTGATATCTTTTGGGCGCAGCTAGGGGTAGAAAACGGGGAAGCCTATAATTTTTTGAAAGAAAAAGGTTATACTGTCATCATGGATCGATGCATAAAAGTAGAACACGCCCTTACTAAGTAGAGTGAAAAGAGCGGAACTTCCGCTCTTTTTTAAAGGAATCGCAATGTTTAGCAGTGTAAAAATCAATAATGCTAGCCATGGCGGAGGTTGAGAACGGGCGGCATATCCATGCAATTTAAGAATAATTTGATTAAAAAAGTAAAAGTATATTTGCCAAATGAAAAATTACCGCTACAATTAGAACGGTAGCTATGACACGTTTCAACAAAGTGAAAAGATCCAACCAAGGGTGCTAACGCTAATAAAAGGGACGAAAAAATAGAACACTTGTTCTTTGTTCGTAAAAGTATTATACTTTTAATATGATATTAACGTATGAATTAATTTGTTAAAGCTAGTGAGTCATTTCATTGCAGTATGATTTGGCCCGGAAATTGTGTTTAGTAAGGAAAGGGGAATTTCTGTGGCAAAGAAAGTAAAAACAATCGAGTACAATGATGATGCAATTCAGGTACTGGAAGGACTCGAAGCGGTCAGAAAACGTCCCGGTATGTATATCGGCAGTACTGATGCACGCGGACTTCATCATTTAGTGTACGAGATTGTAGATAACTCCGTAGATGAGGCTTTGGCTGGATATGGAGACCAAATTAGTGTGAAAATACATAAAGATAACAGTGTAAGTGTGTCAGATAAGGGGCGTGGAATGCCTACCGGTATGCATAAATTGGGTAAACCTACGCCTGAAGTCATTTTGACTATTCTTCATGCTGGCGGTAAATTTGGACAGGGCGGATATAAAACGAGCGGAGGCCTTCATGGAGTAGGTGCCTCGGTCGTCAATGCGTTGTCTGAATGGCTTGTCGTGACAATCAAAAGGGACGGGTTCATTTACGAACAACGGTTTTTCAATGGCGGAAAGCCAGAAACGACTCTTGAGAAAATCGGTAAAACCAATCAAGCTGGTACCAAAATCCACTTCAAGCCCGATCCGAAAATATTTTCGGTGACAACTTTTAATTATGATATCCTTTGTGAACGTCTCCGTGAATCGGCATTTCTTCTAAAAGGCATGAAAATTGAATTGACGGATGAACGT
Organism: Peribacillus sp. SIMBA_075; assembly: GCF_046534585.1. Taxonomy (NCBI): domain Bacteria; kingdom Bacillati; phylum Bacillota; class Bacilli; order Caryophanales; family Bacillaceae; genus Peribacillus; species Peribacillus sp. SIMBA_075. The sequence goes on along the minus strand of NZ_JAWRYN010000011.1, from coordinate 76,354 downwards.
AACGACCAGCAAGAAACTTTTCACTATGAAAATGGAATAGAAGCTTTTGTGGATTACTTGAATGAAGAAAAAGAAACCCTTCATAGTGTTGTCAGTCTGGAAGGGGAACAGAATGGGATTGAAGTCGATCTGGCCTTTCAATTCAACGATGGTTATTCAGAAAATATTTTAAGCTTTGTAAATAATGTTCGAACAAAAGACGGCGGCACCCATGAGATTGGCGCAAAGACGGCCATGACGAGGGCATTTAATGATTATGCCAGAAAAATGGGGCTATTGAAGGAAAAAGATAAAAACCTCGAAGGTACCGATATACGCGAAGGATTGTCTTCAATAATTTCTGTACGTATCCCAGAAGAACTTCTTCAATTCGAAGGACAGACCAAGAGCAAGCTTGGAACCAGTGAAGCCCGTTCTGCAGTCGATTCCATCGTGTCAGAGCACTTAGCCTACTTTTTTGAAGAAGATCCGACCACGAGTACCCTGTTGGTCAAAAAATCGATTAAAGCTTTCCAGGCCCGGGAAGCAGCACGCAAAGCGCGTGAAGATGCAAGAAGCGGGAAGAAACGGAAAAAATCCGATGCCATCCTTTCTGGAAAATTAACGCCAGCTCAATCTAAAAATCCTGAACGGAATGAACTGTATCTTGTAGAAGGGGACTCTGCAGGAGGTTCCGCAAAGCAAGGTCGTGATCGCCGTTTCCAAGCGGTACTGCCATTACGTGGTAAAGTTATCAATACGGAAAAGGCCAAACTAGCGGACATTTTTAAAAACGAGGAAATAAATACGATCATCCACGCTATCGGGGCAGGGGTCGGGGCAGAGTTCAATACGCCGGACACCAACTATGATAAAGTGATCATCATGACTGATGCCGATACGGATGGGGCCCATATCCAAGTGCTTCTGTTAACATTCTTTTACCGCTATATGAAGCCATTGATAGAGTCAGGAAAGGTTTACATTGCCTTGCCTCCTTTATATAAAGTGAGTAAAGGGACCGGAAAGAAAGAAATCATTGAATATGCTTGGAGTGATGAGGAACTTCAGGGAGCGATAGACAAGGTAGGGAAAGGCTATATGATTCAGCGCTATAAAGGGCTGGGTGAAATGAATGCCGATCAATTATGGGATACTACCATGAACCCGGAAACCAGGACATTGATACGCGTGAAGATCGACGATGGTGCCCGTGCAGAAAGACGTGTGACAACGTTAATGGGGGACAAGGTTGAACCGCGCCGTAAATGGATTGAAGCCAATGTCGCTTTTGGTCTCGAAGAAGAATCGAATATTTTAGATAATGAAAATATGTCGATTGAAGAGGAGGTCATTAACGATGGCATTTGAAGAAACGTTTAGAGATTTGCCGCTTGAAGAGGTAATCGGAGACCGCTTCGGGCGATACAGTAAATATATTATCCAAGATCGGGCACTGCCAGATGCAAGGGACGGATTAAAACCGGTACAGCGCAGGATATTGTATGCGATGCATGTAGAAGGAAATACACAGGAAAAAGGATTTAGGAAATCAGCAAAAACAGTCGGTAATGTAATTGGTAACTATCACCCCCATGGAGATTCATCTGTTTATGAGGCGATGGTCCGGATGAGCCAAGACTGGAAGCTTCGGAAAGTCATGGTTCAAATGCACGGAAACAATGGTAGTATTGATGGCGATCCGCCTGCTGCGATGCGGTATACTGAAGCCAGGCTTTCATCGATCGCCTCAGAGATGTTACGTGATATTGAAAAAAGGACTGTAGATTTTGTACCGAACTTCGATGATACTTCGGAAGAACCCATTGTATTGCCAGCAATGTTCCCTAACTTGCTTGTAAACGGATCCACAGGAATATCTGCCGGCTACGCAACGGAAATACCACCACATCAAATAGGTGAAGTCATTGATGCAGCCATTATGCGAATCGATAAGCCTGAAGCGACAGTCGCTGATTTAATGACGGTCATTAAGGGGCCGGATTTCCCTACAGGCGGTATCATTCAAGGAATTGAAGGCATTCGTAAAGCCTATGAAACAGGTAAAGGGAAAATCATCATTCGCGGCTTGGCGGAAGTGGAAACGATTCGCGGCGGCAAACAGCAAATCGTCATCACTGAAATCCCATATGAAGTCAATAAAGCGAACCTTGTTAAGAAAATGGATGAGTTCCGTCTTGACCGGAAAGTTGAAGGCATCGCTGAAGTAAGGGATGAAACGGACCGTACAGGACTGCGTATCGTCATTGAATTGAAAAAAGAAGCGGATGCAAATGGAGTCCTGCATTATTTATATAAAAATTCCGATCTTCAAATTGCTTACAATTTTAATATGGTCGCGATTTATAAAAAACGGCCGACATTGATGAGCCTGCCAAAAATGCTTGATGCGTATATCGATCACCGTAAAGAGGTAATTGTGAATCGTTCCCGTTATGAGTTGCAAAAAGCACATGACAGGGCACATATCGTAGATGGTTTAGTGAAGGCTTTGTCCATATTAGATGAAGTCATCTCTGTCATCCGTGCGTCAAAAGATAAACGGAATGCCAAAGATAACCTCATTGCTAAATTCGCTTTTACAGAAGCGCAAGCTGAAGCCATTGTTTCCTTACAGTTATATAGGCTGACAAATACTGATATTACGGCACTTGAAGCAGAGGCAGCGGAATTGAAGAACAAAATTGAGGAATTGACCAAGATTCTCGGCAGTGAAAAAGTCCTTCTTCAAGTAATAAAAAAAGAACTTCGATTCATTAAAAAGGGCTTTGATGACGGACGGCGTTCCAAAATAGAAAAAGAAATTGAAGAAATCAAAATTAATCTTGAAGTCTTGATTGCGAGTGAAGACGTGATGGTGACAGTGACGAAAGAAGGGTATGTTAAACGGACGTCATTACGGTCATTTGCAGCTTCAGGCGGTCTTGATTTTGGTATGAAGGATTCCGATCGCCTGCTCCAGAGGCTGGAGATGAATACAACAGATGTCCTGTTGCTTTTCACATCCAAAGGGAACTACCTCTATTGTCCGGTTCATCAGCTTCCTGACATTCGATGGAAGGAAACAGGTCAGCATATCGCGAACATCATTCCGATTGACAGAGAAGAACAAATCATAAAAGCGATTCCGATCAAAGATTTTACCCTGCCGCAATTCTTAGTGTTCATCACGAAAAATGGTATGGTTAAAAAGACTGAAATAGCTTCTTATAAAGCACAGAGACATTCAAAACCGTTGGTTGGTGTCAATTTAAAAGGTGAAGATGAACTGGTCGATGTCCATCATACCGATGGACAGGCAGACCTTTTCCTAGTCACTCATAACGGCTATGGTTTATGGTTTGATGAAGAAGAAGTAAGTATTGTCGGTGTCCGGGCAGCAGGAGTCAAAGGGATTAATTTGAAGGAAGATGACTATGTCATTGGCGGAAAGGTTTTAGCCAAGGATAGTAAAGAATCGATCTTTATAGTTACCCAGCGCGGAGCCATCAAGAAAATGAAATTAACCGAGTTTGAAAAAACGAGCCGGGCAAAACGGGGTGTCGTGGTCTTGAGGGAATTGAAATCAAATCCTCATAGGGTCATTGGATTTGATACCATTAACAAAACCGACAGTCTATTCATTCTTTCTGAAAAGGGAAGCATTGAAACCATCCATGCCGCTTCATTAAAAAATCATGATCGTTACACGAATGGATCTTTTGTTTTTGATGAAACGGTTAGTGGAAAAGCGAAAGAAATGTGGAAAATATCATTGGAAGATGACTCTGCCATTGAGCAGTGAATCATTTTTAAAAACGGGATGCTGATTATAATCGGCATCCCGTTTTATATTGTAACAACAAATGGACAGTAAGTAGTTGATATGCAACAGTTATATCGGTCAAGAAAATACCCCGGTCATCACCATGTATATTGACTTCATTCTGTGGTTACCTTCTTAAGTCAAAAATGACTTATTGAGTCATTTTTAAATCCTTGTATTACGACCTTAAAAATCTTACTCGAGCCATAAATAATTCAATTTTGAATTTTAATTTCGATTGAATCTAGGTAGTATAACGATTCCAATTCAGCAATTAAATGGATCACGGGCATTCCAAAAGAGTATTATAGTGAACCGGCAGTGACCGAGAGCGGAAAATACAGTAACCGTTCGGATTACCGGAATTATAAAGGGTATATCGAACCTTTTACAACATAGGCTTGGAATATTTTCGGCAAGAAAAATGCCGCGTTACCAACTTATTCTCAATAGGGTAAAGGCTGGATGAAAGCCGTTCTTCCATATTGGGAAAAGCAAGGCTGTGTCGATTATAATTCGTCGATTGATGAAAATGGAGGATTTGCACCAACAATTGTCGTAGGCGCAGTAGAATTCGGGAAAGTTGCCCCCATCCGTTAACTGGGTCAAGGGATGGAGGTGTCCCGGGTCCGGCGAAATATCCTAGTTTAGCATTTTGTTATATTACTTTGAGTGTACCGTTCCCAAATTTGGGGAACAGTACACGTTTTTAATTGTAGAAAAAGTCAGGACAAAAAAGAAGGATCCTATGAGGGAATTACGGCACATTAATAGGCTATATATCCACGATTATATCCAGAGTAATGAAATTTTCATGGATTCCGGATAATGTGCAATGGCAATGGTTTTTTAGGAAATAAATGAATGCTTACTAAAAAACATCACAAAAATATCTTGTATCTAAGTAATGAAAACGCTATCATTGAATATAATATGAAATATAATTTCATTATTATCTATTGAATAATGAAATTATATTTAAGTAATTGATAATAGGAGGATTCAATTGTCTATGGAAGAACATCTGCGTTCATTAACGACTGAATTACGGAACGAAGATACGATGAATATCGATAGTGTAAATACGATGGAAATCATTTCAGCAATCAATAAGGAAGATTTAAAAGTGGCAGCAGCGGTCCAGGAGGTTTTGCCAGAAATAAAAACGGTAGTTGAATGGGCTTTAGAATCATTAAAAAAAGGTGGGAGACTCGTATACATCGGTGCAGGAACGAGTGGAAGACTCGGTGTGCTGGATGCCGTGGAATGTCCACCGACATTCAGCACACCACCTGATAGGGTGCTTGGCATAATCGCAGGAGGGGAAAAGGCGTTCGTTCGAGCCATCGAAGGAGCGGAGGATAAAGAAGAGTTTGGGGAATGTGATTTAATCGACGTGGATCTAACAGCAAATGATACGGTTATTGGCATTGCGGCAAGCGGCCGTACCCCATATGTGAAAGGCGCTTTACGTTATGCAAGAAAGGTTGGGGCTAAAGCGGTGGCATTATCATGCAATAAAAACGCGAGCATCACAGAAGCAGCTGATATAGGGATTGAAGTGGTGGTCGGACCGGAAGTCTTAACAGGTTCCACAAGAATGAAAGCGGCAACCGCACAGAAAATGGTCCTCAATATGATCTCAACGGCTACCATGATCCGGTTGGGAAAAGTCTATGAAAATCTGATGGTTGATGTAAATGTCAGTAATCAAAAACTGAAGGATCGTGCAATTAGCATCATAGAAACTTTAACAAATGCTGACTATGATCATGCTTTGAATATGCTTGAAAAAGCAAATAATCAAGTTAAACCAGCGATAGTCATGATAAAAACGTCAACAGATTATGATAAAGCAATGGAGTTACTAGAAAAAGCGGGTGGAGATGTCAGAAAAGCCATTTCGATCCATGAAGATTAAGGAGGGAAGCAATGGCTACAGGAGGATTATCCATCATACAGACGATGTTGAGCAAGCTCCCGCAATCAGAACAAAAACTAGCAGAATATATTCTTCAGAATCCTCATGAAGTTGTGAACAGCACTGTACAGGAATTGAGTACTTCTGCTCAAACAAGCGGGGCTGCTGTTATTAGGTTGTGTAAATCGCTCGGAATAAAAGGGTTTCAAGATTTGAAAATAAGGATTGCCGGAGATTTGATGAAGACTGTTGAACAGGGCTACAGGGATATCGAGCCCTCAGAATCACTGTATCGGATTGTTGAAAAAACAACGAGTAATTCAATTCAGTCCATTCGAGACACATCTGAAATAATCGATCACGACACTCTGAAACAGGCGATAACGTTGATGCTGAACGCTAAAACTGTCCACTTTTGCGGAGTGGGTGCCTCGAATATAGTTGCTGCAGACGCTCAGCAAAAATTACTTCGCATCAATAAAGGGGCAACGGCTTTTACGGATATGCATTTAGTTGCAACCCTGATTGCAAATGCTGATGAAAATGACATCGTTTTTGCCATTTCATTCTCCGGGGAAACACCTGAAGTTGTCAATATACTGAAGCTTGCTAAAGAACGTGGTGTCAAAACGATCGGGCTGACTCATTTTGGCCAAACAACGGTATCTTCCCTGTGTGACGCCACACTGTATACATCCTTTTCGAATGAAGCACCATTTAGGAGTGCAGCGACATCATCAAGATTGGCGCAGTTATATATGATTGATATTTTGTTTTTGGGGATGGCTTCAGAGCAATATGAAGAGACTGTCCAATATATTGATAATACCAAGTCTGCAATCAAGTCGATGACGGATCGTTATAAATGAATATTACGAGATTTGACAAAGGGGGCTTTTAAATGGGTAAGGGGGATAAGTACGCCAGTTTGGCAGAAGAGTTATTGGGGAAATTAGGCGGGGCATCAAATGTTGCCGATGCTGCACATTGTATGACCAGACTAAGGGTATTGCCAATCGATCGTTTAAAAGTAAACATGGAAGAAATAAAAAATACGGAAGGTGTTCTGGGCGTCATTGAAGAGGAAACGATACAAATCGTCCTTGGGCCAGGCGTGGTTAACAAGGTTCATACAGAATTTGAAAAGCTTTTGGAATCTTACGGCGGTTTGAACTTAAAAGAGGTGGCATCGAAGAACAAATCAGAGAATGATAGAAAAAATGCAAAACCTTTTAAACTTTTTTTACGCAGGATTGCAAGTATTTTCATCCCTTTAATTCCCGCCTTAGTGGCATCCGGTTTGATTACCGGTATAACAAAAGCGACCGTTCAAGCGGGGTGGCTTGCAGCAGAATCGCAATTAGCCATCATATTAACCGTTATTGGATCTGGTTTGTTTGCCTACCTGGGGATTTTGGTTGGGACCAATGCCGCCAAGGAATACGGCGGATCCCCTGCACTTGGTGCGTTGGCGGGTATCTTGGTCATCAATCCGGCTGTCGGCGACATTTCCCTGTTCGGTGAAAATTTGCTCCCTGGCCGCGGTGGGTTGATAGGAGTTCTCTTTGCCGCTATTTTCATAGCCTTGGTGGAAAAACAGGTCAGGAAATTCATTCCTCAATCACTTGATATCATTTTGACGCCAACCATCGCTTTACTCATTACTGGGATTGTCACTTACATTGTTTTTATGCCGGTAGGAGGGTTTTTATCGGATGCCATTACGACAGGGTTATTGAATGTGTTGGACTTCGGCGGTGTTGTGGCTGGATTCGTGCTTGGTGCGGCCTTCCTGCCCCTAGTCATTACTGGTTTACATCAAGGTTTAACGCCTGTCCATCTAGAATTGATCAATTCTATCGGGGATGATCCGCTGCTTCCCATTTTGGCAATGGGTGGTGCAGGCCAAGTTGGGGCGGCATTTGCCATCTATATGAAAACGAAGAAAGCGAGTTTAAAGAGGGCAATCGGCGGAGGCCTTCCTTCAGGGATGCTTGGTATCGGCGAACCCCTTATATTTGGAGTGACTCTGCCACTGGGCCGGCCTTTCTTAACTGCCTGTTTAGGTGCTGGAGTAGGCGGGGCATTCCAAGCACAATTCGGAATTGCGACGTCGTCCATTGGTGTTTCTGGACTGCCGCTTACCTTTTTAGTGCATCCAAATCAAATCGGTCTATTCTTGGCTGGGTTGTTCATTTCCTATATAGCAGGATTTATTTTTACGTATTTGTTTGGATTTAATGATGAAATGGCTGTTGAATTCAAATGATCGGAATCTCTTTTTATCTACAGGACCCACTTGCAGAAGCACAAATCAACCATGCTGCTAACCTAGGAGTGAAAAGGGCCTTTACCTCGCTTCATATTCCTGAAGAAAAGGGTGACCTCGTAAAGAGGATGATCAGGCTTTTAAAGCTTTCAGAGTCCTATGGAATGGAAATCCATGCGGATGTGTCATTAAACACTCTTGATCATTTAGGGATTGGCAGATTTACGGATTTAAGGCAATTGGGTATTAAAGGTATTCGACTTGATGATGGGTTTGATCGAGAAACTGTTACATCTTTATCCAAGGTGTTTTCCCTCTCACTGAATGCAAGTACGTTAAATGAAGATGAACTTCTAGCCATACTCGGGAGCGGCGTAGAACCGGAAAGTTTGATAGCTTGGCATAACTTTTATCCAAGGCGTGAAACGGGCCTTGAGGAAGAATTCTTTCATGAACAAAATCGAATATTCAAGAAATACGGTATACCGATCTTTGCTTTCATCCCGGGTGCTGGAAGTAAACGCGGTCCTCTTCATGATGGCCTTCCGACGCTTGAAAAACACAGGTTAATGAATCCTTACGCTGCCGGTGTTGAGCTATTTCAGCATGTGGACGGAGTTTACGTAGGAGATCAAGGAACCGAGAATAATTTGCTTGAGAATCTAACTGTCTATAAAAATCTCAATATTCTTTCTATTAGAATGGAATCCCAACTTTTGCAAGGCGGTCAGTATAAATTAAGGCCAGATGTTTCTCAAGATGTTTTCCGGCTGCAAAATACCCGCGTCTCAGCAAATATCGTGCCGAGTAATACAGTTACACGCAGCCTTGGATCCATAACGATGGACAATGATGCTTACGGAAGGTATCGGGGAGAGATTCAAATTTGCAGGAGAGACCTGGAGGCTGATCATAGAGTCAATGTGATAGGGCGAGTAATAGTTGAAGATATTCCCTTGCTTTCCCTTCTAAAACCTGGTCAATCCATAGAACTGTTGAGTGAAGGGAAAGTGAGATCGAACGATCTATGATACTGGGATAAACGGATTTATTACATGAAGACTTGTTAAAGAGGCGGCTGATGGGATTCCGGATGCTGCCTTGATTTCTTTATAGGATCTATTTAGATCATTTCCATTCATTTACCCCTTTCATGGTACTGGATATGGAAGTGTTACTACAAGAACTTAAAGGTAAACAAGGGAGGAAGCCTAAATGATAATAAGGATATGTGTCCCAGCTGGAATCGCATTATTCTTGGTTATATCCATTCTGGGAGGGAATGCGGCTGCAACGGGATTAGAGAACGAAAATTCAGCACCGGATGTTCAGAAAATCGTTGAAAACATGACAGTTGATGAAAAAGTCGGCCAAATGCTCATGCCGGATTTTCGTAATTGGAAAAAACAAGAAGAAGTGAAGGCCACAGGGTTTATTGAAATGAACTCAGAAATTGCAAGCATCATTAAAAAATATCATCTAGGCGGTGTGATTTTGTTCGCTGAGAATGTAGTCGACACCGAACAAACGGTTCGGCTCACGGATGGTTTGCAGATGGCAAGCCAAGACCTTCCGCTGTTCATAACGATTGATCAGGAAGGTGGAATCGTAACCCGCCTTCAAACCGGAACGAACCTTCCAGGTAATATGGCGCTTGGTGCAACCAGAAATGAGAATTACGCTTACCAAACTGGAGAAATCATCGGGAGGGAACTGTCGTCACTTGGCATAAATGTCAATTTTGGGCCGTCTGTCGATGTCAATAATAATCCCGGAAATCCAGTTATTGGCGTTCGCTCCTTCAGTTCTGATCCGGAACTTGTATCAAAGTTGGGCATTCAAACGATAAATGGATTGCAAAACCAGAACATGATAGCAACGGCCAAGCATTTCCCTGGCCACGGAGATACAGCAGTCGATAGTCATTATGGTCTCCCTCTTGTCTCTCATGATAAAGAGCGCTTGCGTTCCATCGAGTTGGTTCCTTTCCAAAAGGCCATCGATGCTGGAGTGGATATGATGATGACTGCACATGTTCAATTCCCTGCATTCGACAACACTACGTATATCAGTAAAAAAGACGGTCAAGAAATTATGGTTCCTGCAACATTGTCACATAAGGTCATTACAGAACTTTTACGTGGAGAAATGGGCTTTGACGGTGTTGTGGTTACAGATGCTTTGAATATGAAAGCCATCGCGGACAACTTCGGACAGGAAGAAGCTGTGGTCCTTGCCCTGAAATCAGGTGTTGATATTGCATTGATGCCTGCACAAGTAAATTCGCTCCAAATGGAAAAGAATATAACCACTGTATTCAATGCAGTGAAGGCAGCAGTGGAAAGCGGCGAAATTCCTATAGCTCAAGTCAATCAATCTGTAACGAGGATACTTGAACTAAAAGTGAAAAGAGGGATTTTAAACCCTGATAAAACTCCAATCGATAAAAAGATCAAAACCGCACTTCAAGTGGTCGGGAATGAAGATCATCTGAAAAAAGAAACGGAAATTGCGGAAGATGCCATCACACTATTAAAAAATGAAGGCAGAACTATGCCTTTCAAACCTAAGAAAAATGAAAAAGTTTTGGTGCTTGCTCCTTTTGATGATCAAGTTGAATCAATGTCAAGGAGCATCCGCGAATTAGCTGATAAAAAGAAAATAAAGAAAGTCCAAATAACGGGTATAAGTTTTTCGGAAAAGTCATTTACAGATGAAGTGGCTAGACTTATTGATGAATCAGACTTTGTCATTACTGGTTCCTATATTGTCAAAAACGATCCGGCTGTCAATGATGGAGTGATCGATGATAGCGTTCAAGATTCTTCGAAGTGGGCAACAGCCTTCCCAAGAGCGGTCATGAATCATGCTAAGAAGCAAGATAAAGAATTTGTTTTAATGAGTTTAAGAAACCCTTATGATGTTGCAAATTTTGAAGAAGCGAAAGCGGTGCTTGCTGTTTACGGATTTAAAGGGTATTCGAATGGGCGTTATAGACAGCCAAATATTCCGGCAGGCATTTCGACGATTTTTGGAGGATCAAAACCTAAAGGAACTTTGCCGGTCGATATACCATCAGTGACTAAACCCTCTGAAAGCCTTTATAAACTTGGATATGGATTAGATATTAAATCAAAAAAACCCATTAAAAAATAGAGGGGGAAATAATTTGAAACGAATGATTATATTATTTACCATTTGCCTGTTTGCTTTCGGCATCGTTTCCTCAAAAAGTGTAACGGCTGTTAAGGAGAAGAAAAATCAAAAGGTCAGTCCCGGAATTGAAGTCCTTTTAAAAGAAGAAAAGAACGTGTTAAGAGGAAAGAAAGTGGGGCTAATTACGAATCCAACTGGCATCGATTCTAAATTAACCAGCATTGTCGATCTACTACATGACGATCCGGATATTAATTTGACTGCGTTATTTGGTCCCGAACATGGAGTGCGCGGAGATGCGCAAGCTGGTGCTAGTGTTGAATATTATATTGATGAAAAAACAGGTTTGCCCGTCTATAGCTTATATGGTAAAACGAAAAAACCGACACCTGAAATGTTAAAAGATGTTGAGGTCCTTGTCTTTGATATCCAGGATGTCGGAACACGCTATTACACTTATATCTACACGATGGCTTATGCAATGGAAGCAGCAAGAGAAAATGATATTCCCATTATCGTGCTGGATCGGCCGAACCCACAAGGAGGGGAATCGGTAGATGGACCTGTACTTGAACCAGAATTCTCATCGTTTGTTGGTATGTACCCAATTCCTCTTAAACATGGGATGACAGTTGGTGAACTCGCGACTTTGTTCAATAAGGAGTTTAAAATTGGAGCCCATCTAAAGGTCATCAAGATGAGAGGCTGGAAACGAGATATGGATTATGACGATACTGGGCTTCCTTTTGTCTTGCCGTCACCGAACATGCCGACCGTATCCACATCATTCGTATACCCCGCTACAGGATTGATCGAAGGAACGAATGTCTCGGAAGGCAGAGGGACGACTAAACCATTCGAACTGATTGGTGCTCCCTATATAAACAGCGATGAACTTGCTGGGAAGTTAAATGCATTACGGTTACCTGGCGTAAAATTCAGGGCCGCCTCTTTTACCCCTACGTTTTCAAAGCATGCGGGTAAACTCAGCCATGGAGTCGAAATTTATGTAACGGATAGAGCGGAATTCAAGGCTGTTCCTACTGGACTTCATATCATCAAGACCATCCATGATCTATACCCAGATGATTTCGAATTCCTTGCAGCGAACAATTTCAACCTATTGATTGGCAATGGCTGGGTAAAGTCAAGGATTGAAGAAGGTTCATCAGTAGATGAAATCATGAAAGAATATCAAGTAGAGCAGGATGCTTTTAAAAAGGTTCGCAAAAATTACTTGCTCTATAAATAAAAGTGAAAGAAAAGTCCGGTTGGACTTTTCTTTTTTTATAAACTTTCGATGGAGGAGTAAATCGCTAAGACTTTATTCCTGAATATAGTCAAATTTATAAATGAAATCAAGTTCTAAAATGGAAGGAACCGTTGTCTAATAGAATATAGGGTTTGCCCTAAATCAGTAATTGTCAGGAGGAAAGCGCATGAAAAAATATCTTCAAAAAATTGGACGTTCCTTGATGCTGCCAGTAGCCGTATTGCCGGCAGCCGCCATTTTAATGGGGATCGGTTATTGGATAGATCCAGCAGGATGGGGAGCCGGAAGTCCGTTAGCAGCTTTCTTAATAAAAGCAGGTTCTTCGATCATTGACAATATGGCTATCTTGTTTGCTGTAGGGGTAGCGTTGGGGATGTCGAAAGGAAAAGATGGGGCCGCTGCTTTGAGCGGGCTGGTAGCCTATCTGGTCATAACGACATTGCTTTCCACGGACTCGGTAGCGATGCTGCAGGGAATTGATGCAAAAGATGTAAATCCAGCATTTGAGAAAATAGAAAATGCATTTGTCGGAATTCTCTCAGGACTTGTAGCTGCAGTTATGTATAATCGGTTCAGTAAGGTCGAGCTGCCGGATGCACTCGCTTTCTTTAGCGGTAAACGACTTGTCCCCATCCTTACTGCTGTTGCCATGTTACTGGTTTCCCTTATATTATTCTTCGTATGGCCACTCATCTACTCCTGGTTAGTTATATTTGGAGAAGGAATAAGTGAAATGGGTCCTGCTGGAGCAGGACTCTATGGATTCTTCAATAGGCTGCTGATACCAACAGGTTTACATCATGCGTTAAACTCCGTTTTCTGGTTCGATGTAATAGGGCTTAATGATATCGGCAATTTCTGGGCTGGAACAGGAATAAAAGGAACCACAGGCATGTACCAAGCAGGATTCTTTCCCGTCATGATGTTCGGGTTGCCAGCTGCGGCTCTTGCCATGTACCATACGGCAAAATCCCATAAGAAAAAACAAGTGGCATCATTAATGCTCGCTGCAGGTTTCGCTTCGTTTTTTACAGGTGTTACTGAACCATTGGAATTTGCTTTCATGTTTGTCGCACCTGCCCTTTTTGTGGTGCATGCTTTATTAACCGGAATTTCGTTAGCTATAGCTGCGACCTTCCAATGGACAGCAGGGTTTGGTTTTAGTGCAGGATTCATTGACTTTGTTTTAAGTTCAAGATTGCCATTGGCAAATGAACCTTATATGCTCCTTCTTCAAGGACTGGTTTTCGCCGTTATCTACTATTTCTTATTCCGCTTCTTGATAATAAGGTTTAATTTAATGACTCCCGGAAGAGAAGATGATACAGAAGATGAGCTTGATGGTGGAGGAGCGAATGCACAAGCAGATAGCAGTCTAGACGGGTCTAATCAGAGTAAATTCTTTGGGATGGCCTCTGCAATTTATGAGGGGCTGGGCGGAGACGCTAACGTAACAACTGTAGATAACTGCGTTACCCGTTTAAGAGTTGAAGTGGAGAATATGGGAGCTGTCGATCAGAATAAAATCAAATCAACAGGGGTTGCAGGAATTAATATCGTTGGTCCCCAAAGCATTCAAGTCATCGTAGGGACACAGGTGCAATTCATAGCCGATGAAATTGAAAAGATCCGACGGCAATAGGGAACCGGTTAAACTGTTATTTTGCTCTCCAATTCCCTTCTTTCATGCAACTATTGATTTACTCTAATCTACGGTCAGTATTGTTCCTTCTCATCTTTTCTGATCGTAGAGATTTTTATGAAAAAGTACCGTATTAAACGTACCAATAAATCGATTTTCATTTAATCGATTCCTAATATAGTAAATATACCTTTATACACTTTGCCCTTAAATTAGAATAAAACGAATCGATGTTCTATAATATATTAAGGGTATTGTATTAAAGGATTTGCCATGAGGCTTGGAGAATTAGTAATGAAGCTCGTCCGTCATGCAATTGAATGGTTAGGATTTCATCGGAAATTAATGTTTTAGCTGCATACATACACGTCACCGCTAAAAACACGATCGTCTAGGGTATTAAGTTTTTGGCAAAGGAAATCTTTTGAATTTTTACTAGTATAGGAGAGGTTCCGGTCATGTATAAACCAAAAACCAAAGAAACTGACAGCAGTGTCACTGAGTTCATTGAGAAAGTCGATAATCTAAAAAAACGTGAAGACGCATATAAATTATTAGATATTTTTACCGAAACGACAGGTTTTGAGGCAAAGATGTGGGGACCGAGCATCATTGGTTTCGGTACCTATCATTATAAATATGAATCTGGTCACGAAGGTGATGCCCCTCTAGTTGGCTTTTCACCTCGTAAAGCAAAATTCAGTCTATATTTTACTCCGGGCGACAAAAGAAGGGTAGAATTGTTACAGACATTTGGAAAACACACCACCGGAAAAGGATGTGTATACATCAATAAAGTGGCAGATATCGAAATTAATGTTTTGAAAGAATTGATTAATCAGTCTGTAAAGTTTTTGAGAGAAACATATCCGGACAAATGATGAAAAATAAAGCATAAAATCAGTTTTATGATTGTATCAGAGGAACAAGAAAGCGAGAGGGAACGAATGAGGAAAATTAAAGTCGGTATAGTTGGGTATGGATTGTCAGGGGCTACATTTCATGCGCCATTACTAAGTGTTTTAGGGGAATTTCAAATAACGAAAGTAGTCAGCTCCAAAAAGGAAAAAGTCCAAAAAGATTTGAAGGATGTAGAGGTGGTAAGCAGCTTAGAGGATATTCTTGAAGATGCGTCCATCGATTTGGCTGTTATTACAACACCGAGTGGTTTACATTATGAAATGGCCAAGCAAAGCTTGTTAGCCGGGAAGCATGTCATCCTGGAAAAGCCGATGGTAGTGGAAGCTTGGGAGGCAGAGGAGCTCATTAAGATTGCCGAGGAAAAGAATCTGCTATTAAGCGTCTATCATAACCGGAGATGGGATAATGACTTTTTGACGGTTAAAAAACTTATTGATGATGGAGTGCTTGGGGAAATCAATACATACCAGGTCCATTATGATCGATTCAGGCCGGTGGTCAGGGATAGATGGAGGGAAAAACCAGGGCCAGGAACAGGTATGCTATTTGATTTAGGATCACATCTGATCGATCAAGCCTTATATTTGTTTGGATTGCCGCAATTCGTTTGGGCAGATGTATTTTCGCAAAAAGAGAATGCCCAAACGGATGATTATTTCCATGTGATATTAGGATATGAAAAGCTGAGAGTGATATTGCATTCAGGCTCGATCGTACCGGTTAATGGACCGCGGTTTCAAGTGCATGGAAGTAAAGGATCATTTATCAAGTACGGTCTTGATTGCCAAGAGGCGGCGTTGAGTGAGGGGAAAAAACCGGTGGATGGCTCTTGGGGTTCAGATGATCCTGAGTTTTATGGCAAGCTGGTTACCGTTGAAGGTGAAAATGAGACACATGAAACCATTGAAACTCTGCATGGTTCTTATTTAACGTATTACCAGGCAGTTGCCGATAGTATATTGAACGGGAAAAAAGCTCCAGTCACTGCTCAGGAGGGGCTATCGGTCATTAAAATCATTGATGCGGCTTTCGAAAGCAGTAAGGGGAAGAAAGCGGTTTTTATTAAATGAAATCCATTTGCCCCTTATAACAATATGAAATGAGAAGAACGGGATAAAAAGCGGCCTAATTCCCTTCCAAGCGGAAAAAGGCCGCTTTTTATTATGGTCAAATGCCTGATTTCCTGGTTTATTAGGGAAATCAAACCTATATATATCGCATATACTCGTGAATTCGAGCTTTCCAGAAGATTTTGAGCTGTTTACGCACGAAATTGGAGCAAATACTCAAGAGATTGAAGCGTTACTCGTGAGATTCGTGCATTTACTCGTGAAATTGGAGCAAATACTCGTGAGATTCGTGCATTTACTCGTGAATTCGAAGCAAATACTCGTGAATATCTATTAAGGATATAAAAATCATAACAAAAACCCCGAATAGCGGCAGCTACCCGGGGTTTTTGTTAAATGAATAAAATTGATAGTACCTTCTTCAGGTCTAGGATAATGCCTTTGCATGAAGAGATCGCTTTTGCCAAGCCATAGTGATCATCAAAGTGATGAATAAGAGGAAAAGGCCCAACATGAACGGATAGGTAATGTGCACATCATACATCATTCCGGCAAGTGTGGGTCCGAGCACATTTCCGATGCTCATATACGCATTATTCATACCCATTGCAAAGCCCTGCTCATTTCCTGCCATCTTGGAAATCAGTGTGTTAAGAACTGGACGTAAGATGGAGGTGGAAAGGAAGATGATAAGTGAGATTAAAAAGAAAATCAGGTAACTTGAAGCAAAAAGTGATAGGAGGAAACCGATGGCTGCAACACTGATAAAGATATTCAGCACATTCACTTCCCCAAAACGGCGTACAATCCGGTCGACGACAAACAATTGTACAATTACACTGACGATACCTGTGGCTGTAACCATTACGGCGATGTCCTTAGGACTTGAATTGAATTGATTATCAAGATAAAGCCCAATTACAGACTCATATGCCATTAAACCAAAGCTCATTACAAGTGTAATGATGAGTGGGATGAAATAGGGCATTTTCACGGATAGGGCAATCTTCCGAACCATCGTTTCAGATTTTGCATCCATGGGTTGAGTAACTTGTGCCGTTTCGCTTTCTTTTAAAACAAAAATGGAAAATACCACTGCCGACAGGGATACAAGCGCGGAAATCAAAAAGGGAAACTTCAAGCCAAAGTCAGCTAGAAATCCTCCAATTCCCGGACCGACTACAATACCTAGGGACATGGCGGCAGATACTAAACTATTGCCCTTAGCGCGCTGATCAAATGTGGTGATATCAGCTACATAAGCAAATATTGCCGGTATAAGCAATGCGGCACCGATCCCGCCGATGATACGCGAAGCATATAATAACCAAATGGAATTGACTGCATAAAAAATAAACATGGATAATGTCAAACCGACCAACCCATAAATAATCATTTTTCTGCGCCCAAATTGGTCTGTCCATTTTCCGGCAATTGGTGAAAAGATAAGTTGTGCACCTGCGAAAATGGCAATCATTAGGCCAGCGGCGGTACCGCCTTGATTAATGGAGGCAAGATATGCTGGTAAAATGGGAATGATGATACCGAAACTTCCTATTGCTATAAACATATTGATCATTAGGATAATGATCTTTTTACGTTGCTCTGCTGACATGTACAGCCTCTCTCTCTCTTTATAGATCAATAACCATTTTAATTCGTATGGTTAATTTTTTGATACGTTAATTATGTTATAGTTTTAGATGGATAGTTGTCAATAAGAAAGGATTGTCAAACATGCATTCAGGTGAATTGTACAATTTACATATAGAAATCAAAGAACTAAGCAGTCTCTCACAGGAATTGGTGGAACCGTTATTGGTTAAATATGATTTAACCTCAGTACAGTATCGGGCATTGCAATTAATAGTCTTCAATGAATCCATGGCCGTTAAATATGTTTCGAATCATTTGAAGATCAAACCTGCAGCAGGAACTGCGCTAATTGACCGGCTCGAACGGAAGAAATTGATTGAGAGGGTACACAGTGAGGATGATCGGCGGGTCGTTTTTATCCAATCAACCGAAAGTGGAAGGAAAACCTATCATTCCATCAATAAGTGTTTCGCCAAAATCTTTCGTGACTTTTATAGCGTCTTAAGTGAAGAGGAAACGGAACGGCTTAAACAAATTGTGGGAAAACTGACCGAACACGTAACTTCTCGCATAGAGAATAAAATATAGTTTCCTGGCATGTACAGGTTCCATTATATATAGAAAGAAAGGCACTATATTAATTTTCATTTTGGTCTTTTTGAAAAATACGTATTAAAGCAGTGAAATTCAGTATAGCTTCACTGCTTTTAGGTAGTTAATTATCTGAATAATCAATTAATTTTTGAGAGTTTCTTTTGAGTTTATAAAATGACAGCATTGAAAATAAGATCTTCTTCAGGAAAAAATAGCGGGCATTCATTTACTTTGTGACAATTCGTTTTAATTTTAAAGACTTATTGGGCATCCCCTTAATTGATCACTCTATATAAGTAGATTTGCAATGGATAAATAATGAATGATTTTTTAAAAAAAGTGAAATTAAACATTATAACGTTATATTGATTAGTTTATTGAAATGTGATAATCTATTCCTGTAAGAAAATTAAATGAATTCTCACAATTGAGCACCCTTTTACAAAGTTACTTGCAATCGATAGGATGTACCGAAAAGGATGAGGGAAATGACAGGTAGTTTAATTCTGAAAAATGTAAAGATGTTAGACGGAAATGCAGCAGATATCATACTGGAAAATGGGATGATTAAAGAAATCGCTTTGCCCGGAACTGCATCTGGAGATGAAATAATAGATTATGATCACAAAGTTTTTGTTTCCAGCGGATGGATTGATATGCATGTACATGCATTCCCGGAATTCGATCCTTATGGTGATGAGGTTGATGAGATTGGATATAAAACTGGTGTAACAACGGTCATTGATGCGGGAAGCACAGGGGCAGATATGATATCTGATCTCGTTAACAGCTGTGAAAATTCCAAAACGAATGTTTTCGCCTTTCTGAATATTTCGCGGATTGGATTGAAAAGGGTTGATGAATTATCGGATATTTCATGGCTGGACGAAGGAGAATTAATGAAGGCAATTTCCAAGTACGGGGATTTTGTCGTTGGACTTAAAGCGAGAATAAGTAAAAGTGTAGTTGGTCCAAATGGTGTCGAGCCATTAAAAATCGCTAGGAAGTTCTCGGCTGAAACGGGTTTACCATTAATGGTCCATATCGGTTCAGGGCCGCCTGATATTAAAGAAGTCCTTGAATTACTTGAGGAAAAGGACATTATTACACATTTCTTAAATGGTAAAGCGAATAATTTATTTGATGAAAGAGAAGAACCGCTGCCTGAGTTCAGTAAGGCGATTGAACGTGGTGTCCATTTGGATGTAGGTCATGGAACGGCAAGCTTTTCTTTTAAAACTGCAGAAATGGCGAAAAAGCGGGGAATACGCTTCAATACGATCAGTACGGATATATATCGGAAAAACAGAGAGAATGGGCCAGTTTTTAATATGGCAAATGTGCTTACAAAATTTTTGTATCTGGGTTATCCATTAAAAGAAGTAATAGATGCGGTTACGGTCAATGCAGCAGCATGGTTGAATAAACCAGAGCTTGGAAGGATTTCAGCTGGGGATATTGCGAACCTGACTTTATTCTCGATCGAGAATGAACCGACCCTTTTATTGGATTCCGAAGGCGAAAAAAGGATGGCAGAAAAAAGAGTTGTTGTAAAAGGAGTGGTTATAAATGGAGAATTCATTGAATGCTAAATACGGTTTGAAAAGAGTCATCAATGCAAGCGGAAGAATGAGCATATTGGGGGTTTCTGCCCCAACTGACACAGTGATGGATGCGATGAAAAAAGGTGGGCAAAATTATGTTGAGATTTCTGATTTAGTCGATAAGTCAGGCCAGCATATAGCGAATTTGCTTCATTCTGAAGCAGCTGTCGTCGTAAACTCAGCATCAAGTGGAATTGCGCTTTCAGTAGCGGCGATCGTTACTGAAGGAAATAGAAGGAAAAGCGAAAGGCTTCATCAAGATCTCATTCAAAAGAATGAAATCATCATGCTGAAGGGCCATAACGTTCAGTATGGTGCACCCGTTGAAACCATGATTTATCTTGGCGGCGGAAAATTGGTTGAAGTTGGATATGCAAATGAAGGGAAAGCAGAACATATTGCGGAGGCCATAAATGAAAATACTTCCGCTATTTTATATGTGAAATCGCATCATGCTGTCCAGAAAAATATGATATCGGTCGAAGAAGCATGGGAAGTGGCAAAAATGAATAATATCCCTCTGATTGTCGATGCAGCAGCGGAGGAGGATTTGGAAAAATATGTACAATTCTCCGACCTGGCCATTTATAGTGGTTCAAAAGCCATTGAAGGACCCACATCCGGTATCGTTGCGGGCAGAAAAAAATATATCGAATGGGTAAAGGTTCAATTGCACTGTATCGGCAGGAGCATGAAGGTTGGAAAGGAAACGACCTTTGGTCTGCTTCAGGCATTGGATGAGTATTTTGTCAAGATGGATAATAGCGAAAAAGAAAAAGCTAGTTTACAAGTTCTCACATCACTTGACTCGATTGATGGCGTAAAAGTAACGATCGTTCAGGATGAAGCCGGACGTGCCATATATAGAGCACGCATTTCCATAGATCCTTTGATAACGGAAACGACGGCGAAGGAAGTGAACGAGCAGCTCAAAAATGGGGAAATCGCCATTTATACACGGGATTATGGGATACGGCAAGGCTTTTTCGATATAGATCCGCGTCCATTGCAAGGTGATGATATACATGTCATTGAAGCACAATTAAGAACCATATTAGGAGGAAAACAAGGATGACAAACATAAACAAACGGTTATTGAATGATCGTGTAGCCTTAAATGTACTTGCAAATAGTGTAGAAAATGCAGTGGAAGTCTTTGAAGCAGCGGAAGGCCATGTATTGGTTGGTGTACTCTCAAAGGATTATCCAACTGTGGAAGCTGGTGTTACAGCAATGAAAGAATACGGGGAAGCCATTGATGAGGCCGTTTCAATAGGATTGGGCGCGGGCGATAATAGACAGGCAGCGGTTGTCGCAGAAATAGCAAAATACTATCCAGGCAGTCATATTAACCAGGTTTTTCCTGCTGTTGGTGCTACAAGGGCCAATTTAGGTGAGAAGGATAGCTGGATAAATTCACTTGTATCTCCAACTGGGAAAGTAGGTTATGTGAATATTTCCACTGGTCCAGTAAGTGCAGATGCAAGTGAAACTGCCATTGTGCCTATCAAAGCTGCCATTGCGCTTGTACGCGATATGGGAGGAAATGCTTTGAAATACTTCCCGATGAAAGGCCTGAAGCATGAAGATGAATATCGTGCTGTGGCAAAAGCTTGTGGTGAAGAGGGATTTGCTTTGGAACCAACAGGTGGAATCGATTTAAATAATTTCGAGACCATATTAGAAATCGCATTAGAAGCAAAAGTGCCTAAAGTCATTCCACATGTATATTCTTCCATAATCGATGAAGAGACTGGAAAAACGAATGGGGAGGATGTACGTAAATTATTGGCCATAACAAAAAAATTGGTTGAAAAATATGCCTAAAAGGATTGTGGCATTCGGGGAAGTAATGATGCGTTTGCAGGTACCAGGGCATGAATTGCTATCACAGGCCAACACTCTGAAATACTCCTTTTCAGGCACGGGAGTAAACGTTGCTTCTGCGATGACAAAGCTAGGACATGATGGGTATCTTGTGACAAAGTTACCGGATAACCCCCTTGGGGATTCCGCGATTTCATCTTTGCAGCGATTGGGAATTGGAAGGAACTTCATCTCTAGAGGTGGCAAATACTTGGGGATGTACTTTTTGGAAAATGGTTTTGGACAGCGGGCGAGCCGTGTCACATATTCCAATCGACTGGAAAGCAGTTTTAATACAGCCTCCTTATCCGATTATGACATGGATATGATTGCAGAAAGTACGGATATCATCCATTTTTGCGGAATCACGCTTGCAATGGCGGAAAATGTACGGGAGAGTATGAAGGTGCTGGCAAGAAAAGTCAAAGAAAAAGGCGGTACAGTCTGTTTCGATTGCAACTACCGCCCCTCTTTATGGGAGGGAGGTTATGCTGATGCAAAGCCTAATTATGAAGAAATGCTTTCTTTGGCTGATATCGTCATGATGAATGAGAAAGACGCCCTATATATTTTAGGAATGATGTCTAAAGGCTCCACAAGGGAAGAACAGCTAATCGAGTTGATCCCTGAGGTGGCAAAGAAATTCAATATTCAGTCGATAGCAGGGACACATCGTTCAATCAACAGTGATAATAGCCATACGTTGAGGGGGTATATGTTCAAGGAAGAAACATTTTACTTTTCCGATATCCTATCATTTTCCGTATATGATAGAATAGGTTCAGGCGATGCTTACACCAGTGGAATTTTACATGGCGAATTGCTGGGATTTCCCCCAGAAAAGACAGTTCGGTTTGCGGCTGTTTCAGGAATGCTGGCATGTACTGTCGTTGGAGATACTCCTTTGGCAACCGAAAAGGAGATACTCTCGGCAATGGAAGGTGAAATGGAAGATATTAAGAGATAAAAGGCAGGAGATTAGGAATGAATGTGAACAGAAAAAATGGACCGATGTATTTACAGATAAAAGAAATAATGAAGGATCGTATTTTACATGGGGTTTATGCCATCGACACAAACATTCCCTCTGAGCCTCTTTTGGAAGAAGAATTTAACGTAAGTAAGGTCACTGTCCGTAATGCAATCAAAGAACTTGTGCAAGAGGGTTATGTTGAAAAGAAAAGCGGCAAAGGCACTAGGGTCATAGCGAATGGTTCGATTGTCAAACTTTCCAAAGGAAAGCGTTTCACAGAGCTTTTGGTGGAGGAAGGGCACTTCATTTTAAAAAAGGTGTTAAACATAAGTCATGTTGACCTTTCTTCAGGCTCTAAGTTGCATTCTTTATTTGGTGACCATTGCACAAGAATCGAACGAATATATTTATTGGACAATGAACCTTATATTTACTTTACACATTATGTTTCACTTAATTTAAACCAAGAAGAGATAAAAGAGGTCCAAATCAATTCTTTGTACAGATTTTTGGAAAATCAAAACGTCAAACTTGAAACATTCAGAGATGAGTTTGCCGTTGCCATCGCACCTGATCACATTTGCGAAACACTGAAAATCGAAAACAATAGCCCAGTATTAAAAAGGATTCGGATTTCCAGTGATGGGGACGGAAATGTAATGGAATACAGTGAAGGGTATTACAACACGGCTAAACAGAACTACATTGTGACATATAACGAGCCGGTACAATAAGCCTATTTATTGTATGGGTTTGATTGTAAGCGATTTCATTAAGGGTGGGGAGAACATATGGATCTATATTTATTAGGAATCACGCTGATAGCAATCGTAATTGTTATTTTGGGGGTATCATGGTGGAAATGGCATGCATTCATAAGTTTGACTGTGGCCAGTTTATTTTTAGCGGTTTTTTCTGGACTGCCGATGGACAAGATTGTAGGAGCATATGAAACGGGTGTCGGAGCGGTCCTTGGTCACCTTATTGGAATATTGGCTTTAGGGACCATCTTAGGAAAGATGATGTCCGACTCTGGAGCCGGTATGCAGGTTGCTGACTTTTTCATTAATAAATTCGGCGTGAAGAACCTGCCATGGGCCATGCTTTTATCAGGTTTCATCATAGGCATTCCCGTATTTTTCGAGGTTGGTTTAGTAATATTGCTGCCTTTGGTCATTTCCATTCGGAAATCAACCAAAGTGAACATCTTGTTAATAGGTATTCCAGTACTTGCTGGTTTATCGATTGTACATGGGCTGGTACCTCCGCATCCGGGAGCCATGACAGCTATAGGGATTTATAATGCAAACATGGGACACGTACTTCTGTACTCATTGATCATCGCTTTCCCGACTGCTGTAATTGCCGGACCTCTTTTCGCAAAATGGATTCATAAGCGGGTTATACCCGTTGGTGAACCGGAATTGATTCGGGTGGTAACAAAGTCAAGTGGATTACCAGGGACTGGAGTTTCGTTCTTCATCATCCTTTTGCCAGTATTGTTGATGGTTTTAACTGTAGTGGCGCCTTATCTGCCGCTACCGGGTTCGATTGAAAAATTCTTATTGTTTATCGGCAGTCCGGTGATCGCCCTATTAATCTCCTGTTTTGCAGCTTACTATTTCTTGGGCTACAGACAGGGAATGGATAAATCGCTAATTAAAAAGTTGACGGAAGAATGCTTATTGCCATTAGCATCCATAATTCTGATTATCGGTGCTGGCGGAGGGTTCAAGCAAATTTTAATTGATAGTGGCGTAGGGACTGCAATCGCTTCCATGTCTGAAGAAATTTCTTTATCACCGATCGTTCTTGCATTCCTTGTGGCCGGATTGATTCGGATTGCCACAGGTTCTGCAACCGTCGCTTTGACCACGGCAGCAGGGATCGTTTCACCGGTCGTTGCAAATATGACGGGTGTTAATCTAGAATTGCTCGTTATTGCCACGGGAGCAGGCTCACTTATGTTCTCCCATGTTAATGACGCCGGCTTCTGGTTAGTAAAAGAATATATGGGATTGACCGTAAAAGAAACGTTCAAAACATGGACAGTCATGGAAACCTTACTTTCTTTCGTGGCATTCGGTTTGGTTTTAATTTTGGATATATTCATATAGTCAACAAAGGAAATTCTGCGATTGCAGAATAAGTAGTCTTTACCTCCGTAATATGTCTTGGGGTGACATATTACGGAGGTTTTTATTTATGGAAAACATTCGGGATGGGATGGGGATATAGCCTTTCTTAGTAAAGAAAAGGGGTGAAAATAGCTGACTTAGCCCCTAAAGATAGGTCGATGCAACAGGGCAGAAACAAATTTCAAATCTTGATTTGAAAATGTATCAGAAGTGTTCCTTTCATCCAGAAGATGTTTGTTTTGCTCCTCGAAGATATAATTCCTGACAGAGACTCCTATATTGAAAGATTGACAGCTTCCCGTTTACATATTCCTTCTGAATATAATCCAATAATTCATTGGCATGATTGGGCTTTTGACGTTTTTCCTGAATATAATGGAGTATTAAAACTTCAATATTCACGCACTCACCTTACTTGACAAGTATTTTTATCATTAACAATATAACATGGGTTACCGAGTGATTGTCATTTTTTGAATATTTTAACTATCGACATTTTTATACAAAAAAAGGACAAGACATTCAGAGTGAATTTAGATTATGCTCTCCTCATCTAGTTTTAGCTTTTTTTAAAAATGCTGTTTTCCAACTCTTGCTGTATAACACCTAAATGAAGTTATATAATCTTTAATGCTTATTATAGGATATGCTCGTTCACTCAGAATTGTTTTCAAGTGTACTTCATAATAATAACCAGTAAAGGGTGGGTCCACTTTAATAGTTATCCGCCATTTTAAGAAGTTTGAACTAGTGATCCATGCTAATTAAGAACGGGGGCATGACTTTGCTGCATGCTCCTTTTGGTCGCGATCTGTTCTAGTAAGTGATGACTAAATGATAAAGCCGGTGGTATTGAGCAGGACTTTCTTGGAAATAAAATGGTTTTATGCTTCAGTTGTGGAAGACCAGGAATAACCCGAAGATCGGCTATCCAAGCAATTGATCCAGGAATGAAGCACTACTAATGGAGGTTGGAATAAGTGAAGCTATTTTTAAGATGGATGGTGGATGGCAGCCATAATAAGATTCTGGGATATTTGAAAAAATTAGATCCATGAATTCGCAGAAGAATAGGGTTGGATCTAGGAACAAGGAAAAATGCTGAGGGACAAGAGTAAAAGAACTATCTAGTAGCTACATGGAGTAATTGAAGGGATAATAGTACATGACTCATAGTCCGCTCAAGAAAAAACCCTTGATAATTCAAGGGTTGGATAAAGTCCATAAAAATGTTGGTCATGATTTCAAGGAACTTACGCTTCATACTTGGATCTTTTGTGCAGGCAAAGGTGATAAATGCAGTTCTGCCGCTTCTCTTTTAATGGAGAATATATACGCTCCCAAACCTAAGATGGCTGTAAAAATCAGCATGGCGATCGATGTACTGAAGTCCCCGCCAGACAAGTCACGAAGCCACCCCATGATATAGCTTGAAAAGCCGCCCATAATATTCGTGAATCCAATTAGACCAGCAGCCCGTCCTGCCGTTTCGGGTGTTGAGTATTTTATCATGAGCATATTACTTAAATGGAAAACACCGCCTTGACATCCCATTGCCAGTCCCATACATAGCCCGGCCATAATAGGGTTGGGGATGAAGACCGCAACAGTTAAAAAGACAGCAGTCAATGAAAATAGAATCGAGGCCATCAAACTTGGACGCCTGGTTTTGTCCGCCAGAAAGCCGCAGGCCAAGACAAATCCTAAAGCAAATAGCCAGGAAAGCGAAGTGATGCTCGACATCCCTTCCTTTTCGAATCCTTTTGCTTCAATTAGATAGGTAGGGAGCCAAATGCTGATTCCGAAAAAAAGGAAGGAGCATACGAGCATACCGAACCATACAATCCAGAAACGATAATCCTGAGCGAAACTCTTTTTCTCTGAATGGGCAATTTCTTTCCCTTCATCTTCCGATTGGCGAATGAAGGCCAATTCATCCTTACTTATACGGGGGTGCTCTTCTGGTGTATTCCTTGTCATAAAGATGAACATCGGGATATTAATAAATAAGTTGAAGGCCGCAAGCATAAAGAAAGCTGCTTGCCAGTGGAGTAAAGATATCACGAGCACCAAAACAATGGCTCCAGTTGCCGGACCTAAATAGTTTCCGGTAAGCCATGATGCCTGGGCCCTCCCCAATTCGCGTTTATTAAACCAGTTAGAAATCATTTTTCCGGAAACTGGAATCATCATCCCTTCGCCAAAACCAAGAATGATCCTGCTTATTAAAAACATTTCATATGAATTTGCTAAACCTGACACAATCATGGTAAGTGTCCATACGAATAATCCGGCGATGGCTGTTTTTCGGGCCCCTAATTTATCAATGATGAAGCCCCAAAAAAGATTTGAAACTCCATAAGCTATGGTGAATACAAAGGAAAGAAGACCGATCTTTGCATTTTTGTCATCGCCTGTCATTCCGAGTGCATTCAAGAATTCTGGATCTGTTTGAATGATGGAAATGCCAACCTTATCAATTTGTCCGAAAAACCAAAAGAAAAAAATTGGAACGGCAATATACAACCATCTTTTTTGCCCATTTAACATAATACCATCTCCTTGTCGCTTTTTAGCATTGCAAAAAACACTTACCATTGAGAATAGGTGGACTAAGGTTTTTCTTTAGATAGGCACTAGTTTCGATTTCCCCATTTACGAGCTGCATCCCGCCTTTCTTTAAAATACTGAGAGATAGATAAGGAATGGTAATGTTTTGTAAGTAAAACAAAGTTTTACTTTATTAACGATAAAATAAATAGAATTGATTGTCAATTTAATATTTTGATAATTTAATATTTTTAGAATAAATAAATATATTGTCATTTTTAACTTCTTCCATTGTGTTTTTTTATGTTTAAAATCGAACTACAATGGGATTCCTTTTTGCGTTGTGAGGGGAATCATACAAGGGAATGAGCTAAATGGCCTTTATTAAGGACTTAAAAGGGGGAGTGGATTTGATCTTTTGTGTCAAAAGAAGTAATTAATATCAAATTATTAAAAATTCTGACTTGTTGATATTGAATTTAAAATCAGGAAAATCTATAATTCATTTATATTGTTTTGTATATGAAATACTTATTATGGAAAATATCTATGGATTAAAATTCTTTAATTGTTCTTTCCTGCATATTTGGATATATTTTGTTGATCGATATGTCTTCGATAATATGCCAATTAAGTTAGGCCTCCCAAATAGTTTTAAATGTGTAATTATGCTTTAATTGACAAATAAACACTTAAATTATTTATTCAAAGGATTGTGAGGTTGAAAAGGATGCCAATTAGCCAATTAAAAGAATTCTCGATTCATTATCTGGAATCGGGAGAAGGAAAAGCGCTTGTTATCCTGCATGGTTTGGGAAATAATTCTCAGTCATGGAGAAAACAGCTCTGTCAGATGAATGAAGAATTTAGGGTAATTGCCTGGGATGCGCCAGGTTACGGTGAAAGTTCCGATCCAAAAGAGGAATTTCAAGATTTTTCTCAATTTGCAGATGTATTGAAAGAATTCCTTGAGAGTCTTGGTTTGCAATCGGTATACCTGCTCGGGCATTCGATGGGCTCGGCTATCGCACTCGATTTTACTAGCCGTTTCCCCGAGATGGTCGAGGCGCTGATTATATCTGATGCGACTCGCGGGGCAGCTGGTGTTAGCCAGGAAGAAAATAAACGGAAACTTCAGAATAGATTGCACTCCATCAATACGTTAAATCCGGGTGAACTGGCAAAGAAAAGGGTCAAAGCGCTAATGTCGCCAAATGCTTCTGTTGAGTTGGTTAAGGAAGCAGAACGCATCATGTCGCAAGTGCGCCCGGCTGGATACCGGTCTGTTTCCTTCTCTTTATCAAATTTAAACCAAATGGAAATCCTTTCTTCTATATCCGTTCCGACCTTGGTCATATGCGGTGAACTGGATCAGGTCACACCGGTTAGTGAATCGAGAATTTTTCATGAATTGATTCCTAATTCCGAATTTGCCATCGTACCGAATACCGGCCATTTATGTTATCAGGAAGATCCAGAAGTGTTCAATGAATATGTTACGGATTTTTTACAGAGACAACAGGTAGGGCAAAGTTGTAGTATGCATAAAAAATATACATCAACTTAATTTGCAGTAAAAGTTGTAAATATGCTGCAAGTTCCTTCTAGGTAAGAGTTGAGGTGAGAAAGCTTATTAAAATGGTTTATAACTCTTAGAGAATTGAGATATACAACGGGGGGAATACTCGAATGGAAAGCGAAGAAAAAGATAAAGAGAAATATAGTGCTAATTCATTGGTAAGAGGGTTGGAAATCATTAAGCTCTTTAATGAATTACAGCCGAGTTTGTCTCTTTCAGAAATTGCAAAACAACTGGGAGTAAGCCGAACGGTGCCATATCGTTTATTATTCACCTTACAAAATATTGGTTATCTGTCTCAGGATGAGCATACCAAACGTTATAGTTTAACACCAAAGGTTCTTGAATTGGGCTTCAGCTATTTGAATAGTTTGAAATTCCAGGAAATAGTCCAACCTTATATGGAGACCCTGCGTGATGAAATCGGAGCTTCCTGCCACCTGTCCATTTTGGATGGATTGGAAGTTGTTTATGTTGGCAGTGCCCCGATCAGAGGGGTATCTGCTGTCAATGTGAACATAGGGTTGCGGCTGCCAGCACATGCTTTGGCCAATGGAAAATTACTTTTGGCATATCAACCAAAAGAAATGCTCATGCAAATGTTCAAAATCTCAAACCTCACTCCTTATACAGACAAAACACTTACCGCGCCGGGTGAGTTTCAAAAACAGTTGGAATCGATTCGGCAAAATGGTTATTCGATGACAAGCGGGGAATTCCACCCTGGCATCCGTTCTGTTGCCGCTCCGATTTTTGACCGGACTGGAAAAGTATTGGCAGCCTTGAATGTCGTTGCAACAGAGTCGGCTTATCAGGAAGATTTCATCGATAAAATCGCCTTGCCGAAACTGCTGGAGGTTTCTCGGCAGTTATCCCTTTATATGGGGTATAGTGGGGTTATGTCGTTTCAACATGATGATGTGTGAACATGCTTTTAGTGCCAATCTAATAAAAAAGATAATCTCTTTCGAAAGTGTGGATATCCCAAATCTAGGGTGTCCGCACTTTTTTGCGTTAAGAAAAAGAAATATTTGGTTAAATCGATCCGAGTTATCGAAAAAAGAATAAATTGTTTGGATTATAAAAATAGTTTCAAATATTCTAAAAATTAATTGACAATGAAAAGGTTTCATTTTAGAATTAATTCATAGATGAAACACTGTTTTGCCAATGAAACACAATGTAATTTAGAAACAACAAATAAGGGAGGATTTTTAAAATGACAAAAGAAATTTTTTCAGTGAAAGATTTTGAAAAAAAATATGTTGCCCGATTGAAAGACCGTACGCTTGATTGGGATGTCTTGAAGTTCCAAGAAGAAATCGATCCAGCTTATAGACGTGCACAGATGAGATATATAGGACGAGGTGCCACTGCAAATAACGATACAAATGTAATTGCAGGTGAACATTTCACTCTAAGTACAATGGTTCTACCGCCGGGATGTATCGGGCCTTTGCATCTTCACGATGATGTTGAAGAAGTGTTTTTCATTCTTGAGGGTGAAGTCACGGCGTTAATTCAAGAGGATAGCTACAGCGAAGTGCATGAAATTAAACTAAGTGCGAGAGACTGCATCAGCAGTCCGCCAGGGGTTTATCGGGGAATTAGGAATGACGGGGATGTTGAGGCGCGCATGCTCGTAATGCTAGGGGCAGTGAAGCCTAACTTGCCAACATATCCTGAAGGCAGTGAACTGGAAGAACTGCGGAAACAACGCTCAAAAGAAAGAGAAGCCATCATTAAAGACTGATCATTTAGCCGAAAAGGGCACCTGCATTATGGAAATTAATGAGGCGCCCTTTTCGATTAGATTGTTAGATGTGGTCAATGCAAATCTTCTAAAAAGCAATCTAATTTATGGGAGGTATATAAAGGATGCTTGGGATTACTCATTTACGGCATATTAGCATGATTACTCCGAATTTCGACGATCAAGCAGAGTTTTATGAAAAGGTTTGGGGACTGGATAGGGTGGATGCTCCGGAAGAGGAGAATACGGTTTATTTTCGGGGTGCAGGACCGGAACATCATATTTTAAGCCTTCATAGGGGAGAAAAACGTGGTTTGCATCATATATCTTTCGGCATGGTCGATAAAAATGCAGTGGATCGTGCAGCGGGGATATTACAATCGAAGGGCGTTAGAATCATTGAACCACCTGGCTATTTGGATGAAGCAGGTGCTGGTTATGGATTACGGTTTATTGATCCGGAAAACCGCGTGATTGAGCTTTCGGCTTGGGTTGAAGTTCAAACGTCAATTTGGAACAAGAAAAATGTTGATCCAGTGAAACTGAATCATGTTGTAATGAATACGAAGAACTTAGATATGATCGTTGAGTTTTATACAGATGTACTTGGTTTTAAAGTTACCGATTGGAGTGAGCATCAAATGTCATTTCTGCGATGCAACAGGAAGCATCACTCCATTGCCTTTAATCAAGATGAACATGCGTCAATCAATCATATCGCATACGAAGTCGATTCAGTGGATGAACTGATGCGCGGCATAAGCAATGTGCGAAAAGCGGGACTGTCAGAACTTTGGGGACCTGGACGTCATGGACCTGGTGACAATATTTTTTGTTATTTCCAAGACCCAGGCGGTTTTGTTATGGAGTATACATGTTATCTGGAAACGATTGAAGATGAATCGGAGTGGAGGGCACGTGTATGGAAACGTGTACCACATCTAATGGATCAATGGGGGATTGCAGGGCCGCCGAAACCGGAAGCCCGCAAAGCAATGGGAGGAGATCCCGATCCTGGCTGGGTGAATTCCGTTATAGATGAATCAGTAACGGCCGAGAAATGAGATGGGCGTCCATTTCCTCCATTTCTTCTTGCACTGGATGTTATGGTTACAGTGAAAGTTAACTTCTTGTTTTTTAAAGGACTGCGCTTAAGGAAAATGGTTTTAAAGGAGTGAAGAGATGGATTTAGGATTGCAAGGTAAAGTGGCTGTCATTATGGGAGGCACGTCGGGCGTAGGATTAAAAACAGCAGAAATGTTTTTAGCTGAGGGAGCGAAAGTGGCTATATGCGGCAGAAGCACAGAGCGAATGGAAAGTGCACAAAGTCAACTACTCTCATTTGGTGAGAAGGCGGATATCTTTGCATCAACCTGTGATGTCACCTCAAAATCGGATGTGGATTCTTTCATTAATGGTACGGCTGAGAGGTTTGGCGGGATCGATATATTGGTGAATGCAGCCGGTCAAAGCGTCATGGGTCACTTTTTTGACATTACGGATGAGCAGTGGGATGAACAGATTCAATTAAAGTTCTTTGCCATCATATATGCCGTTCGTGCATCGCACCCTTATTTAGTGAAAAGGGGAGGGGGGCGGATTATTAATATTAACGCAACGCTTGCTAAAGAACCTGAACGTCATATGGTAGCGACTGCAGCAGCAAGGGCTGGTCTCCTTAATTTAAGCAAAACCTTGTCCCAGGAATTGGCCTTTGACAATATATTGGTTAATTCAGTGAGTCTTGGATTGATCCGGACCGATCAATGGGAGCGAAGAAGATTGAAAAATGCGCCGGATATGGATCCGGAAGAATATTACGGGGAACTTGCGAAAAAACGGAATATCCCTCTCGGCCGCGTAGGGGAAGCGGAAGAAGTGGCCAGTGTCATTGTTTTCCTTGCTTCAGACAAAGCAAGTTATGTAGCGGGTTCGACGATTGAGACGGCAGGAGCGATCGGAAAGGCACTTTAAATATATCATTAAAAAAGGTAGGCAAACGCGATGAAAATACAAGAAGAAATAGAGTTTACGACCGCCGATTCCATCGTAAAGGAGCTGGTTCAAGCAGGAGTGGGCGTTGCTTTCGGGATTGTCAGTATTCACAATATGCCCATCTATGATGCAATTCTTAGAGAAGGTAGCATTAAACTCATTTGTTCACGCGGAGAAAGCGGTGCCGTCAATATGGCTGATGGCTATGCCCGCGCCACTGGGAAATTGGGTGTGGTGATTACCAGTACCGGAACAGGGGCAGGAAATGCTGCTGGTTCACTAGTGGAAGCTTGGGCAGCTGGTGTCCCCCTTCTTCATCTTACCGGTGAGGTCGCTTCTTCTTATCTTGGTACAGGCAAAGGATACATACATGAGTGTAAAGACCAGCTTTCAATGATGAGAGGTGCTTGTAAAAATGCAGTGAGGCTTAGAAACCCTGCCCAATCAGCAGCGGTTGTAAGGAAGGTGATCCAAGAAGCCTTAACTGCACCAACTGGACCGGTCACATTGGAAATTCCCATTGACTTTCAATCGGCAATCATAGAAGATCTTTCACTCGAGGAGCTGCGAGTTTTGGCGTTTGAAACAAATTCAAAGCCATTTATTCCCGAACAAGCCGTGAAAAAAATGGTTGGAGCACGCCGTCCTGTGATATGGGCCGGGGGTGGGGTCATAAGTGCCAATGCTTCGCATGAACTGCAAAAATTGGCGGAGATCCTTGGTGCAGCAGTGATAACCAGTCAGTCAGGAAAAGGTTCGATCCCAGAAAATCATGAACAATGCATAGGACATTTTGCGGCCTATGAAACTACAAAAGAGTTTTTGAGAAATGCGGATTTATTGATTAGCGTAGGT
This sequence comes from Peribacillus sp. SIMBA_075, assembly GCF_046534585.1. NCBI lineage: Bacteria > Bacillati > Bacillota > Bacilli > Caryophanales > Bacillaceae > Peribacillus > Peribacillus sp. SIMBA_075. The sequence continues at coordinate 42,794 of NZ_JAWRYN010000011.1, read as the reverse complement.
GTAAGATTTAGGGGAAACGAAACATCCAACTGGAAAGTACCGGTTCCAGAAGAACATATAGCGATAGATGCAGATTGGCAGGCAATTAACCGCAACTACAAAGCCACACTAGGTTTGGTTGGCGATGCAAAAGATATGCTAGCTGGCATCATTCAAAAGCTCGAAGAAAACTCAGTGAATGCGGAACCTTCTTACTTACAAGAAGTTCTTTCGCTTAGAAATGAAGTGCGCGCTCAACTCCGGGAAACGCTTGGACCTTATGCGGAATTTTTAGATGGCATGAGGGAGATATTACCTGACGATACCATTTTAGTTCGAGATGTAACTGTGCAGGCAAACGTATGGGGTAGCCGTTTATTTGAAATCTATGAACCGAGAACCTCCATTCACGCATCTGGGGGTGGAATTGGTCAAGGTCTTCCAACGGCAATCGGTGCCCAAATAGGGTGTCAAGATAAAACGGTCGTTCTTATGGCTGGAGACGGAGGCTTTATGGTGAATGTCGGGGAAATGGTTACGGCCGCCGAAGAAAACTTACCAGTTATCATCGTATTGTTTGATGACTCAGGTTATGGGGTTCTGCGCAATATTCAAACAGCGGCATATGGCCGGCAGGTTGCCGTGGATTTATTGAGTCCCGATTTTGTGAAACTGGCTGAGTCCATGCATTTCGATGCTGTACGGATTGGTTCTGGAGATGAATTCATATCCGAATTGAAAAAGGCAAAGGAAAGACGTAAGCCTTCCATGATCGTTGTTGATATGGAAGCTGTGGGACCAATGGCAAAGCCATTTGGGGGACCGCCAGGAGCTGCGGAAGCATTTAAGCCCAAAAAACTGTAGGGGGGATTGAGGATGATTTCGACATATCCATTTGTTTCAGGAAAATACCTTGTTAATGGAGAATGGAAAGAAATGCCGGAAATAGTGGATGTGATAAATCCGGCAAACAGATCGGAAGTAGTTGGCCAGGTGGCAATATGCTCTGGGGATATCGTGAATGAAGCGATTGAAGCGGCAGAATATGCTTTTGAAAGTTGGTCTCGTTCTGATGTCAGGGATCGGGCTAACCGGATGAACTCGGCGGCAGCAGAACTTTCAAAAGTAATCGAGGAAAATGTTACAGTGTTCGTACGTGAAAATGGCAAAACACTAGTTGAAGCTAAAAAGGATTTACTACGATGTGTTGAAGTCATGAAGGGCTGCGCTACAGAGTTACTTGATTGGTGGAAACCTGAAGTGCTTCAAGGAAATCAAAAAGTCCAAATCCGAAGAAGGGCAAGAGGCGTCACGGCAATTATAACTCCGTGGAATTCTCCAATGATATTAACGTTCAAAAGGGTCATACCTGCTGTCTTGGCAGGCAATGCCGTTGTAGTGAAACCTGCAACGAATTGCCCGTTAACGATAATGACCTATTTAAAAGTAGTTGCTGAACATTTTCCACCAGGAGTCATCAATATAGTCTCAGGATCAGGAAAAGCAATCGGCGATACACTTTGTTCAGATTCCCGCGTCCGGACAGTGGCGTTTGTCGGTAGTACTGAAACCGGAAAAAATATCATGCAGAAATCAGCTGGAAATCTACAAAAAGTATATATGGAACTCGGCGGCAATGACCCTGCCATTATTTTGGAAGACGCCACTATGGATGAAGCGGCAATCAAACGTTTGAGGATGGGGATTTTACGAGCTGCAGGCCAGGTGTGTTCTGCTGTTAAACGAGTGTACGTCCAAGAATCACGTTTTGATGAGGTTGTTGAAAAGCTGACCAAAGAATTTAGCCGGATGGTAGTTGGTGATGGCATTCAGCCTGACGTAACGATGGGTCCATTGAATAATAAAGCACAGTATGACTTTGTGAATGGCTTGATCGAACGTACAGCTAAGTCGGGAGCAAACATAATCACCACTGGCATTCAACATAATCCTGAAGCTTGGGATAAAGGTTATTATATGCTTCCTTCTATTATTACTGATGTCAATCAGCAGAGCGAAGTGGTTCGGGTGGAACAATTCGGACCTGTCATTCCCATCCTACCATTCAATGATATTGAGGAGGCTGTGAAATTAGCGAATGATAGTGAGTTTGGCTTGCGTGCATCTGTTTGGACCGAGAATGAAGAGATAGCTATTGATATGGCAGATCGACTCGAAGCTGGTGCGGTTTTCCATAATAATCATACCGTTTTCAGTGACCTGGCTCTCGACTTCCCTGGATTAAAAGAAAGTGGTGTTTCCCGGGAAACAAGACATTGTGGGCTGGAATTCTTTGCGGACTCATACGGGTTTGCTAATTGAGGAAGGATGAATCTACATGAGGTTAGGCTTAATCGGATGCGGCAATATCGGGAAATTTCTGCTTCAGGCAATAAATAACGATGGGCTTCTTCCAGGTGGGAAAATCGTTTCGATTTATGCCCGCCGTGAAGAAATCGCAGCTCAACTAGCTGAAGAATTCAGGACACGGCCATTTAATGATGTTGATGAACTACTTAAATCCGATGTAGATTTAGTCATAGAGGCTGCAACGATTGAAGCTGCTGAAGAGTACGCATTTAAAGTGCTTAAAAGCGGGAAAAATCTCTTACTAAGCAGCATAGGCGTGATGGCCAATGCTGCCTTTGAAGAACAATCAAACCTGATTTGCAAAAATAATAACGTGAATATTTTCCTTCCGTCTGGTGCGATTGGAGGTCTTGATGTACTTAAATCGGCAAAAGCGGTGAATGGTCTTGAATCTGTTTGCATCACCACGAGAAAACCGCCAAACGCATTACCTGCAGGTTCTTCAATGGAAGAAGAAACGGTTTTATTTGATGGGTCGGCTGCAGAAGCGATCAAGCAGTTTCCGAGAAACATTAATGTTGCGATTGTGCTGGCTTTGGCTGGTCTGGGATCTGAAAAGACAAAAGTGAAAATCATTGCCGATCCAAGTGTACTGAAAAACATCCATCTAATAGAAGCGTCAGGTTCGTTCGGGAAACTCAAACTCGAAGTGGAAAATGATCCGATGCCAAATAATCCGAAAACGAGTTACTTAGCCGCATTAAGTGTTTTGGCTACTCTGCAAAACAAGGAAAAGAGCGTTCAAATCGGATAATGAATTATGAGGTCAAATTTATGGAAGGGAGAGAAAAGTATGCTTAAAACTGATAAGTCCCTGGAAGAAATGTCGAAACAGCAAGTTGTTAACTATTTGAACGAAACGGTTAAACCAGAGGAAGGCGTTATACCTGCATACCTCCTTGGAGATCAAAAGGTTTATGATATAGAACATGAAAAAGTGTTTTTGAAAACATGGGTTTTTGTCGGCCATGAATCTGAAGTACCCAACAAAGGAGATTTCTTGACCCGTGAACTGGCTGGCTATTCGCTCATCATAACCCGTGACGGTGAAGGGGAAATCAGGGCGTTTTATAATATGTGCACACATCGCGGAATGAAACTATGCCGTGCTGATAAAGGAAACAAGTCTTTATTTACGTGTCCCTATCATGGATTTAACTTTAAAAACACTGGTGAGCTAGTGGGGGTACCACTTCAAAAGGACATATATGGGAGCACACTTGACCGCTCAGAAATGGGCCTTCACAAAGTGAAGCTTGATTCTTATAAAGGACTTTTATTTGGAACTTGGAATGAAGACGCTGAGCCGCTTGAAGAGTTTCTTGGAGATATTAAATGGTATTTGGATATACTCGTAGGACGCGCAGAAATGGAAGTTATCGGGGTCCCGCAAAGATTCGTTGTTAATTCCAACTGGAAAGTGGGTTCCGATAACTTTGTTGGTGATTCCTATCACACGATGGTCACACACGGATCCATTGCAAAACTTGGCATGGTACCCAATGCCACCTATTCAAAGCGTGGTTTTCAAATCCATATGGATAACGGCCATGGGCTGAACTTAGGGACACCTAACCCTGACTTCGCTTTCCCGGAAGAATTGAAAGATGAATTTAAAAGTAATTTGTCTGAAGAACAATATGAAGTTTTATCAAACTTAAAGAATATGATTGGGAACGTTTTCCCCAACTTATCATTTTTAATATCCCATACAAAAATCAAAGACCAGTTCATCTCCAACACTTCAATTAGAATGTGGCGGCCAATTGGTCACAATAAAATGGAAGTGATCGCTTGGATGCTCGTCGAAAAGAACGCCTCCCAAGATTGGAAAGATAGATCAAGAGATTCGTTTATCTTGACCTTTAGCCCATCCGGTATTTTCGAACAGGATGATACGGAAGTGTTTACGGATATTACTGAAGCAGCCCAGGGCCCAATGCCTTTCCTAAAGAATTTAACCTATAATTATACCATGGGTCTTCATCGTGACCCTGTTGATTTCATAGGACCGGGCATTGCTTACGATGATAAATTCACAGAAGCGAGCCAACGGAATTTTTACAAGTACTGGCTGGAGTTGATGACGAAATGATAAGCGGGAGGGGGAATGGAAATGAATGTGGAGAAAATGTTGCTTAAATGTGAATTTGAACAGTGGCTGTATGATGAAGCACAATTACTGGATGATATTGAATTTGATGATTGGTTCGATCTAATGCACTCAAGCTTGCGCTACCAAATGCCTGTTCGCATTAATAAAGAAGGGGTGGAACGCCCGGATTATTCAACGGAAATGTTTACATTCAATGATGATATTGAGCTGCTGAGACTGCGCGTGGATCGTTTGAAAACAGATTATGCATGGGCGGAAATACCGCCATCAAGAACACGCCGTTTTGTCTCTAACGTGCGCGTTAAGGACTTTGTTGAAGGTGAAAAGGCAGTCGTCAAGAGCTATCTTCTTATCTATCGAAGCCGTAGCACGGATATTCAACACGATTTGATTTCGGGCGAACGAAATGATGAATTCATATTCGAAGAGGGTAAATGGAAACTTTCCAAACGGATATTCATCGTTGACCAAACAACGATAAATACCAGGAATCTTGCTATCTTCGTATAAATATTACTAGCATAAAAAGGATAACAAGGAGGCTGGTTGTAATGGCAATGGCGTTAAAGGATAAAGTAGTGTTGATTACCGGAGGGAACTCTGGTATAGGGGAAGCTGTCACTAGACGTTTCATACAAGAAGGAGCAAAAGTCAGCATTATCGGCCGCTCAATAGAAACGCTGAAGAAGATGAAGGAGGAATTTGGTGAAGGGATTCTGGTTCATCAAGGCGATGTAAGCAAATATGAAGACAATGAGAGGGCTGTACAAGCCACTGTCAGGCAATTCGGAAAGCTGGATGTTTTCGTTGCTAATGCTGGAGTCTTTGATGGGTTTGCCAAATTTGCCGACGTAACTCCCGATGCACTTTCCGAAGCATATGACTTTCTGTTCGATATTAACGTTAAAGGATCTTTCTTCGGTGCAAAAGCCGCTCTTGATGAACTGCAAAAATCGAATGGCAATATTATTTTTACTGTATCCGGTGCTAGTTTCTATCCTGATGGCGGCGGGGTTTGGTACACAGCAAGCAAGCATGCTCAAATAGGGTTAATGCGCCAACTTGCTTTTGAACTCGCTCCGAATATTCGGGTAAACGCTGTGGCGCCTGGTGGCACACTGACGGCATTATCGGTCATTCCCCCTCTAAGTCCATTCGTTAAAATCGTGGATAATGATACGAAGGCCAGCAGCATAAAGAAAAGAAATCCACTTCAGCTTGCCCAGATGCCCGAAGATCATGTAGCTGCTTATGTCCTGTTAGCATCGGACGAAGCGCGTGCAATTACTGGTGAAGTCATTTCCAGCGACGGTGGTTTGTCAGTTCGTGGACTGGGTTGAGTTTATAACAAAATAAACTGTGGAAGAAGGTTTATAAGGTTGGCAGAATCACTATTGGGCAATAGGAAAATTAATCAACTTGCATTTGTTGTTAAAGATATTGAAGCTGCTAATCTAGCTTTCACAAGACTGCTAGGCATTAAGAAGGCAGAACCATTTCTAACTGGTGACAGTTCTGTTTCGAAAGTGACTTTTAGGGGTGTACCAACGGAATCAAAATCTAAACTTGCTTTTCTGAATACACCAACCGTCCAAATTGAACTAATAGAACCAGATAAAAATCCAGGAACGATGCGTGAGTTCCTGGATGAAGTAGGTGAAGGGATCCACCATATTGCTTTTGATGTAGATTCTATCCAAAAGAGACTGCCAATCATGGAGAAAAGTGCATACCCAGCTTTGCAAACGGGTGAATTCACTTCAAGTGACGGCCGGTATGTATATGTGGATACACTAGATGATCACAAAACGTTAATTGAGCTGCTTGAAAGTGAAGAGCCAAGAAAAACGGCATGGGAAAGACCAGAAGATGAAAGAGTTCAGCCGTTATTAGGGACTAACAAAGTGGAACAGCTTGCGTTAGTTGTAAAAGACCTGGATGCGGCCGCAGATGCATATTGTAAGTTGTTGGGTATTGAAAAACCTCCCATCATTCATTCTGGATCAACCGAAATTACCAATGTGATTTACAAAGGGAAGCCCACTGAAGGAGAATCTAGATACATGTTCATCGATACCCCGTTAATTCAGGTTGAATTAATCGAACCGGGCGAATCACCTAGCACATGGAAAGATCATCTTGAAACAAATGGTGAGGGAGTTCACCATATCTCTTTTGTCGTTAAAGATTTGGAAGGTAAAATGAAGATGTTGGAGGAAATGGGCTATCCGGTCATACAGACAGGTAACTTTTTTAACGGAAAAGGGCGATATGCCTATATGGATACAATATCGACCTTTAAAGTGATTATTGAATTACTAGAACGTTTTGATGGGTAAAGTTTAATCCAAGAATATCAAAATGCTTATTCTTTTCAAGGAATCAAGCTGGTAAAAAACAATAGTAGGCGGAGGGAGTAGGGGATATCCGAAAAAAACAGGCTTTAGTATAGTTCTAATATACTTTATAAATCCAGATGAATAATATCGTCGAACAAGATCATCAGTTATTAATTAGCGAGTTCGTTCTAAGTTAGGCTAAAAATATTTCGAACAGCCAAACAATTAATCTGTGGAGTAGGTGATGCATATGCTGAAAAAAGGGCAACTTCAATAAATGGTGAAGTCTGCCTATAGTGAGAGAGTAAAAACATCATAATTCATAGTGGAAATAGATGTTGAGGTTATATGTTTCTAACAAATCATATTTGCATCAGAAACCGATAAGATGTATATCGCTGTATTCCTTGGCGGATGTCTCGTTTTTATAAAATTTATAAAATAAAATAAATAGACGGGTTGCCCCGTCTACCCTAGTACCTTATGAAACTGACGATTTATCCAGTTTCTTTTCACCAGTCGTTAACTCAGGGTTATTCTCTTCCTCTTTATCTTTTTCATCAGATACTAATCCATTGGTCGCACTTTTGAATTCAGTTAAAGTACGTCCAAAAGCCCGGCCGATTTCCGGCAGCTTTTTTGGTCCAAAAACAATCAAGGCAATGACAAGTACTAATATTAAACCTGGAATTCCGATATTTGAAAACATTAATAATCAGCCTCCTGAAATTGGAATTCTTTACAGAGTAACACAAAGGCATCGTTTCGCCAGGGTGACGTGCCATCCGCCACTCGGGTGCTGGACTGCAATGAATTACGCCTCTTCATTAGGGGGGAAATGGTGGTGTAGGCAAATTATGACGCCCCCATGTTTTTGAACCTTTAGAGAACACTCTTTAAATGATGGTCGTACATGTGACCTTATTTCAAGAAATCACCTAAAAAACATGAACAAGAGAATAGAAGTCTCCTGCAATGTCTTCTTCCTTGATATCTACTAATCCTTTAATTGATTGTTCACTTAAAGAACAACCTACTCCCGACATTAGAAAGCTTTTTAGGTCAAATACTCCAAGGTTCATTTATTTAGTTCTCCCTTAAAATTTAACGAAAAATGCAGTAAAGTACATGATTAACAGTCCAATCGTGAATCCAGAAAGGTTTAACCATGAGACAGATGGTTCTCTATGTGTTCTATGATCGTCAATGAGCATTTTCGTTATTACATAAATTACTTGAAGAATTGCCCCTGCACCAATACCCAGGAACAAAGCTCCCCAAATTGGCGAGAAGATGAACGCCCCAACCCAAGTACCTAAAATGGCGGGTGCACCTGCGATACCTCCCAGTAATAAAAAGTCTTTCAATCTAGGTGTGGTCTTTAATAAAGGAGCAGCGATTCCAATACCTTCCGTAATGTTGTGAAGGGTAAATCCGATAATTAAAAAGGTTCCTAAAGCGGCTTCACCAAGAGAAAAAGAAGAACCAATTGCCAAGCCTTCCCCAAAGTTATGAAGTCCTATTCCGGTAGCCATCAACAAAGCCATACCAAAAGGTGAATACCCTTTCTTTTCTTGCTTTCTTTGTTGATACTGATCAAAGCCGATTAAAAATAAGAAGGTTAAGGAAGCTCCAATAATGACAATCATATTGCCCTGAAAGACAGAAGGAGCTTCTGCACCAATCTCAAATCCATCAGCTAGCGTCCCAACAAATAAAAATAAAAGCAGCCCAACGGTAAGGGCAAGAATCGAATTAATCCACTTTCGTGAGAAACGTTTCATAAATGGATACCACAACAAACCCAATGTAATCGGCACTATTCCAACATAAAAGCCTATTAAGCCGTAGTTCAAAAAGTTGCTTCGGTTGGTTTCTGGAGTAAGCGTAGTGGCTGCAAGTGCACCTTCCGTGATAATCCCATTTTCTGTGATTAATTTAATGGTATGTGGATCACCTTCCACCCATGGGTAAGCGATGTTTACCTTTCCTTCCTCAAATCGTTCAAGTTTAGCTTGAGGGGAGACACTGTAATTCCACACCGAATCATTGACCATAACTTGGGAAATCGTTAATGGTGTGGGTCCCGTATTACTAACAGATAATTCGAAACCGGTATTAGTTACCTTGATGCGTTCAATGTTCAACACTTCTATTGGTGCTACAGGATCTTTTTCTACACCTGCTCCATTCTTTAGCACAAATCCCAGCACACCTATTAATATTATTAACGGTATTAAACCAGTAATTATTCCTTTCCCCTTCATATTAATATCTCCCCCTTCTTTACTCGACCTCAAAAAATCCCATCCAGCCTAACTCAGCAAATTCACTAACATGGGCATGAAACATATATGTTCCCGCGTAAGGAAAACGAACCTCAATTATTCCACGCTCTCCCTGACATTGCATGATGGTATCTGTAAACTGGGAGGGGTTATCGTTTCTACCGGTTGGATAGTACGTAAAATAATTCGCATGCAAGTGAAACGAATTTAATAAGTCGAATTCTGTTAAATTACTTAGATAGATCCGAACGAGTTGGTCTTTTTTAATTTTAATAGGGTGATTCATAAATGCGAAGGCATAGCCATTCACTGTGTAAAATTCGTTTTCGCCATCTAAATCCAAATCAAATCCATTCATAACCATGTTTAACTCGAATGCCGGCTCTCTTGGCTTCTTTGGATCAATAATAAAATTACCGTATAGACCTTTATGGATATGGCGGGCTAGGGGGAGTACATGGCAATGGTAAATTTGTAATCCGTATGGTTTCGCTTCAAATTCGTATGTGAATTTTTGTCCAGGTAAAATGGAAGTTAAACCGTCCATCTCTGGAGGATGGATACCGTGAAAATGAATAGAGTGGGGATGGCTGCCCTTATTAATAAAGTGAAACCGCAAAAGGTCCCCTTCGGTACAACGAAAAGTTGGTCCTGGAATAGTCCCGTTATAAGTCCAGCCAGGAAATTTAATTCCTTTGGCAATTTCAATTTCTTTATCAATAGCCACGACCTCGTATTCCCGGAGTGTTTGCCCGTTTGGCAGCTTGGTAACTTTTCCATAATCAAACTCAGTAAGGAGCCGTTCTGCCATTTTATAACCTGTCGTTTTTGTTTTATCAATCATGTTTGCATGATTGGAATGGTGGCTAGTTTTGTGAGACGAATCATTTGCTGCCTTAGCTACAGTTGGAAATTGTGCCATTTTATTAAAGTAATACGTTCCAGCTACCCCAAACGCTCCTGCAGTCCCCATCTTTAATATATCTCTGCGGGATACCTTGTTTTCTTCAGACATCACTTGACCACCTCTCAAAAAGTTTCTTTAAGGAAACTTTTTTTGTATTAGCTATAATTTAAAGCGGAGACAAGGTTCATGTCAACATATTTTTGCAAAATGCTTCGTATGCAAAGACACGCAAGTACAAATCTGTGAGAGGTGCATGAATAATTCATGATTCAACTTTAATTATTAGTTTTTTGTTCAATTTGATTACAGCTTGACTATATTTTCTGGAAGAGGATGATATTTTTGGTAATGTTAAAGTACACTTCGTTGAAAGAGAAGATTTGGAGTATTTATCGTTCATTTTGAGGAATGGTATGGTGACGGCCAAAAATTTGTCAAGCATGAACGCATTGCACATAAAGTAGGGGTTTATCTTGGAACGATTAAGGCAAGGAAATTAACGAATGTCAATGTGACCGTTCCAAATAAGGCAACGATCTACACCATGCAGCATGATCTTCTTATTACCGACTTGATACATGAACTACAATCGGAAAAGCAGGCCGTTGCCTTTATATCGAACAGAGAGGGAAATTTGCTTTTCTATGTTAGGAGAAGGAGATAATCAAAGTAAATTGAAGGCCTACAATGATAATCGAGACCGAATACCAGATGCTGTTTTCTTTTTAAAGGAACTGATGGGAACGTCTACCACTTGGGTTGTACTGGAATTGAATAAGAAAGATCGTAAGCGCTATGATAGATTAAGATGTTTGATGATATGCTTTCCAGTGGACGACGGGACCATCAGCTTTACTCCTACGATCAGGTGATCTATTTTGCGAATGACGTAAAAATTCATAATGCGATCAATCAGGCCAAACAGCGGTTGATTAATGCCAGAAAGATTACTGTGCGTAATATGGATATGCCAGAGTGAGTACCTTAAACCAAGATTCGGAATCTGAAATTCAAATGTTGAAAAAAGGTTGCGAGGTAATTTACTCCGAAAAGTTTACGGGGACAAAATTTGATCGCTTTGCACGTTCGGTAAAAATGCTATTCAAACAATTAGATGGTTTTCTCTAAAAAGGGGGTAAGGTTCATATACTCAAAATGATAGTAGTGGAAAATACACCAATAGAAAAAAATTGATGTTTAATATCATGAGTTCATTTGCCGAATTTGAAAGAGATACGATTGTAGAACACACAAGAAGGAAAAGTGATTCCGAAATTAAATCCGGATTTTAAAGAAGGGCGACCAAAGAAATATAAAAAGCAGATTGCACATTCTCTTGATTTATTAAAAACGAAATCTTATAGACAAGTTGAATAAATGACAGAGATCAGTGTAAGTACCTTGCCGCGGGCGAAAAAACAACACGAAGAAAAAAAAGTAAAGGTATTAGTATTGTGATGCTTGATATGAAGATAATAAATAAAAGGAAGTGAAATCTATGTTTATGATATTTAGAGGTTGTCAGTCTATTAATATTCGTTATTTAATGCTTGATAAAAAAGTGGAAAATAATCTTTAATGATATAAACAGCCTTATATTCACTCAATTTTCGTTTCTTCTTGATGAGGAGTAATTGGCGCATTTGAAGCATATTGTGGGAACAAAGAAGGATGCTAATTAATTGTCCATATAGATGACACTCTAATCTTTCCAGTTTTACGAATTACATTACTTAATACGAAAAAATGATTTCCGTGTTTTAAAGTTAAGTTCAATTTGCCAACATAATGAGTAAAAACGCCATCCTTTCCTATGGTTTTACAGAAAGAATAGCGTATTTTTTCATTTTAAGGAGGATTTTGTTTTATTAGCTAATAGCATGGGGTTGCCAACTGGATTCCAAAAAGCCCTAAATTTATTTTTAAAAGTAAGTCGGGTCTTTTGAATCAGAAAAGTATATTTTTAGCTATAAAAACTACGACAAAATTTTCCCTTTTTGCCTACTTGCTAAATTCAGCAAGTAAAATATTTTTAAAAGGATTAGGACTGTTATCTCTACCCAAACTGTTCAAACTGACGACCAACGTATGCTTGCCTCCAAGTGTACCTCCAGCAATAGTAGAAAACCCTAGAATGCCACCTGTGTGTCCCCATATCGAGACACCGTTTGGAAGCTTAGTTTCATAGATTCCAAGACCATATCCATCAATTCCTGCTCTTCCTGTAGGAACTGTAGTAAGCATTTGTTTTAGTTGCTGTTCCTTCAGTAATTTGCCACCGAGCAAGGAGGAGAAGAATTTATTTAAGTCGTCAGCAGTAGAAATCATATCTCCAGCCGAGCTGCCTGCACTTGGGTTATAATAGGTAACGTCTTTTATCTCACTTGCTTCATCTGGTTGGGAATATCCCCGGGCGTGCTTGGTGCCTGGAATAACGCTTGAATTACCAGGTAGGAATGTATCCGACAATTCAAGCGGTTCAATAATCCGATTTTCAATCTCTTCCGCGTAGCTGTTTCCGGTTACTTTTTCAATAAGAATACCCAGTAATACGTACCCTGTGTTTGAATAGGACCAGCCCTTTCCTGGGTCAAAGTCTGGGGGCAGTGAAATCCCCATCTTCACTAGTTCTTCAGCCGTATACGATTTTTTTGTATCCATAAAATCAGCGTCTTTTGACCTTGAGTATTCAGCGATACCACTTGTATGGTTCAATATCTGCCGGATGGTAATCTTTTTCTCATTATATCCGTTTCCTTGAATGACACCAGGCAACCATTTTTCGATGGAGTCGTCTAGACTCAAGCGGTTCTCTCCAGCTAATTGAAGTACAACCGTTGCGGTGAACGTCTTCGTCACGCTGCCAATACGAAAACGAAAATCTGTTTTCATTGGTTTCTTGGTGCTCAGATTCGCTACCCCAGCGGCATAACCCCACGTTTTTCCACTCTCGGAAGTTTTAGCAAGTATCCCTGGGAATCCAAGTTGCAATGTATCCCGCATTGCTTGCTTGACGGAATTATGACCTCGTTGAGTGCTTGTTTGTAACGGACTAGATACATTTTGAGTGGGCTCTACTTTTGCAATTGAGGTTGGCGATGTGTATAGCAGGGAACTTCCAGCTAGTAAAAGGGCCAGACTTGCAAAAGTAATTTGCTTACGTATTTTCATAAGGCATTCCTCTTCTCTATTAATATTGTATAGGTGATTTCTTACTGTTCCTTACCTCCTGACAAGGCTTAGGGAAAAGGCCCTTTCTCATATAGATAGATTAAACCCTCAGTACAAAGGTATCTATCAATATCAACAATTTGAGCCATTTAAATCTCCATCCCTTCTATAACAAAATTATTTAAAGGTATGAAAGCATATTATGTAACCTTAGTTATTGTAGATTAGCACAACATGAGATATACCATCAACCTACATTTTACTATTTTATCCATAATATGTATTGAGGGGGAGTGTAAATTCGAATCATTTCCGTACCCAAACTATTGATCGTCTTTTTCACCTATTATAATTAGATATTTAGAATTTCATTTTATGAATCACAGTGAAAAAGGATCTTCAACGAAGATCCTTTTGATGATTCAATTGACCTGTTACTTCGATAATCTCTTCTAGGAGTGATACAGATGTCAATCGATCATTTTCTGACCGTACCCCTTATATGCCTTAGAAGATACCCGAACTTACCTTTTTTAAGTACTCATCTATAGCCGTTAGAGCTTCTTTTGCTCCACCTGATGTTTTAAAGCTATTGCTCAACTTCTTAGCATTTTCCCGATAAGCAGGATTGGACAATACCTCTTGAACGGATTCTTGTAGCTTTTCTATGCTTACTTCATGTGGATCAATTCTAAACCCGGCTTGAAGTTCCTCTAATCGATTAGCGATCATAGGCTGATCTGAGGTCTGGGGGATGACGACAAGGGGCACTTCATAATAGAGAGCCTCGCTCGTACTATTCATTCCTCCATGGGTAATGAAGACGTCCGTATGCTTTAAAACTTCAAGCTGCGGTAAATATCTACGTACAATGAAGTTTTCCGGCAAAGGCTGCAGCTTGGCTAAATCAGTAGCCATGCCCACTGAAAATATGACTTTCCCCTCCAAGTTTCTAAAAGCCTCTACACAGGTTTGAAAGAAAGATTCAAATCCTTGCAATATGGTACCCATTGAAATATACAGTACTTTCTGGTCTTTCAGTTCCTCTAACGGAAAATCATGTGTTTGCACCCGTTTCGTGATGGAAGGACCGATAAATACATATGAATCATCCATATATTCTCCACCTGGTTGAAACTCTCTGCTTGTATAGACAATATTCAAATCAGAAGTATTCATCATAAATTGGAAGTGGTGCTTTACCTTCACACCGAAACGTTCCTGGATCCGTTCCGTTATAGTCGAACTTTCTTTCTCCATTTCCGGCGATGGATTTAGAGGAAGACCTCTGCCACTTTCTAGCATTTTCAGGAATTGCTCCTGAGGAATAGCGAAGGAAGATGATGAAGAGATAGAAGGAATGTTTAAATAGTCTTTGACCAGCAGTCCCGCACCAAATGTATCATGATACACATAATCAAATGGGATGGAATCAGCTAATTCTTGAACAACAGCCAAAATATCATAGGAAAGTTTTAATTGGATTTGCATAAATTCATGGATACTAGTGACTTTTTGAGGTGTTAATCCCTTTAAATGATTAGGATGAAGGTATACATTAGCACCCAAACCTTCAATTCTCTCTTTAAATTCTTCAGTGGTTACGTAATGAACAGAATCTCCACGATCAATTAAAGCTTTTACTACACCAAGAGTCGGATTAACATGGCCCTCAGCTGGAATGTTTATCATTAATACATTCATCAACTTTCATTCCCCTTTTCAATAATATATAAATCACTCAATCTCTTTTCATGATACATACCATTCTTATCTTTTTCCAATATAAACCATCGTATTTTCTTTTGTGTATAACTTCATCATTAAATCGCTTTAAATGCGTAATAGGGATATAAGTATATAATTGTAATTTTTACTTTTTTTTGTAGTAGGGGGAAATTTTGTATGATATTATGTTAGATGGAAAATCTAGATAATCCTGGAAAAGAGGGGTGCGGATTGGGTGTCCAAACTATTGTAAAAACTTAAGGAGCTCGTCTTCATGAAACCTACCGACTCAAAAAGTCTATGGGGAAATACAATTTATTTACAGGTTTTCTCTGCGTATTCACTGCTTATGCTCGGAGTGTTTATTGACATGTTAGCCATTATGACCATTGTTGCTTTTGAATGGGAAGTAGACCCTACCATGATTGGATTGATTCCTGTCGCGTATGCACTTCCTGGAATTTTATTTAGTTCATGGGCAGGTGTGATGGCTGATCGCTTTAGAAAAATTCCAATTATGATGTTTTGTAACCTTATGGTTGGTCTATTAACAATTGTTCTTTTATTTGTCCAAAATATTCATTGGCTTTTGTTAGCATTAATGATTCGTTCCATTTTTACCGTTTTCTATTTTCCTGCACAGCAAACACTAACACGACAGATTGTTTCCCCTGATCTGCTTACCAAAGCGGTAAGTATCAATGGGATAGTTGAGCAAGGAACCAAGATAGTGGGTCCACTTATAGGAGGAATGTTACTGAGCTGGTTTCAGCCAGAGTTTTGTCTAATTATAAGGGCAATATGCTGTTTTCTAGCTGCTTTGGTTCTGTTACCCACAATAAGGTTAAAGGAATCTCTGTCAAGAGAACATTTTGAAAAGCAACAGCAAAGTACTTGGACTGCTTGGTTACAAGGTTGGGGTTATGTATTA
This sequence comes from Peribacillus sp. SIMBA_075, assembly GCF_046534585.1. Lineage (NCBI taxonomy): Bacteria > Bacillati > Bacillota > Bacilli > Caryophanales > Bacillaceae > Peribacillus > Peribacillus sp. SIMBA_075. The sequence goes on along the minus strand of NZ_JAWRYN010000011.1, from coordinate 26,965 downwards.
TCCAATCGGATGATTTTATCAACCATGATTTTCGTTACAATAGCTATGGCAGTATTACAATTAGTGGACTCACAGTTCCCTACTTTATTTAAGAGTTTGTTCCCAAATGATAAGAGTAAAATGGGATACTTCATTTCTATTATTGGTCTTGGGGGAATAATTGGCGCATTCGTAACTCAGAAATTAAAACATTTTCAATATGGTTGGGCAGTATGTGGAGGCATTGCTTTAATGGGAATTGGCTTTGGTGGGATTGCTCTGATAAGCCCCAGTACATCCCTCATTTTTGGCTATCTGATTAGTTTTATCGCTGGTATCGGGAGTGGACTTATGCTTGTGACCAATCAAGTCATTCTGCAAAAAGAATCCCATCAAGAACAGGTTGGAAGAGTATTTGGGATTCAAAGCAGTTTAACAAATGCAGTCCTTATCATTTCTCCTGCCATGAGCGGACCACTGGTTCACTTTTTTGGAGTAACCCAACTCTATTTTTATGTGGGGATTGGGCTCATCATCATTGGAGTAATTGGAGTTTTATTACAAAAATATTTTTGGGTAAACACGAACACATAAGTATAAATAATCTTTTGAAGGGAGGATCTTGTATGTCCAATGAGGAGTGTTACCCTTTTAGTCATCCACAGAGGAGAATATGGTATACAGAAGTTATTTATTCAGGTAAAGGAATATGTAATCTGAAATTCTTGTTCAAGATCCATCGAAAAATGAATTATTCGATATTAAATCGTGCCGTGAATCGTGTCATCAGTGAACATGATGGTCTGCGTATCAGGCTGAAAGAAAATAGGCACCGGGAACCTGAGCAATATTTTGTTAAACATCAAGAACGAGAATTGGACTTCTTCGACTTCAGTTCCGAGAGAGAGCCGGATTTGCTGGAAAAATGGATTGAGCAGAAGACGCAAGATACGTTTACGTTATTTGATTCTGATTTATACTATTTTGCTTTAATAAAAATAAGCGATAATGAGTGTGCCGTCTTTGGCAATGTTCATCACATTATCATGGATGGTTTATCAATCCAAATTTGGACTAGACAGATTGCTAAATATTATTATGAGTTTCATAGTGAGAAAGATGATAGCATCCCTAAGAGCTCATATGTTCAGTTTCTAGTCGATGAACAGACGTACTTGAACAGCAGTCGTTTTCAAAAAGATCAAAGCTTCTGGTTAGAGGAATTCAAAACACTTCCATCGGTGACGGGATTGAAACCCTATAATGCTTACCAAGTTAGTACGAGAGCATCACGTGAGTCGTTTATATTATCGGAACATTCAAAGAAAAAGGCAGAGGAATTTTCTGACCATTCCGGATTTAGCATATATACTCTTTTTGTTGCTGCGCTTTCGTTATCGATGTATCGATGGACTTCGTCTCTTGATATTGCCTTGGGAATGGCTTATGGCAATCGTATGACTAAAATGGAGCGGGAATTAATTGGAATGATGGTGAGTACAGTTCCTCTGAGAATGGATATCGATCCTGAAGAAGAAGCACTCTCATTTATTGGTCGAGTGTCGAGAAAACAACGTAAAGCCTTACGACATCAGAAATATCCATTTGATTTGTTATTAAAGCAGATGAATCAAGAGAATAACAATAGTGTTCGACTTTTTGGAACTACGATCGATTATAGAGAGCGTGGCGAAAGTGGTGACTCTCTTTGGATTCCAAATCGTGAAGAAGTGCAAGATTTTGCAGTGCATCTCGAAAACTTGACTGATATAGACTCTTTGCAAGTACATATTGATTATCGTGAAGAATTATTTTCCAAAGAAGAGATAACTCGCTTTTTTAAAACCATGCTAGCATTAATGGAAAACATATATAAAAATCCGAAGCAGAAGGTTGCTGAGATCGAAATCCTTTCAGAGGAGGATAAAAGAAAAAGTTTAGTAGAGTTCAATGATCCTAAGCTTGACTTTCCACCTCAAGCAACCATTCATGAGTTGTTTGAGCAGCAAGCGATGATTCATCCCAATGCCATTGCAGTTATGTATGAAAAGGAGAGGCTTACTTATAGGGAGCTTAATGAACGCGCGAATCAATTAGCTCACTATCTGCAGAAAAAAGGAGTAGGACCCGATTCGTTGGTTGGACTTTGTGTTGAACGTTCTCCTGACATGGTTGTAGGTATTTTGGGGATTCTGAAGGCTGGTGGAGCTTATGTTCCACTCGATCCAACATATCCAGAGCAGCGACTTCGGTATATTTTAGAGGACGCTGGCATTGAGTTGGTCGTAACGCAAGAAAGTTTAAAAGGATCGAAATGGTTACCAGAGAATATCAAATCGATTTGTCTTGATCGAGATCAAGTTGAGATTGAGAAAGAAGGTACTGCTTTACCGATTTCTGATGTCAGTCCCCAACATCTCGCTTACGTGATTTATACTTCAGGGTCAACAGGGAATCCGAAGGGAGTTATGGTAGAGCATCACAATGTGATTCGTTTATTTAAATCAACGGAATGCTGGTATCAGTTTGATGAAAAAGATACTTGGACGCTATTCCATTCTTATGCGTTTGACTTCTCGGTATGGGAAGTTTGGGGGGCATTGCTTTATGGTGGAAGATTGGTCGTTGTTCCTTACTGGATCAGTCGATCGCCCAAGGATTTCTATCAACTGTTAGTAGAGGAAGAGGTTACGGTTCTTAATCAGACACCATCCGCATTTCGACAATTGATACAGGTGTGTGAACAAGAAGATGAGAATAAAAACTTGCATCTGCGCTATGTCATATTTGGTGGGGAAGCACTCGATCCTACCAGCTTGATACCATGGTTTCAAAGATATGGAGAGCAGAAGCCACAGCTAATCAATATGTATGGAATTACAGAAACTACCGTTCATGTTACTTATTATCCAATTACCCAAGATGATGTGCAGCATTCTTCAAAAAGTAATATCGGAAAGCGGATTCCAGATTTAGAAGTGTATGTGCTGGACTCTTGTCAACAGCCTGTGCCTTTTGGCGTAGCTGGCGAACTATATATTGGCGGAGCAGGACTCGCACGTGGGTATTTAAACAGACCCGAATTGACAGCAGAACGTTTCATTCCTCATCTATTCAGTAGTGACCCGGGAGCTCGATTATATCGGACAGGAGACTTAGCGAGATACTTGCCGGATGGAAGTCTGGATTATCTTGGGAGGATTGATCACCAGGTGAAGATCCGTGGTTTCCGAATTGAACTCGGGGAAATTGAATCTGCTTTAAACGCGCATGCATCCATAAACGAGGCTGTTGTGATCGTTCGAGAAGATCAGCAAGGTGATAAACGATTAGTGGCATATGTCGTGGGTGATGGAAATGTAGGTGCATATAGAGTGTATCTCAAGGCGGAACTACCAAGCTATATGGTTCCTTCAGAATTTGTGATGATGGAAGCCATTCCACTAACTGCGAACGGTAAAGTTGATCGTGAGGCCTTACCTGTACCAGAGGAGAGGGAAATCAAAAGTGAATGTGTTGCCCCCCGGAATGCTAACGAAGAAACACTGGCTACCATTTGGGAGCAAGTATTAGGGATTAAAAAGGTGGGAATCCATGATAACTTCTTTGAAGTTGGTGGAGACTCGATCCTCAGCATTCAGATCATATCACTAGCGAATCAATTGGGCTTAAAACTTACACCTAAGCAAATGTTTGAACACCAAACGATTGCCGAGTTGGTACAAGTAGTCAAAGAAGATGATCAGGGAGTACAAGCGGAGCAGGGTGCTGTGATGGGAGAGGTACCGCTCACTCCGATTCAGTACTGGTTCTTCGAGCAAGAACATCCGCATCCACAACATTGGAATCAGTCGATGCTTTTGAGAGTAAGAGAGAGATTGAATGTGGAGTTACTAGAGGAAGCCCTATTATACTTACTCAAACATCATGACGCCTTACGTTTCCGATATGGACAGTTGCTCAATGGAACCTGGAATCAGAGAAATGAGGGGATCGACGAACAGTCTATACTTCGTGTGATAAAGCGGAACGATGCTGATCAACAAGGGTGGAATCAAGTGATTCAAGATGAGATGGATATCACTCAAGCCAGTTTCAATTTACTTACAGGTCCGTTGATGAGAATAGTGTACTTCGATGGTGGTTCGAATGGGAACGATCGATTATTCTGGACGATTCATCATTTAGTAGTAGATGGGGTATCATGGCGAATTCTATTGGAAGATTTACAGGCCGTATACAACCAGTTGAAACAAGGTAAGAAGGTTCGGTTACCTGCGAAAAGTACATCCTTTAAAGAATGGTCGGAACGACTACAGGCATACAGTGAGTCAGATATTTCAAAAAAAGTACTAGATTATTGGCATGAACACGCAGCAAAACAAGTGATGACGATTCCGATGGACCATCCTATACAGGAAACGACAGAAGCATCGACTGATCAAGTGACGATGACGTTGGGAGCAGATGAGACCCACGCGTTGTTACATGAAGTTCCTGCGACTTATAAGACTCGGATCAATGAGGTATTATTGACGGCATTAGTACAAGCTATAGCCGACAGTACAAATCAGCATAAGCTTTCTGTTCACATGGAAGGACATGGGAGGGAAGAGATGATCGAAGGTGTTGATCTATCGCGGACAGTGGGTTGGTTCACGAGTATTTACCCGGTTCACTTTGATCTTCAGGGAACAACGACACCTATTGAGGGATTAAAGGCTGTGAAAGATCAATTGCGTCGAATTCCGAATCATGGTGTTGATTATGGTATTTTACGTTACTTGAACAGAGAATTGCTTCCGTTCTATCAGCAGCAAAAACCATCGATAAGCTTTAATTATTTGGGACAATTAGATCAAGTGTTTTCCAAAGAATCCTTGTTCATGCAGGAGACAGGATTTACACGCTTAGACCATGCTCCAGAATCGAAACCATCTCACCCGATTGATGTTGTCGCTATGGTAAAAGATGAAAAGCTACATTTTGTTTGGATGTACAGTAGAGAACAGTTTTCTAGATTGACAATTCAAGAGATGGCAAAGGGCATGTTAAATCAGCTTCGATTGCTGATAAATCCACCAGATGCAGAGTCTGCTTTTACGGTATCTGACTTTGCTGATGCAGAGGCTCTGACGGAAGAAAGCTTGAGTAAAGTATTACTTAAATTAACAAAGAAGAGGGTGTAACGATGAGCGACATTATCGATATATACGGATTATCACCCTTGCAAAAAGGGATACTGTTTCATACTTTATATGATCAAGACGATGATCATTCTTTTTCCTACATTGTACAGGTAGATTTCATACTTGGCGGTCGATTGGATGTTGCTGCTTTCGAAAAGGCTTGGGAATACATCATTCACCGGCATGAGATCATACGTTCTGTTTTTGTGTGGGAGGAAGTAGAAAAGCCATTGCAAGCTGTTTATCAACGTCTTCCTTTTACCATTCGCCGAGAAGATTGGAGCGCTCTTCCGTGTGGAGAGAGGGAAAAGAAATTACACCAGTTTTTGAATGAAGATCGGAGGCAAGGGTTTTCGTTAGACGAAGCACCGTTGATGAGAATCACTGCGATCAAAGAAGCAGAAGAAGAAACGAGAATCATTTGGACACATCATCATATTTTATTGGATGGATGGAGTGTGTCCCTGGTCTTCAATGAAGTGATGGAAGTTTATCTCAAGATGATAAAGGGAGAAGCATTCGACCTTCCCAAGTCTCTTCCCTATAAAAAATATATCCAGTGGATTAATAAACAAGATCGAAGTAAAGCTGAGAAATTTTGGACAGATGAATTAAAAGGATTTCATGCACCTACGCCATTAATGATGGAGAAAAATGACCAGGGGCATGAGAAGGGTTATGGAGAGAGCGTTTATCGGCTATCTGAGGAACTGACTGAGACTTTACAAGAGTGGGGGCGAAATAGTCAGCTAACATTAAATACGTTAGTACAAGGAGCCTGGGCTTACTTGATGAGCCGGTATAGCGGCGAAAGCGACATCGTATTTGGTGTGACTAGCTCTGGACGTCCTCCTGAATTAGTAGGAGCAGAGAAAATGGTTGGTCTATTTATAAACACATTGCCTACCCGAATTCGGGTAATGGATGATCATTCATTAGTGGACTGGCTCCGTAAGATACAGATGAAAGAACTGGAACGGAGACAATACGAGTATAATTCGTTGGTCGATATTCAAGGTTGGAGTGAAGTTCCAAGGGGTAGTGGTTTATTTCATACCTTGTATGTGTTCGAAAATTACCCGATACAAGGAGAGCGCAAGTCTGATTTAAGAGTGCTAGAGGTCCAAAGTGCTGAACAAACAAATTATCCTTTGACGCTCATTGCAATGCCAGGTAAGCAACTCACTTTGAAGTTGATGTATGACAGGCATCATTTTGATGAAGAGACCATTCAGAGGATTCAGGGCCATCTATCGCAAACATTGATCCAGATGACGAAAAGCTCAGACCCAAAGCTATCCGAAATTACCCATTTAACAATGGAAGAGCGGACACAACTGCTAGAGAAATGGAATGATACCCAAGTAGATTATTCATGTGAAAGCATGATTCATGCGTTATTTGAGCAGCAAGTGGAAAAAACGCCAGAAGCGATCGCGGTTATGTATGAAAATGAGCAACTTACCTATAAAGAGCTGAATGAGCGTGCTAATCAGCTGGCTCACTATTTACAGAAGCAAGGTGTGGGTCCAGAGTCTTTAGTCGGCGTTTATATGGAACGATCCCCGGAAATGATGATAGGGTTGCTAGGGATTCTAAAGTCAGGAGGAGCCTATGTTCCGCTTGATCCTACGTATCCCGAGAATCGCCTACGCTATATATTAGAAGATGCTAGAATCGAAGTGCTAGTGACGCAAGAAAGGTTAGAAAAAATAGGTACATCCGAACAAATCGAAATAATTTGTATGGATCAAGATCGCATTGCGATTGAACAAGAAGAACCGACCGCATGTACAAGCAGTGTAACAGGAAAAAATTTAGCATACGTCATGTATACTTCCGGATCTACAGGAAAACCAAAGGGAGTGATGATCGAGCATCATTCGGTGATCAATTATCTTGAATGGATGCAACATCAATATCCACTCTCTGAAAGAGATGTGGTTTTGCAGAAAACACCGATCTCATTCGACGTATCTGTGTGGGAGTTATTTTGGGGCATTAGTATAGGAGCATGTGTATCCTTCCTTCCTCCGGGCGGGGAGAAAGATCCTTCTATAATAGCTGAAGTGATAGAGAAGCATCGGGTTACGATTGTCCAATTTGTTCCCTCGATGCTATCTGTTTTCATAGATCATTTCGATCATACTGAGCTGAAACGGAAATGTTCATCCGTGCGTCATGTGTTTTCTGGTGGAGAAGAGCTTAGTCCGGGGTTGGTTAGACGATTTCAACAGCACTGGGATGAGAGCGGACAAGTTAAATTGACCAACTTTTATGGACCAACAGAAGCAACCATTTATGTGAATGCATATGACTGTCAATCCAATCAAGAATTTGTTTCCATTGGCAATCCGATTCAAAATATCCAGCTTTATGTATTCGATCGGAATCAGCGCTTGCAATCGGTAGGGATTGAGGGTGAGTTGTATATTGGTGGTGCAGGCTTAGCACGTGGTTACTTAAACCGACCTGATCTAACTTCTGAACGATTCGTTCCGCATCCGTTTCAATTAGGAGAACGGCTATATCGAACAGGGGATCTAGTAAGATATCTAACTGATGGAAATTTGAAATTCATAGGAAGAATGGACCATCAAGTGAAAGTGCGCGGCTTTCGGATTGAGCTTGGAGAAATTGAAGCGACTTTAGAAAGGCATACGTCTATCAAAGAGGCTGTCGTGATCGTTCGAGAAGATCGCCCAGGCGATCAGCGATTGGTAACGTATGTGATAAGCGATGGAAATATCCAAAAGTGGCGAGAGTATCTCCAAAACCAATTACCGAATCACATGGTTCCAGCACACCTTGTAGAGTTGGATTATTTCCCGCTTACTCCGAATGGGAAAATCGACCGAAAAGCCTTACCAGAACCGGAGGGACAGCCTATGGCCTTTAACGTCCTGCCGCGAACGCCATCGGAAGAGCTCATCGCAGCGGTTTGGAGTCAAGTGTTAGGAATAGAAAATATCGGCAGTCAGGACTCTTTCTTTGAACGGGGTGGGCACTCACTGCTTGCTACCCAAATCGTCTCTCGATTACAAGAAGCATTCCAGATCAAAATCCCGCTACGCGAACTTTTCAAGTACGATACGGTGGAGGCATTGGCGAAGCGACTGGATCAGTTGTGTAAAGGAGACAAAAAACGAGAGATTCCGCCACTTGTACCTATGGCACGGGAAGAATCCATTCCGCTTTCCTACGCACAGAAACGCCTATGGTTCATTGATCAGTTAACGCCAAATAGTGCGATGTACAATATTCATGCAGCATGCCGACTGACAGGGAAATGGTCACTTGAAGCATTGGAGACGGGATGGAATCAGTTGATTGAACGTCATGAATCATTGCGGACGGTGATTCAAGAGCGAGAGGGTCAACCGATCCAACAGATTCAGTCGCATGTCTTCAGGCCCCTCCCCCAAATGGATCTAACAATTCTCTCTCTGGAAGACAGAGAAAGAGAGATGAAGCGGTTCATTCAAAACGAAGCGGAAGAACCATTTCATTTGGGACAAGGTCCCTTGATTCGAACGCGAATTTTGAAAATGGACAAAGAGGAATGGATACTCCTTTGTACGATGCATCATATTATTTCGGATGGATGGTCAATGGGAATCTTGCTCGAAGAATGGATGGCTTTTTATGAAGGAGCGCTAAGTGGAAAGCCAGTGGAGCTGAAGAAGTTACCTGTTCAATATGCGGACTTTGCCCTGTGGCAAAAAGAATGGCAAAAAGAAGAGGATCTTGATGAACACCTTCAATATTGGAAGGAAGAATTGCATGGTGAGTTACCGGTCTTGCAATTACCGATGGATCGTCCTCGACCTGCTGTTCAAACTCACCGTGGAGCAAGTCAGACTCTGATGTTGCCATATTTCCTCCGGGAAAAGCTCAAAGAGTTAAGTCAGCAAGAAGGAACCACCTTTTTTATGACCTTAATGGCGGCGTATCAAAGCTTTCTTGCTCGTTATACGGGACAAGACGACATCTTGGTTGGAAGCCCGATTGCGAACCGGAATGTTAAAGAGATTGAAGGATTAATAGGTTTCTTTGTAAATACGTTGGTTTATCGAGCTGATTTCAGTGGAAATCCGACGTTCCAAGAACTTCTGTCGCAGATACGAATAAAAGCACTAAAAGCATACGAGTACCAGGACATTCCGTTTGAGAAAGTGGTAGAAGCGGTAAAACCTGAACGGAATACCAGTCATTCGCCGATTTTCCAGACCATGTTTACCTTGCAGAATACGAAACAAGGGTTACCTCAGCTATTTGAAAGAAACATGGAGATGATGGAAAGTCATACTTCGATTGCCAAATTTGATTTGAGTTTGTTTGCATCGGAGACGGAAGAAGGGCTATTGCTAACTTTTGAATATAATACCGATTTGTTTAATGCTGCAACCATTGAACGAATGGCAGGACATTTTGAACATTGGTTATCTGAAATTGTATCTCATCCAAAAGATTCTTTAACAAAACTGAATATGCTGCCGAAAGCAGAATATAAGCGGTTACTAGAGGAATGGAATGACACAGATGTTGTCGACCTACGTGAAGAAACGATCCATACATTGTTTGAGGAACAAGTGGAGAAAACGCCAGAAGCAATCGCGGTAGTGTGCGAAGATGAGGAGCTGACATATCGGGAACTGGACGAACGTTCCAATCAGTTGGCCCATTATCTCCATAAGCGTGGGGTGGGATGTGAATCATTGGTTGGGATCAGCGTTACACGTTCATCCGAGATGATTGTCGGTCTTTTAGGAATCATGAAATCAGGAGGAGCGTATGTACCGATTGATCCTTCGTATCCGGAGAGTCGATTACGGTATATTTTAGCGGATGCTCATATCGAAGTACTGGTGACACAGGAAAAGTTGCCGCAAAAAATGACGTTACCGGAATCCGTTGACATGATTTGTATCGATCGTGATCGAGCGGAAATCGAACAGGAAGTGACGACGGCATGTACGGGTGAAGTGACAAGCGATAACCTAGCTTATATCATCTATACCTCAGGATCAACTGGCAAGCCTAAGGGAGTGATGATTGAGCATCGGAGTGCGTTGACGATGATCCATTGGGCACATCAAACCTATTCCCGACAGGAATTAGCGGGAGTGCTGGCTTCAACTTCACTATCCTTTGATCTATCGGTTTTTGAAGTGTTTGTTCCTTTGACGATGGGTGGTAAGGTGATTGTCGCTGAAAGTGCTCTTCATCTGGACAAGTTGACTACGAGGGATGTGACTTTGGTCAACACTGTACCATCAGCTGCGAAGGAACTGGTTCGGGCAAATACAATCCCTTCTTCGGTAAAGGTGATGAATTTGGCTGGAGAACCGTTGCCCCAGTCATTAGTCGAGCACTTGTATGAGAGTAGTCCAATTGAAAAGGTGTACAACTTGTACGGTCCATCCGAAGATACTACTTATTCCACGTATATGAAGCTAGAAAAGGGTGTCAAGTACAAGGTACCACCGATTGGCAGACCCATTTCTAACACGGAAGTATATGTCCTCAGTGCAAACCAGCAAATGGTACCGATTGGTGTAGCCGGTGAGCTTTACATTGGGGGATCAGGCTTGGCGCGTGGCTACTTAAACCGCCCTGACTTAACAAACGAGCGTTTTATCCCGCATCCATTTAAAGAAGGGGAGCGAGTATATCGGACGGGGGACCTTGTGAGGTACCTGCCGGACGGGACTTTGGATTATCTCGGTCGGATCGATCATCAAGTGAAGATCCGTGGATTCCGGATTGAGCTAGGTGAGATTGAAGCGACGTTACAAAGTCATTCATTGGTAAACGAAGTTGTTGTGATGGTACGAGAAGATCATCCGGGTGATCAGCGTTTGGTTGCCTATGTAGTGGGAGAAGAAAATGCTCATGATTGGCGTGATTATCTCAAGACAAAGTTACCAAATTACATGGTTCCGGCACACTTTGTCGGATTGACAGCTTTCCCGCTCACCCCAAATGGGAAAATCGATCGGAAAGCCTTACCTGTACCAGAGCGCAAGGGAGCAGAAGGTGGTTATGTTGCCCCTCGTACACCTACGGAAGAAGCAATTGTTTCGATATGGCATCAAGTTTTAGGCACGGAAAATATCGGGATTCATGATTCTTTTTTTGAACTTGGTGGCCATTCATTACTCGCTACACAAGCTGTTACTAGCCTGAAAGAAGCCTTTGGGATTGAGTTACCACTGCATGATTTATTTACGTATACTACGGTGCAGGAATTGGCAGAACGGGTTAATCAGCTGCAATGCAGTGGAAATGAGCAAGCACAGAATGATAGTAAGGGGAATGTAAGTTTTCAAGACTATATTCAAAAAGAAGCAGCAGCGAGTAATGATGAAGAGTTACTTGAACTTCTTAAGCAATTGGAAGAGTTATCAGAGGAAGAAGCGCAAGGTATATTCGAGAGCAACTTGGTTGAGGAAGGGGTAAAAAAATGAGAAGTGATTTACTTGCGAAGCTGGATTCGCTTTCTCCTGAGAAAAGGGAGTGGCTTCAGAAGCAGATGCAAAAAAAGGAGAAAGAAACGCTTCCGTTGTCCTATGCACAACAACGATTATGGTTTATGGACCGATTTAACCCAAACAGTTCATTATATAATATTCCGACAGTATGGCGTCTGAAAGGGCATTGGCTACCTGGAGCATTGGAAAAGGGATTAAATCGGTTCATTGAGCGTCATGAATCATTACGCACCGTTTTTAAGGAAGTAGGAGACCAACCGGTACAACATATTGTGGAATATCTTCCTAGAAAACTACCTGTAGAGGATTATTCTCACCTTCCTCTGGAAGTAAAGGAAAAAGAGATAGAGAGTTTGATTGCAAGAGAAGCGCAGGAGCCATTTGATTTAATGAATGGCCCTTTGATCCGCAATCAACTGGTTCAATTAGGGAAAGATGAATGGTTATTGCTATGTACCATGCACCATATTATTTCTGATGCGTGGTCCATTGGCATATTGATCAATGAATTGCTTGCCTTCTATGAGGAGGAAACGAGTGGGAAGCCTGCCGGACTAAATTCGCTATCGATTCAATATGCAGACTTTGCGAAATGGCAAAAGCAGTGGTTGCAGGGTGAAGTGTTGGATCGACAACTCACGTATTGGCAGGAAGAATTGTCCGGTGAGCTTCCTATATTACAACTGCCGTTGGATTGCCCTAGACCGGTTACGCAAACGTACGCTGGGGACACATGTCGTGTGATTGTACCTCACACACTACTCAGTGCATTGAAGAATTTAAGTCAGCGAGAAGGATCCACCTTATTCATGACCTTAATGGCTGCGTATCAGAGCTTTCTTGCACGCTATACGGGGCAAAATGATATTCTCGTCGGAAGTCCGATTGCGAATCGGAATCATAAAGGAGTAGAGGAATTAATCGGCTTCTTTGTTAATACGTTAGTCTATCGGGCGGACCTGAATGGGGCTCCTACGTTCCGGGAGATTTTGTCTCAGATAAAGAAAAAGGCGTTGAAGGCATATGAATATCAAGATATTCCGTTTGAAAAAGTGGTAGAAGCGGTACAACCTGAACGGAGCACTAGCCATTCGCCCATCTTCCAGACCATGTTTACGCTACAGAATATAAAACAAGAACGATTAGAGCTGTCTGGGAGAAGTTTGGAAATGATAGAAAGTAATATCTCGATCGCGAAATTTGATTTGAGTCTAACCGCGTATGAGGTGGAGGAAGACCTACATGTCACTTTTGAGTACAATACAGATTTATTTGACAGTAGAACCATTGCACGTATGGCGGGGCATTTTGAAAACTGGTTGAACGAAATCGTTCATCATCCAGATGAATCATATACAAACCTGACGATGCTATCGGACACAGAGCAGAAGCAGCTCTTGGAAGAATGGAATGACACTGATGCAGTTTATGCAAATGAGAGCATGATTCACGAACTGTTTGAACAGCAGGTTGCGCGTACACCTGAAGCGGTGGCGGTAGTATATGAAGGTGGACAGCTGACTTATCAAGAACTCAACGAGAAAGCGAACAAAATGGCCCATTATTTACAAAAACGGGATATAGGTCCTGAATCATTGGTCGGGATATGTTTCGAGCGTTCACCCGATATGATGATTGGTCTCTTAGGAATTCTCAAAGCCGGCGGGGCTTATGTCCCGCTGGATCCGAGTTATCCCGAAAATCGCCTGAGATACATATTAAAGGACTCACAGATCCAAGTGCTTTTAACGAAGGAAGCGCTACTAGGTTGGTTGCCCGAAGGGATCCAAGCGATTTGTTTGGATCGGGATCAAGCAGCGATTTCTAAAGAGAGTGGCTTGGCGCCAGTGAGTGGAGTGACAGCAAAAAACTTGGCGTATATCATTTACACTTCGGGTTCGACAGGGAATCCGAAGGGAGTGATGATCGAACACCACTCGGTTATCAACCGATTACAGTGGATGCAAAAAAACTATCCATTATCTGAACAGGATACGATTCTTCAAAAAACGCCGTTTTCGTTTGATGTCTCTGTCTGGGAATTATTTTGGTGGTCATTTGTAGGAGCGCGTGTTTGTTTACTTCCGCCGGGTGGAGAGAAGGATCCTGCAATGATTGAGGAGTGCATTGAGCGATATCGTGTGACCACGATGCACTTTGTTCCGTCGATGTTATCTGCATTCTTGGATTATATGGAACAATCCAGAGCAAAAAAGGACGTATCGTCTTTGTGTCAGGTTTTCACTAGTGGAGAAGCGTTAAATTCCGAACAGGTTCGCCGGTTTAAGGGTGTATTTTATGATTTTCAGCAAACGAAGTTATGCAACTTGTATGGTCCTACCGAAGCGACTGTAGATGTTACTTACTATAATTGTGATTTAGAAAAAGAACTGATGCTCATTCCAATTGGTCGTCCGATTGATAATACCGAATTGTATGTATTGGATCAAAACCAACAGGTGGTACCGGTTGGTGTGGCTGGGGAACTTTACCTTGGTGGTGTAGGCTTGGCACGTGGTTACTTCAATCGTCCAGAGTTAACTGTTGAACGTTTTATTCCGCATCCATTTAAGGAAGGGGAACGACTCTATCGGACCGGGGACCTGGTGAGGTATCTGAATGACCGCAACTTGGAGTATATCGGCAGAGTAGATAATCAAGTGAAAATCAGAGGCTTCCGGATTGAGCTGGGAGAGGTTGAAGCGGTCCTACATGATCATCCATCTGTGAAAGAAGCTGTCGTGCTGGTAAGGGAAGATCGTCCAGGAGACAAGCGGTTAGTAGCATATGTGGTGGGTGAAGGAAACACTGGAGAATGGCGCGAGCACCTAAAGGCGCAATTACCGAATTACATGGTCCCGGCATACTTTGTTGAAATGGAAGCGATGCCCCTTACTCCGAATAGCAAAATCGATCGCAAAGCCTTACTGGCATTGGAAGGACAGTCCGTGAGTGCCGATATTGTCTTACCGCGGACACCAGGGGAGGAGCTCATCGCGTCTGTATGGAGTCAAGTGTTAGGCATAGGAAATATTGGTGTTCAGGCTTCCTTCTTTGAACTTGGTGGCCACTCGCTACTCGCTACCCAAGTTGTCTCACGTTTACAAGAAGTCTTCCAAATCGAACTACCGTTGCGTGAACTATTTGAGTATTCAACGGTGGAGGCGCTGGCGAAGCGACTGGATCAGTTGCGTAAAGGAGACAAAAAACGGGAGATTCCACCGCTTATGCCGATGGAACGGGGGGATGCGATTCCGCTCTCTTATGCCCAACAGCGCCTGTGGTTCATCGACCAATTCACGCCCAATAGTTCACTTTATAATATGCCGATGGTTTGCCGTCTTACAGGGAATTGGGTACCCGAAGCATTGGAGACGGGATGGAATCAGCTGATAGAACGTCATGAATCTTTACGGACAGTGTTCCATGAAGTGGATGGTCATCCTGTGCAGCAGATTCAACCGCATGCCTTTCGGCCCCTTTCTCAAATGGATTTAACTATGCTTTCTCCGGAAGAGCGAGAATCGGAAGTTAAGCGTTTGTTGCAGCAAGAAACAGAAGTGCCATTTGACCTAGAAGAAGGCCCGCTGACTCGGACGATCCTCTTGCGAGTGGGAGAAGAGGAATGGGTCCTCCTCTGCACCCTGCATCATATCGTTTCGGATGGATGGTCGATGGGAGTCCTACTTAACGAATGGATAGCTTTCTATGAGGGAGCAGTGGGTGAGAAGGTAGCGGAACTTGAACCTTTACCGATCCAATATGCGGACTTTGCTCAGTGGCAAAAGGGATGGTTGAAGGAAGAAGTGCTTAAACAGCAACTCCACTATTGGCAGGATGAATTGTCTGGTGAACTTCCCGTGCTACAACTGCCGATGGATCGCCCGCGTCCGGCGGTACAAACCCATTGCGGATCGACACACACTGTGTTGCTGTCACGTTCATTACGCGACAAACTGAACGAACTCAGTCGTCAAGAAGGATCGACTCTCTTCATGACCCTGTTGGCTGCGTATCAAAGCTTCCTCTCCCGTTATACAGGACAAGAAGATATTCTCGTCGGAAGTCCAATTGCGAATCGTAATTACAGAGAGAGTGAAGGATTAATCGGCTTCTTCGTGAACACGCTGGTCTATCGGGCTGACCTGAGTGGTACACCGACCTTCCAAGATATATTGTCTCAGGTACGTCAAAAGGCACTGAAAGCATACGAATATCAAGATATTCCATATGAAAAAATTGTGGAAGTTGTGCAGCCCGAGCGGAGTACAAGTCATTCCCCGATCTTTCAGACGATGTTCATCTTACAAAATATGAAACAAGAGCTTCCGGTTTTGTCTGGAAGAAGGATCGAAATGATAGAAAGCCATAGTCCGATCTCGAAATTTGATTTAAGTGTAATGGCAGCAGAGACGGAAGAAGGATTAATGTTCGCTTTTGAATACAATAAGGATTTATTTGATGTTACAACCATCGAACGAATGGCAGGACATTTTGAGACATGGCTAAATGAAGTTTCTCTTCATCCACAAAAACCGTTGAATAGTCTTGGTATGCTATCCGAATTTGAGCGTGATCTGTTAGTAGAGACATGGAATGACACCGCAACGGAGATGTCCCAAGTGGGTCTTATTTGCGACGGATTTGAGGACCAAGTAGCACGACGTCCCGATACGATTGCAGTGGTCGATCAAATGAGAGAGTGGACCTATGGTGAACTGGATGCGCAAGCAAATCAGTTGGCACAAGTTTTGCAGAGAAAAGGGGTTGTTCCTGAATCAGTTGTGGGCGTCTACCTCCCGAGATCGGCTGAGCTCATGGCAAGTTTACTTGGTATATTAAAAGCTGGCGGGGCCTATGTCGTCCTAGATCCGTTGTATCCGAAATCACGGTTACAATACATGATTGAAGATGCAGGGATCCAAATCGTGGTGACGACAGCAGCGCAAGAAAACCTTTCAGAACAGGTCGAAACGGTGAGATTAGAAGAAATGACAGATGAAAGCGTGAACGCACCGAAGCGGCGGGTAAAACCCGAGCACTTAGCTTATATCGTCTACACCTCTGGCTCCACAGGAAAGCCAAAGGGTGTCATGGTCGAATATCGGTCATTGATGAATATGGTTTCTTGGCATCAAGCGGTATACCAAATTACAGCACAGGATCGTGCGACTCAGATTGCGGGGATTGCCTTTGACTCAGCTGTCCAGGAGATATGGCCTTATCTCACTGCTGGTGCAGCACTATACCTATCAACAGAAGAGTTGCGGATCAATCCAGAGGCTCTAAGAGATTGGCTCATTGATTCACGGATAACGGCTAGCTTTGCGCCTACACCTATACTCGAAAGACTCTTGAAATTATCTTGGCCAGAGAAGACGGATCTCCGTTTTATCATTACGGGAGGAGATCAGTTAACACAGTATCCATCTGAACAAATCCCTTTTGCAGTGATTAATCAGTATGGTCCATCGGAAAATACCGTCGTTGCCACTGATTGTTACGTGCCTGTAGGAATGTCAACAGGTACTCCGCCAATTGGTCGGCCGATTGCGAATACAGAAGTATACGTGTTAGATTCTCACCTTCAGCCGGTGCCGGTGGGTGTGATTGGAGATCTCTATATCGGAGGAAAGAGCCTTGCTCGCGGCTATGCCAATCGTCCGGAACTCACAGAGGAAAAATTCATTCTGCATCCGTTCAAGTCAGGGGAACGTCTCTATTACACCGGGGACAAAGCAAGTTATCTTCCTGGAGGTGATCTCCAATTCCATGGTCGTATGGATGACCAAGTAAAAATTCGCGGTTTCCGGATTGAACTAGGAGAAGTTGAAGCAACGCTGCAGGCGCATTTGTCTGTAAAGGAAGCTGTTGTCCTGGTGAGAGAGGATCATCCAGGAGACAAGCGATTGGTAGCTTATGTAGTTGGTGAAGGAAGTGTTCATGAATGGCGGGAGCATCTGCAAACACATTTACCGAATTACATGGTTCCGGCACACTTTGTCGAGATGGCATTTTTACCACTCACACCGAATGGAAAACTCGATTTGAAAGCATTGCCAATGCCTGATGAACCATCTACTGAAAATACCGTATACCCAAGAACTCTGATGGAAGAGCTCATCGCTTCGGTATGGAGTCAAGTACTGGAAATAGAAAATATTGGTGTTCAGGATTCGTTCTTCGAGCGAGGTGGACACTCGCTACTTGCTACGCAAGTTGTCTCCAGGTTAAAAGAAGCATTACAAATCGAACTGCTAGTGCGTGAACTGTTTGAGCATACAACAGTGGAGGCGTTGGCGAAGCGACTGGACCAATTGTGTAAAGGAGACAAAAAACGAGAGATTCCACCGCTTATACCGATGGAACGGGGAGAAGCCATTCCGCTCTCTTATGCCCAACAGCGCCTGTGGTTCATCGACCAATTTCAGCCCAATAGTGCACTATATAATATGCCGATGGTTTGCCGTCTTACAGGGAATTGGGTACCCGAAGCATTGGAGACGGGATGGAATAGGCTGATAGAACGTCATGAATCTTTACGAACGGTATTCCATGAAGTGGATGGTCACCCTGTGCAGCAGATTCAACCGTATGCTCTCCGGTCCCTTCCTAAAATGGATCTAACTACGCTTTCTCCGGAAGAGCGAGAAAGAGAAATGGAACAATGGATCAAAAACGAAGTCGAAGCACCATTTGACTTAGGGCAAGGTCCGTTGATTCGTGGGCAAATCGTGCAAATCGCTGAAGAAGAATGGATTCTTCTTTGTACGATGCATCATATTATCTCTGATGGCTGGTCGATGGAAATCTTGCTCCAAGAATGGATGGCATTCTATGAAGATGCGGTTGGCGGCAAACCAGCAGAACTCGCACCATTACCGATTCAATATGCCGACTTTGCCCAATGGCAAAGGGAATGGTTAAAAGAAGAAGTACTTGATCGACAGCTTGCATATTGGAAGGAAGAGCTGTCTGGCGAGTTACCAGTCTTAATGTTGCCGATGGATCGTCCTCGTCCTGCGGTGCAAACCCATAGCGGATCGACACACACTGTGTTGCTGTCACGCGCGTTACGCGACAAATTGAATGAGCTTAGTCGTCAAGAAGGATCGACGCTCTTCATGACCTTACTTGCATCGTATCAAAGCTTTCTCTCTCGTTATACAGGACAATCGGATATTCTTGTCGGAAGCCCGATTGCAAATCGGAATTATCGCGAGATTGAAGGATTGATTGGTTTCTTCGTCAACACGTTGGTTTATCGGGCTGATCTGAGTGGCGCACCAACATTCCAAGAGTTGCTGTCTCAGGTACGGACAAAAGCATTGAAGGCGTATGAGTACCAAGATGTTCCGTTTGAAAAGATTGTAGAAGTCATACAATCCGAGCGAAGTATAAGTCATTCTCCGATCTTCCAAACCATGTTTACGTTGCAAAACACGAAACATGAGCTACCAGAGCTTCATGGAAGAAGTTTAGAAGCGATGGAAATTCAGGATTCGAACGCCAAGTTTGATTTGAGTTTAAGCGCCCTAGAGAAGGAAGAGGGTTTGGTCCTTTCTTTTGTCTTTAATACTGATTTATTTGATGTTGTAACCATCAGACGTATGGCTGAGCATTTTGAAAACTGGTTGAATGAAATCGTGGAACATCCCGATAAATCACTGACGAAGTTGACGTTGCTACCGGAGATGGAGTGGCAATTGCTGGAAGAGTGGAATGATAATGCTGAAGCGTATCCACGTGAGAGTGTGATCCACAGACTTTTTGAAGATCAAGTGGATCTTACATCTGACACGGTGGCGGTAGTGGATGAAAATCAGCAGTTGACGTATCGGGAGCTGAATGAAAAAGCAAACCAATTGGCCCATTATCTCCAAACATGTGGGGTTGGGACCGAATCATTGGTCGGGCTTTGTTTCCAACGTTCAGTTGAGATGATTGTCGGTCTAATGGGAATCTGGAAAGCTGGGGCAGCCTATGTTCCGTTGGATCCATCATACCCAGAAAGTCGCCTGCGATATATTCTGCAGGACACAGGGATTCAAGTATTGGTCACGAACGAAGCATTAGAAGAGTGGATACCCGAAGAAGTCGAAGCAGTTTGTTTGGATCGGGATCAAGCGATGATCTCGCGAGAAAGTACCCTTTCACCAATATGTGAAGTGGCAGGAGAAAACTTGGCATATGTGATCTATACATCGGGTTCGACCGGGAATCCAAAGGGCGTTTTGGTGCAACATCATTCGGTACTAAATCTATCATATGGTCTACAGAAAGAAGTTTTTTCGCATGAGACACCTGTTAACATGCGTGTCGGTTTAAATGCTTCGATCGCCTTTGATGTATCCATTCAGCAATTACAAATGCTTTTGTATGGTTCAAGTTTGTATATTATTCCGGACGAAGTTCGCAGTGATCCCCAACAGTTTGTATCATATATTCGGGAGAATAAGTTGGAAATGTTCGATATGACCCCTTCATTACTCCAATTACTCATAGATGGCGGGTTGTTAGAAACAAACGATGGTGTTCATGTTCCAAGCAAGGTACTGGTCGGTGGCGAAGCAATTGTACCGTCACTGTGGGAACAATTAGCTGAGGCTGACAAGATCCATTTTTATAACGTGTATGGTCCTACGGAATGTACTGTCGATGCTACATGCTATCGTATCAAAAAAGATGGTAAGCGAGTAACCATTGGGCGTCCGTTGCCGAACGTTCAAGCCTATGTATTGGATGGGAATTGGTTACCTGTTCCAGTTGGTGTAACGGGTGAACTTTATATCGGTGGAGCAGGCCTAGCGAGAGGATATTTGAATCGTCCAGAGTTAACGTCCGAACGTTTTATTCCCCATCCTTTCAAAGAAGGAGAGAGGCTATATCGAACAGGAGATCTCGTGAGGCACCTTCCTGATGGTAACTTGGATTATCTAGGAAGATTGGATAACCAAGTGAAAATTAGAGGATTTCGGATTGAGCTTGGGGAAATTGAGGCAACCTTACAGGAGCATCTCTCGGTAAAAGAGGCCGTTGTGATGGTGAGAGAAGATCAGCCAGGAGATAAGAGATTGGTAGCCTATGTAGTGGGTGAAGGGCGTAAAGAAGAATGGCGCGAGTATCTCAAAGCACAACTGCCAAGCCATATGGTTCCCGCCTACTTTGTCGGGATGGAAGAGTTACCATTGACCTTAAATGGAAAGATTGATCGGAAAACTTTGCCTGTGCCAGATCATCAAGGGACAAAAGGAGGTTACGTGGCTCCAAGAAATGAGAGTGAACAAATACTTACCATGATATGGGAACGTGTGTTAGGCACAAAACCGATTGGCATTCATGAAAACTTTTTTGAAATCGGTGGAGACTCGATTCTCAGCATTCAGATTGTCTCTCGCGCAAAGCAAGCAGGTTTGCAATTGACACCAAAGCAAATGTTTGAACACCAAACGATTTCCGAGTTGGCGCAAGTAGTCAAAGAAGAGCAGGGTGTACAAGCGGAACAAGGAGTCGTAACTGGAGAACTGATCCTTACACCAATCCAGCAATGGTTTTTTGCACAAGATCATCCTAACCCACATCATTGGAATCAATCCATGTTTTTTAGAACAAAAGAGCGACTGGATATAGTATTACTGGAGAAAGCTGTCCGTACCCTTCTAATCCATCACGATGCCTTGCGTTTAAGATATGAACGTTTTCCGGGTGGAGCTTGGAAACAGCGGAACGAAGGGATTGAAGAACAATCGACGCTGACCGTGATTTCATTAGAAGGAGTGCCACAAGCAGAATGGCATCAAGTAATTCAAGCGGAGATTGACACTGCACAAGCAAGCTTGCACTTACACGCAGGACCGCTAATGAGAATGGTGTATTTTGATGAAGGCGAGAAGAGAGCCGGCCGATTATTCTGGGTGATTCATCACTTAGCAGTGGATGGTGTTTCTTGGCGGGTTTTACTGGAGGATCTGCAAACGGCGTATAATCAAGCGAGCCATGCTCAGATGATCCAATTACCTACAAAGAGTACATCCTTTAAAGCGTGGTCGGAGAAATTGCATCATTACGCTGAAGCTGGGATTGTGCAAGGAGTGCGTGATTACTGGGAGCAGCAATCCGAACAAGAGGTGGCTATGCTACCAGTGGATACCACCCTCGAAGTTCCAGCAAACACAGGAACCGAGGAGATTACCGTGGTGCTGGATGAGAAAGAGACCCGTGCGTTATTGCAAGAGATTTCAAGCACTCATCGTGTCCAAATCAATGAAGTGCTATTGACAGCATTGGTACAGGCTACGGCAGCATGGACAGGTCATACGACGCTGACCGTGGATTTGGAGGGTCATGGCCGGGAAGAGATCATCGAAGACGTTGACCTATCGAGAACCGTGGGATGGTTTACAAGTATCTATCCTGTTCACTTGAATATTACAGGTGCTAACACGCCCACCGCAGCATTAAAAGCAGTCAAAGAACAAGTGCGCCAAATTCCTAATAAGGGCGTTGACTATGGGATTTTGCGGTACTTGAATCCAGCGATGCGTGAGCTATTCCAGTCTCAAATCACTCCGTCCATTAGTTTTAACTATCTTGGACAATTTGACCAAATGTTCTCTGACGATGCCATGTTTGCTCCGGAGACCGGGTTTACGCGCTTAGATCATGCTTCTGGTTCCAAGCGATCACATTTGATCGATGTAATCGGGATTGTAACCGATGGAAAACTTCATTTCACTTGGGTGTACAATGTTGGACAGTTTGCGGAGTCGACCATTCAAAGTGTTGCAGAGAATATGCTCCATCAACTGAGTGGATTGATTCATTCTTCGGGTGGAGAATCTACGCTGACCGTTTCGGATTTTGCGATTGCAAATCTCACCCCAGCAGATTTGAACAAAGTACTATGTAAGATGAATCGTGGAAAGAATTATCCGATTATCGACCTGTATCCGCTATCACCTTTGCAGGAAGGCATGATCTTTCATACGCTGCATGATCAAGGGGATGAACATTCGGCGCCGTATATGGTGCAATTAAGTTTCCTGTTTAAAGGGAAATTGGATATCCTTACTTTCGAGCAGGCGTGGAAATCGACGATCCAGCGGCATGAGATCTTTCGTTCGGCATTTGTGTGGGATGAGATTGAAAATCCTTTACAAGTGGTGTATGCACATATCCCATTTAAGCTGAATGAAGTGGATTGGCGTGCGCTGTCTGCTGAAGAAAAAGAGGAGAAACGAAAAGCCTTTTTGGCGACGGATCGAAACCAGGCCTTTCTTTTTGATGAAGCGCCATTGATGCGGGTGACTGTCATTCAAGAAGCGGAGGAAGAATATCGGGTTGTTTGGACGCATCACCATATTTTGTTGGATGGATGGAGCTTGCCACTGGTCTTTAACGAATTGCTTACAGTGTATCAGAAGAGGATAAAAGGAGAGGCTGTGGATTTACCCAAGTCACCGCCATACAAGAAATATATTCAATGGCTGAAAGAGCAGGATCAGGAACAAGCCGAACAATTCTGGAGGGAGAAACTCAAAGGCTTTACAGCGCCAACCCTGCTTGGCTTAGAAAGTAAGGAGCAAGAAAAAGGTTACACGGAGAAGGTAACTTATTTATCAGAAGAGCAAACCCAAGCGCTACAAAACTGGGCGAAGCGCAAGAGGCTCACTTTGAATACGGTAATTCAAGGTGCGTGGGCGTATCTCATGAGCCGGTATAGTGGAGAAGATGACATTGTCTATGGTGTAACTAGCTCGGGACGCCCTACGGAGATTATTGATGTTGAAAACATTGTAGGTCCCTTTATTACCACATCACCGACGCGAATTAAGTTGCTAGATGATATAAAAGTAATGGATTGGTTGCATAAGATACAAGAGGAAGAGATAGAAAGAAGACAATATGAATATGCTTCCTTGACAGAGATTCAAGGATGGAGTGAAGTTCCTAGAGGAACCCCGCTGTTCCATAGCTTGTATGTGTTTGAAAACTACCCAGTGAAAGAGGAGTCTTCAGGAAATCTAGAAATTGGTGAGTTGGAAGGAGTAGAGCAAACTCATTATCCATTGGGATTGACAGTTGTTCCAGAAAGCCAGTTGTTGTTAAAGTTGAAGTATGATCGCAGCAAGTTTAATGGCCTAACCATTGAACGGATGCTGGGTCATTTAAGCCAGGTGTTAAAGCAAATGATCGAGAACGTTGATCAAACTCTGTCGGAGCTGGTGTATGTTACGGAAATAGAAAAGAAACAACTACTGGAAGAATGGAATGATAATGCAGCGGCATATCCACGTGAGAGTGTGATCCACAAACTGTTTGAAGATCAAGTGGATCGTACACCTGACACGGTGGCGGTAGTGGATGAAAATCAGCAGTTGACGTATCGGGAGCTGAATGAAAAAGCAAACCAATTGGCCCATTATCTCCATAAATGTGGGGTTGGGACCGAATCATTGGTCGGGCTTTGTTTCCAACGTTCAGTTGAGATGATTGTCGGTCTCATGGGAATCTGGAAAGCCGGTGCAGCTTATGTTCCATTGGATCCAGCGTATCCAGAAAGTCACCTGCGATATATTCTGGAGGACACAGGGATTCAAATATTGGTTACGAACGAAGTATCACAAGGTTGGATACCTGAAGAAGTTGAAACAGTTTGTTTGGACCGGGATCAAGCAATGATTTCGCAAGAAAACACCCTTTCACCCATATGTAAAGTGACAGGAGAAAACTTGGCGTATGTGATCTACACTTCAGGTTCGACCGGGAATCCAAAAGGGGTTTTGGTGCAGCATCATTCGGTATTAAATCTATCCTATGGTTTACAGAAAGAGGTTTTTTCGCATGTGACACCTGTTAACATGCGCGTTGGTCTAAATGCCTCAATCGCCTTTGATTCATCCGTTAAACAATTACAAATGCTTTTGTATGGTTCTAGTTTGTATATTATTCCGAACGAAGTTCGCAGTGATCCTCAACAGTTTGTATCTTATATTCGGGAGAATAAGTTGGAAATGTTCGATATAACTCCTTCACTACTCCAATTAATCATAGATGAGGGTGCGTTGGAAACAAACGATGGTGTTCATGTTCCAAGCAAGGTACTGGTTGGTGGAGAAGCGATTATGCCATCACTGTGGGAACAATTAGTAGAGGCTGACAAGGTCCATTTTTATAACGTGTATGGTCCTACGGAATGTACTGTCGATGCGACATGCTATCGTATCAAAAAAGATAGTAAGCGGGTTACCATTGGCCGTCCGTTGCCGAACGTTCAAGCCTATGTATTGGATGGGAATTGTTTACCTGTTCCAGTTGGTGTAACGGGTGAACTTTATATCGGTGGAGCAGGCCTGGCGAGAGGATACTTGAATCGTCCAGAGTTGACGTCCGAACGTTTTATTCCTCATCCATTTAATAATGGGGAACGGTTATACCGGACGGGAGATCTAGTCCGCTATTTAGCTGATGGCCATTTGGATTATCTGGGAAGAATCGATAATCAAGTGAAAATTCGAGGATTCCGGATTGAGCTTGGAGAGATTGAAGCGAATTTAGAAAGTCATCCATCGGTGAAAGAGGCAGTAGTCTTGATAAGAGAGGACCAACCAGGAGATCAGAGATTGGTTGCCTATGTGGTGGGTGAAGGAAGTATGCATGAATGGCGTGAGCATCTCAAGAGACAAGTACCGAATTATATGGTTCCTGGACACTTTATTGAGGTAGACGCGGTTCCGCTTACAACAAATGGGAAGGTTGATCGAAAGGCACTGAACAGCTTAACGATTCAAAGAGAAAGTACCTTTTCTACACCAATCATCCCACGGGATGAAATCGAGTATCAGCTGATTACGATCTGGCAGGATTTGCTACAGATAGAAGATGTCCATGTAAACGATGATTTCTTCAATTTAGGGGGTCACTCACTCCTTGTAATCAAATTGATTTCAAAGGTCAGAGAGAAATTTGGAAAAGAGATTAAGGTGTCCGCACTGATTAAGAACCCGACAGTGGAAGGGATCGCTTATCTCATCCGTGAGAATCATGGTATGGCAAAATCGTTATCGGTTCTGGTTCCACTACAAGAATCAGAGAAAAGACCTTTCTTCTGTGTTCATCCGTTTATGGGGAATGTATTCTGTTACATTCAGCTAGCAAGGTTACTCAAGGATCACTGCTCATTTTATGGTCTACAGAATCCTCTCGTAGAGAAAGAAGGAATGAACGGGTTGACTTTATCGGAAGTAGTTCAACTCTACATCGAGGAAATGAAGCGCGCTCAGCCAGAGGGGCCGTATCGTCTGGGAGGATGGTCTCTGGGCGGTGCCATCGCCTATGAAATCGCAACTATGCTACGGAACCAGGGAGAAGAAGTTGAGGTGTTGGTACTCATGGATACCAAGGTGCCTTCAGAACAGGATTACAAGACAGAGGATGAAATGCTATCTTATATATTGGAGCATTTCACCCATTTAGAGCTAGTGGAGCAGGAAGAAGAGCTCGTCCATCAACAGGGCATGCTTGTTGATCAGTTGATCGCGGAAGGAGTGCTCCGGCCCGATGCGGATCTTACGAGTCTAAAGCAGATTACCGATGCTCACAGGAAGTGTCTAAATATAATGGCAGAACATATTTTAACGCCATATTTTGGGGAGGTCATCTACTTCAGTGCTGAAGAAGGCAGAGAGTTGTTCACGGATTGGAAGCCGTTATTACAGGGGAAAGTGAATAAACATTCGGTTCCAGGGCTGCACGAGGAGATCGTCTTCTCCCCAGCAGTGGAAAAGATAGCCAAAAATCTCGTGAATGAGTTTGAAGGGAGCGTAACTCAGATTTCCAGGTGAAAGAACATATTTTTGGAAAAGAAATTTTCTTGAACAAATTCAATCTACCAAAGATATTTTAGAGAAACACTCATCCTGAAAGAATTGTAGTTTAAGGTGGGGATTGCAGCGTTGACTTAGTTTCATTTTCTTATTTGGAATCAAAAATATGATGATGTTACCATAATCTAGGCGGATTTGGAAACCACCATGTCCATGTGGTTTCCAATCTAATGGTGCAAGTTTTCTTAAGAAGCCAAAAATGTTGATTTATCTACGATGTATAAAATCATGCATAATCGATAAAAAACAGACAAGAGCCAAACCTTTAAATACATAAGGGTTTGGCTCTTTGGCGTACTTCTGATAGTTGATTTTATGTAAATAGAGTTTATATAAAGAAATAGGCTCTTTTCGTAAAGATTGTTGTTTTTAAAACGAAACTATTTAAGGTTGATTGGAGCGGAAGTGCGAGACTCCT
>NZ_JAWRYN010000710.1:0-268 GCF_046534585.1 Peribacillus sp. SIMBA_075 | reverse complement strand
ATACAAATGGTAAAAATGTATTATGAAGCAGACGTAAAACAAGAGGCACTTCGTGGTAAAACAATCGCAATCATCGGCTACGGTAGTCAAGGTCATGCGCAAGCACAAAACCTGCGCGAAAGTGGTTATAAAGTAGTAGTAGGTCTGCGCCCAGGGAAATCTTGGGATGTAGCGGTAAAAGACGGTTTTGAAGTACTGACTGTAGCAGAAGCTGCAAAACGTGCAGACCTCATCCAAATCTTGCTGCCAGACGAGCGCCAAGCAGATG
>NZ_JAWRYN010000709.1:0-268 GCF_046534585.1 Peribacillus sp. SIMBA_075 | reverse complement strand
ACCTGGTCGCCGCAGGACGTGTCGGACCTGGTGCGGTTGATGGGGAAGTTCGCCGCGGCGCTGGAGGCACGCGAGGCTCGGGAGTAGGACCCGGACCGGGGAAGGAGCCGGCAGCATCAACGCAGCAGTTGATTGGTTCCTGTGCATGCCCCTCTTTCGGAGGGCCGCCACGCCTTCTGCCGGAACTCCGGCTCATGGAGCCGCCATGTCGCGACGCGACTCTTCAACGTGCGGCGGTATCTGCCGGGGCAAGCACCAGCGCGCAAAC
>NZ_JAWRYN010000708.1:0-268 GCF_046534585.1 Peribacillus sp. SIMBA_075 | reverse complement strand
AAACTTGCATTCCCTAAGTCCAATTCATTCACAACACTAGGATTTTTTATTAAATATGCAATGATATTTTGAATGTTCAATCATTGCCCTCCTCCTTTGTCATAAATTCATATAATTGTTCCTTCTTTTTTTTAGGTAAATCAAGTTGTTCGATTCCTTGCCTCATTTTTAACAGCATAATCTCTCTCATGGATACCATGTACTGAGTCAAACCAGCCTCAAGTAATTTCTGCTTCAGTTGAAAAGGTTCTTGCTCTGACTCATCTAG
>NZ_JAWRYN010000707.1:0-268 GCF_046534585.1 Peribacillus sp. SIMBA_075 | reverse complement strand
AATTACTCCGACTGGACCAGCACTCCGAGAAGCACTCCAGCATTTCAAATCAGTTCGTTCACGTAAAGGGCTGCTTGAAGCAAAGGAAGAGCATGATGATGAATTCGGCTTCTAACATCCCGCTAGGCACGGTGATTAAAGGGAAATGGCACCACCATCATTACCGCATTGTAAAAGAGCTGGGAAAAGGGGCGAACGGTGTTGTCTATCTGGCCGAATCGCCAAACGGGCAAGTGGCCCTTAAAGTGAGTGATGACAGTATGCTTAT
>NZ_JAWRYN010000706.1:0-268 GCF_046534585.1 Peribacillus sp. SIMBA_075 | reverse complement strand
GCCGAAGGTTTTGCGCATAGTGTGAGTCCCAATAGATTCGATACCAGCAAAATCTTTGGCTTTTTGAAATTTTTGATAAGCCTAGATCTTATTAATGGGTTGATCTTCTTTTCGAGAAGGGAATAATATTTCACAGAAGGTGTAAAATGGGATGTTGATTTAGATGGTGATGGTGAAGATGATAGTATTAAGGATATGGTGAAAACGGTTGCGAAAAAAGCTTGGTCAACAGTAGCGGGGTGGTTTAATTAACATGAAAAAAAATACA
>NZ_JAWRYN010000705.1:0-268 GCF_046534585.1 Peribacillus sp. SIMBA_075 | reverse complement strand
ATCTCAGCGACTTCACTTACTTCCGACAATGACACGTCACCTAAACCAAGGGCATGGCTAATAGTTACCCTTCCCTGCCATCCTGCTTCTTCCGTCATGGCAGCGAGTCTCTTTATGGTAAAAATCGTTAGATGTCCGGGATCATGTAAATGCAAATCTACATCAGCATTGTTTTCTACCGCTAGCTCCATCATTGTTTGCAATGATTTTTCGACGTCGCCATCTACTCCCGCTGGGTCTACACCACCAACATGAGTTGCTCCTTGGC
>NZ_JAWRYN010000704.1:0-268 GCF_046534585.1 Peribacillus sp. SIMBA_075 | reverse complement strand
CCTTGCTCCTCAGCATATCGCCCCCAGTGCGGTCTGGTTCCATCCCGATCCGTAAAGCCGTATTCGTCAGAAAGCCCCCATGTGCTCAGCGTCTTTCCTGACTTGTCTGCAATCGCAGGATCTGTCGCGAGTGCAACAACTGCCTGACCGATATAATAAGGGGTTTCGGAAACGATGAAATGCGGATCGATTTCCGCAGCATCTTTCCACGTGGATTCGGTCACGCCAAAATGATCAAGCATCGCTTCTGAACGCAGGAAGCCTGGCG
>NZ_JAWRYN010000108.1:0-549 GCF_046534585.1 Peribacillus sp. SIMBA_075 | reverse complement strand
CGATGCCGACCAGACTCAGAATACCTTCGTCTTGCATTTGCTGGACACGCATCCGAATTGTTTTCTCCGTGACGCCGAGGTCCTTTGCGATTTGAGTAAATGGCAGTCGTGCATTTTCCTGCAAGGCCCGTATGATGCCGTAATCGGTATCGTCCAATTCGGGATAAAGCGAACGGCGGAACACCTCTTCCATATAATCACACCTTTATTCGTCTTATTTTTCAAAAATACAACCTTCAAGCAGTACATTTATAGAAAATACAGTCGAATTACGTAATTACGAATTTCGACAACATGCAACATTTATTCAGAAAATTTATTGTTGAAAGCATTTTCATTTTTTTATTTTCGTTAATGATATTATTTAGATAAATAAATAAAACAGCCTCTCCATTTTGAAGAGGCTGTCTGCTTTCATTCTCATTTACATGGAACGTTTCAAGTGGAACAAGTAGCGATTTCGGATGATCCAGAAGTAGATTCCCTGAACCACTACAAAGCTGAGCAGCACAATCGCTGTTGGCTTCACTACGGATGTAATCAACAAGA
>NZ_JAWRYN010000703.1:0-268 GCF_046534585.1 Peribacillus sp. SIMBA_075 | reverse complement strand
GATGAAAAAGAATTGTGCTGTCCTCCCTAATACTTCCCCCCCTCCTTTGACTGCGAGTGCAGCAACCAACACCATACTGATCATGACAACACTAATTGGTGTTCTCGTGAGGAAATTGCCAACGACAAATTCAGCGTAGCCTCTTACAATCAGACCAGTCAGATGTAAATAGAAAAAAATAAAAAAGAGACTCACGACCTTGCCAAGAAATCTCCCCAAAATGGTTTGACTGTATTGGATTATGGATTGATTCGGATATAACTGGTGC
>NZ_JAWRYN010000702.1:0-269 GCF_046534585.1 Peribacillus sp. SIMBA_075 | reverse complement strand
AAGGAATGGGAATCCTTAAACTGCCAAAGGAGATTCCCATTCCAATGCTCACCACAAGAAGTAAAGCACTTAATGTATATGCGATGATGAATTTATTTGAACGTGTCAGGATAAATGCTTTTCGCAAGAGCCTCGACTCCTTCAACCAATCGCGGTCCCGGTCTTGATGCGAGATCCGTATTCAATTGAAAGACTTGTTTTTCTTTGACTGCTTGAATCGCATTCCAGCCATCTCTTTTCTTCAGATCAGCTAAGCTGGAACCATCAAT
>NZ_JAWRYN010000701.1:0-269 GCF_046534585.1 Peribacillus sp. SIMBA_075 | reverse complement strand
ATGTGTACATGAAGGGAAGTTTTCTGAGAAACACGGATTAAACGGTATCCCATCAGTATGTGAATCCGTACATATTGCCCGGGACATCTTACTTGCGGAAGCTGCAAATTGTCACTACCACGTATGTCACGTAAGTACAAAAGGATCTGTACGTGTAATCCGTGACGCGAAACGTGCTGGAATTAAGGTGACAGCAGAAGTAACACCGCATCACTTAGTATTATGTGAAGATGATATCCCATCGGCTGATCCTAACTTTAAAATGAATC
>NZ_JAWRYN010000700.1:0-269 GCF_046534585.1 Peribacillus sp. SIMBA_075 | reverse complement strand
CACAGCGGACAACGTGGACAAACAACTTAAACAATTTGAAGACAACATTGCTCCAATTGATACAGTAAATGAAATAGCGAAGATTAAAGAAGAAATGAAGGAATTGCGAAAGTATATTGATGAAAGTATAAAAAAACGGGATCAACTATTGATACAAACATTGCGGGAAGTATTAGAAACAAAACAAAAGAAAAAGAAGAAGTGGTTTCAATTCTGGAAGTAATTCGTCTACTGTTTAACTGTGGAAATCAGAGTTTTTAAGCAAAGAG
>NZ_JAWRYN010000699.1:0-269 GCF_046534585.1 Peribacillus sp. SIMBA_075 | reverse complement strand
GGGCCGAAGAGCGTCATGTATGGTAAGTCACTTCAGAGCGGTTTATATCACGTTGGTGGGCTTACCAACATATCACTGAAGGTGTGTTTGTAAATGAAATGTCTAAAGGTGATAAAAAATACACTTTACTCGAATGGCACTTAGTTGAAGGGAAAGTTCATGTCATCAAAAACGAGTTGTATGAGAGTAAGAACCAAGGAGATTTAGGTGTAAAAGTATCTTTAGCTACTCTATACCCTGAATTGGAAGAAGAAGTACGCATCGAAAAC
>NZ_JAWRYN010000107.1:0-552 GCF_046534585.1 Peribacillus sp. SIMBA_075 | reverse complement strand
CTCCCCTTTTCTTTTATTATATAGGATAATCATTTTAATCGAATTATTAACATGATAAAATATTAAAGGCACTTTTATTTAAAAGAATATATAATAGAAATGTCGGTTTTTTGCACGAAATGTATTTTGAAAAAAGTGAGGAGAGTCCTTTGGTATTTAGTAGTTCTGTTTTCTTATTTATCTTTTTACCTCTCGTATTATTTTTCTATTTTATAGTGCGTGCCGAGCTACGTAATTTCGTATTACTTGCATTTAGTTTAATTTTCTATGCATGGGGCGAACCGCGTTTCGTTCTTTTAATGCTCTTTTCCATCGTATTAAACTACTGCTTTGGCCTACTTGTGCATCATTATGATAAACGAAAAAATATGAAAGTCACATTTTTAGTTATGGCTGTGGTCGGAAATATTTTATTACTTTCTTATTTTAAATATATTTCCTTTTTCACAGACATTGTAAATCAAACTTTGCATTTATCTATTCATGTGGAACCTATTCCACTACCAATTGGAATTTCATTCTATACGTTCCAAGCGATGTCATACGTCATCG
>NZ_JAWRYN010000698.1:0-269 GCF_046534585.1 Peribacillus sp. SIMBA_075 | reverse complement strand
GTGGCGCATGCCGCAATCGAAGCGGGAGCGCATATCATCAATGATATTTGGGGCGCTAAATACGATCCTGGAATCGCCAAAGTGGCGGCAAGCAAGCAAGTGCCGATCATTTTAATGCATAATCGCATTGAAGCGGTTTACGATGACTTGTGGCACGAAGCTAAAGAAGATCTCGAAGAAAGCATTCGCATTGCACGAAACGCAGGAGTACCCGACGAACATATCTGGCTTGACCCTGGCATCGGCTTCGCCAAAACACTGGCACAAAA
>NZ_JAWRYN010000697.1:0-269 GCF_046534585.1 Peribacillus sp. SIMBA_075 | reverse complement strand
ACGACTGGGCTTGCGTCAATGCGAGAATAAATGGCAAGACTGTAGAGGGCGGGCTGAACGATGAAGTCGTATTGGAACGTCACAGGGCGCTGAACTGGCTCGTCAACTACATGGAGGACGAGTGGGATGATGTGCGGACAGATACGTAAAGACGCATGATAAAAGTGTTGGGAAGGATAAGCTGATGTCGTAGAAACGATGTCAGCTTTTCTTTTTCGATAAAGTTATCAGGTGGGTTGTTTCAAATCGTGTGGTAGCAGTCAGCCACC
>NZ_JAWRYN010000696.1:0-269 GCF_046534585.1 Peribacillus sp. SIMBA_075 | reverse complement strand
CTGGTAGCTTCGGATTGTACGAACCGGTACACGGTTCTGCACCTGACATTGCGGGTCAAGGCATTGCCAACCCACTCGCAACCATCCTCTCCGTAGCGATGATGCTTCGTCTCTCCCTGGAGATGGATGAAGCAGCAGCTGCTGTCGAGAATGCAGTGTGGTCCGTGCTCGAAGCAGGTCATCGCACTGGCGATATCGCTTCTGACCGCAGCAAGGCCATCGGTACGCTTGAGATGGGACAGCTGGTTCGTGACGAGCTGGCGAAGCTA
>NZ_JAWRYN010000695.1:0-269 GCF_046534585.1 Peribacillus sp. SIMBA_075 | reverse complement strand
AGCAAGGCTATGACGACGAGGGACTGAAAACGCGAGTCGCGCCAAAGGGATAGCACCCTCATCGTAGTGAACCTCCCGTCCGTATGAGTGGGCGGGTGTCGACCTCGAACTCTGAGATTACACTATCCTCCACACGCAAGGCGGGACCAACCAGCTTGCTGTCTTTAAAGCGACCCGACGATTCCAGTGCTGTCAGCACCTCGGGCACATCTCTTGTCCGGCCCGAGAGGCGCATGAGGCCATCTGCCAAAGACACCTCAACCACATAG
>NZ_JAWRYN010000694.1:0-269 GCF_046534585.1 Peribacillus sp. SIMBA_075 | reverse complement strand
AAAGCAATATGCGAGTATATTCATGGGGAGACATTCTTTCATTTTGCGATGTGTACATGGAAGAAGGCGAGTCTCTCACTTTTCAATACGTCACAGAGGATCAAATGGACTGCTTTGAATTTCAATTGTCGATTCATGACGGGCGGCTTTGTTTTTATTGGTTTGCGTGGGACGGATCTGATTATATTCACATGCCTTCTAGTAATTGGATTCACTCAGATATTTTTTATCAATTTATGAAAAATAAGTATTTCGTCAAACAAAACAAG
>NZ_JAWRYN010000693.1:0-269 GCF_046534585.1 Peribacillus sp. SIMBA_075 | reverse complement strand
CAGTTGCCATCCCTGCGAAGTTACCTGTTGCTGCTGAGATTTCTAACTTAGAGCTACTTCCTACAGTTCCAGAAGTTAAAACCAATTCATTTGAAACTAACGAAGCTGTGACACCTATTCCAGCATCATTAATGGCTTTGAGTACATTTTCAGTTGTTTCAGCATCTTTAAAAGAAAAAGAAGTACCATTGACTGTCACTGTACTTGCTTGGTTAAGTGCTGTTCCAGTAGTAGCATTCGTTCCTCCTGTTGTCGTTGCAGCCGTCGCC
>NZ_JAWRYN010000692.1:0-269 GCF_046534585.1 Peribacillus sp. SIMBA_075 | reverse complement strand
AGGAAAATTCTCGCTTTAGTGCTTTCGATATCTATTCCGAAGGCGGATTTTCCTTATTATCATGCAGACATGAACAATCAAGCTTCACCCGTCCCTCCATCACAGCTGTTAACCCAGGCGGCTACCAGGGTTCCGCCCCACGCCTGGTTCGGCGTTTCGGCCATCTTTCACTATCTTGGCCCATCTTTTGCTGTCCTGCTGTTTCCCGCTGTTGGGGTCCTCGGCGTTGCCTGGTTCCGCATCGCCTCGGCCGCGCTGATTTTTGCGCC
>NZ_JAWRYN010000691.1:0-269 GCF_046534585.1 Peribacillus sp. SIMBA_075 | reverse complement strand
CATGATGCCCAAAATAACTTTCAGCGATTTCAAGGCAGCTTCTCCTGTGACGAGCGGCTCCTCGTCCAGGCGGATGGAATCGACAAAGGCATCAATGACGCCGCTCGAAGCCTGGTGGCCGTTCGTTTGGATCGCCTCGAGCTGATAGTTCACTTTTTCGCCCGAAGCCAGGATGAGCTCGAGCTGATACTCATCGTCGTCATAGATTTTCATGATGCCCTTGTCGCAATAAATGACCGTGCTATTGTCCTCTTCGCCGTAATAGGTCC
>NZ_JAWRYN010000690.1:0-269 GCF_046534585.1 Peribacillus sp. SIMBA_075 | reverse complement strand
CCAATGACGCCTTCTTCCACGACAACACGACGATCATATTGGAAAGCCAAATCAAATGCTGCTTGAAGCTCTTCTTTGCTGCGGCATTTACTAATTCCAACACTTGATCCCATGTTGGCAGGTTTCACAAAGCAAGGATAGCCTAGTACTTGCTCCACCTGTTCTAAGCTGTCTGATGTTGTTTTCTCATAGTCTTTTTTATTGAAGGAAAGGTGCTTTGCTTGTTCAAGTCCTGCTTGCGCAAAAACATCTTTCATCATGACTTTATC
>NZ_JAWRYN010000689.1:0-269 GCF_046534585.1 Peribacillus sp. SIMBA_075 | reverse complement strand
TGATCTGGCTTCGGTTTAAAGGCTGACATAAGACACACCCTTTCTAGGGTAGAGGAGCAGCTTTACGCTGCCCCCGGTTCCTCGCCGTTTTGCTTTGCCATATGTTCAGCGACACGCTTTTTATATTCACGTAATTCAGATGAAATTTTGGTTGAACTTACACTCAAACTTTGAGCAATTCTGATCCATGTTTCCCCGTTCTTCTTGCGCTGTAGCAGTTCCGGGAAATCAAACGTAAATTCATCAAATACCGGGGCCTGTCCGCTCAA
>NZ_JAWRYN010000688.1:0-269 GCF_046534585.1 Peribacillus sp. SIMBA_075 | reverse complement strand
ATTAGCTTCTTTTTTATGTTCTATTTCCACCAATCATCAAACATTGACGCTGGTACTTGTCTTTTATGTTCACTCACTTTGTAACGCTTCTCGATCTTTTCAGCAACGTCAGCTGGAACGGATTTACCTTCTAAATAGTCATCTAATTGATCGTAAGTAATGCCTAGCTCTGTTTCATCAGCTTGACCTGGTTTTTCATCTAATAAATCAGCTGTTGGCATTTTTAAGTAAAGTCGCTCGTCCGCACCTAATTCTTGTAATAGAGCACG
>NZ_JAWRYN010000687.1:0-269 GCF_046534585.1 Peribacillus sp. SIMBA_075 | reverse complement strand
CCTACAGGACCTGTTGGGAAAGTAAAGGGAGGAATAGCTGGAAGTGTTGGCCCCACTAGATTAGGATTAAAGGCCGCAGCCTGAATTCCCTCCCATTTTTTTTGCTCATTTGGTTTATCGAACATATTATTACCTCCAAACAAAATACACTCATTCCTTGGACGAGGAAACAGCTTTCACCTCTACATTAGTCTATGTATAAGTGTGTCACCAATTTCCCTATATGTTATGGTAACCCTTTCATTCGGTTCATTTATTAAATGGACTAA
>NZ_JAWRYN010000686.1:0-269 GCF_046534585.1 Peribacillus sp. SIMBA_075 | reverse complement strand
CTATCGTATTTTGAAAAAACCACCTCGTTCATTTCATGCAGGAACTCATGAATTCTCGGACCATCTGTATAGTACATACGGCCGTCCCCCTGCACAGATTGTCCGGCATCATCTAGGAACCGTTGATCCTTTGAAATGTTATTGATGACATCCAGCCTGAATCCATCAATTCCTTTTTCAAACCAAAAGTGCATGATGTCATATACTTGCCTGCGCACCTCATTATTTTCCCAATTGAGATCCGCTTGGGTGACATCGTATAAATGAAG
>NZ_JAWRYN010000685.1:0-269 GCF_046534585.1 Peribacillus sp. SIMBA_075 | reverse complement strand
AAGGCTGTTCTTCAATTTTTTCCCGCAATCTCCGAATATGCACCATGACGGTATTATCAATGCCCGTAAAATCCTCTCCCCAGACCGTATCGTACAGCTTTTCCTTACTGATCACTTTGTTGACGTTCTGGAGGAAAAACTTCATTAACCCAAGCTCCTTCGGTTTTACATCGATGGGCTTGCCATCCTTTAACAGCTCTGCTTTTTGCGGGTTCAACTCAAAAGGACCCGCTTTTAAAATCGGATCTTCCATCGTTTCTGCTATGGCA
>NZ_JAWRYN010000684.1:0-269 GCF_046534585.1 Peribacillus sp. SIMBA_075 | reverse complement strand
GAATTCACCAGTTTCCTTGTAATGCCTCCATATCTTTGTAAAAGCTTTCAGAGCTAAAAATTGATGCTCTCTTTCGTCACTGGCTCGTTTCTTCACACGAACAATCTGATCCATACGAATACTGCTACCCTCAAAAGAACCTTGTAGCAGCAGTTCGATATCGTTGTAGTCTAATTCGAATAATCCATCCATCTGTCCACAATTTCCATACCGATATAGAGCGAGTGAACCGCATAGTGACACTCGCTCAAATTCAACACATATCGCCA
>NZ_JAWRYN010000683.1:0-269 GCF_046534585.1 Peribacillus sp. SIMBA_075 | reverse complement strand
GTATCGTAATAGTTTCCATCCGCTAAGCGCTTGTCCATTTTCAGCGTACCTTCCACTTTAAAACCGCATTGTTTATACAGCTCTATCGCTTTTTCATTGCTTTCAAGCACTTTTAAGCTTATCTTCTTGATCCCTTGGCCATCCGCCCACTCGATCGATGACTCCAAGAGCTTGCGGCCGATACGATAACCCCAATACTGTTTGAGCACTCCGACGCCGAACTCCACTTGATGTGCGCTTCGTTTTAATGGACTGCCTTCGCATCTGGA
>NZ_JAWRYN010000682.1:0-269 GCF_046534585.1 Peribacillus sp. SIMBA_075 | reverse complement strand
ATTGTAATGCGGCAATACACAAATAGAAATGAGGAAATAAAAATGGAAAACGAAATGAGGATATTCATATATGACAACAATAAATATAGGGATTGTAGCGCACGTAGACGCTGGCAAGACGAGTTTGACTGAGCGTATTCTTTATGAAACGAATGTGATTAAAGAAATTGGCCGAGTAGATAGTGGTAATACGCAAACTGACTCAATGGAATTGGAAAGACAACGCGGAATTACGATTAAAGCTTCTGTCGTTTCTTTCTTTATAAATG
>NZ_JAWRYN010000681.1:0-269 GCF_046534585.1 Peribacillus sp. SIMBA_075 | reverse complement strand
GCCCCCTGCTCGCACGGGCACCCGCACTCGTTCCGATCGTCCTCATGCTGGCCGTTGCGATCGTCGACACCCTTCACACTCAGCTGGGCACGACATTCGCGCTCGCATCGTCGTTCGTCGCCTTCATCCCGCTGCTGCTCCTGGGCCAGATCGTCTACCTTGTCAGGATGCGCCGCATCCCCGTCTGGGCCGGTGCCCTGCTGGCGGCCGCGGCGTGGGTGGTTTTCGTCTACGGGATGCGCGAGACGAGTCCCGCCTTCTACGACAGC
>NZ_JAWRYN010000680.1:0-269 GCF_046534585.1 Peribacillus sp. SIMBA_075 | reverse complement strand
CATGAGCGGAAATGCAACGACTGTAGAAGCAATGATAGCAGCAGTAGATGTAAACATAATGGACTGCTGAAATAATGATTCAATCCACTTTCCAATGGGACTGTTATTTCCAAAAATGATAATTAGAAAAAAGCCGATAACAGTTGGTGGAAGCACCATTGGTAATAAGAAAATAGTTTCTAGTAGTACTTTATATCGCCACGAGGAGCGCGCTAATGCTCGTCCAATAATCGTTCCTAAGATCGTAACGATTATTGTGGCGCACGCAG
>NZ_JAWRYN010000679.1:0-269 GCF_046534585.1 Peribacillus sp. SIMBA_075 | reverse complement strand
CATGTTATTGCTTTCTGGTACTTCAGTTAGTTTCGCACAATCTGAGAAAACGAAGCAGGAAAAAACAGAAGAAACCACGCCGAAGTTAGCGGAACAAGCGTCGTCAGCGATCGTAATTGAGCAAGATACAGGTAAAGTTTTGTTTGATAAAAATCCGAATGAAAAGTTACCACCTGCTAGTATGACAAAGATTATGACAATGCTATTAATTATGGAACAAGTTGAAAAAGGAAAACTAAAACTAAACGATAAAGTTAGAGCGAGTGAAC
>NZ_JAWRYN010000678.1:0-269 GCF_046534585.1 Peribacillus sp. SIMBA_075 | reverse complement strand
ATGGGTAGCCGTCAGCAAATCTTGAATAGCAATCCCTGTACTGTCAAAGATCGTGATTTCCTCTGCTGTTTTTCTGCCGGCAGCACGCCCTAAGATCACGTTGCCGATCTCCGCGGCGATGTCACTCTCGGTGATGACTCCTTTTTTGATCGGAACCTCTGTTTCTCCTACACGTACAGCCTGCCCGACATCGTCCACGAAGACACGTCCTGCTGCAAACAGGCGCTCATCGATCTCCTGCTTGCCTTCCATATCTGCACCGATACACG
>NZ_JAWRYN010000677.1:0-269 GCF_046534585.1 Peribacillus sp. SIMBA_075 | reverse complement strand
AGGTCGAGCGCTCGGGCACGTTCCTCCTCCCCGACGAGGTCGTCGAGCGGATGCGACCGCTGCTCGCCGGCTGACGGCACAGGCGCTGCGCTCGGTTGCATCCGGTGCTCACCGCATTGGGGCCCAGGGGCGGTGCTCGGTTGCGTCCGGTGCTCACCGCATCGGGGCCCAGGCGAGACCCTGGGACGAGCGGGGGCCGCGCCACCGGTTAGCCTCGATGCATGCATGACTTCGCCGGGACGGTGGTGGCCTGGTACCACGCCAACCGG
>NZ_JAWRYN010000676.1:0-269 GCF_046534585.1 Peribacillus sp. SIMBA_075 | reverse complement strand
ACACATATCGATTCTTTGTGATTTGTATTTCTTGATTACCCTTTTTTATCCATAGCTGATGGTCGCGGAGAAATGCAGCTGTGAGTGGTGGGGTCTCTGCGCTAACCATCGTTGATAGATAAAAGCTGATTAAGATTGTACATAATAAAATCCGAAATTCCAAGAACATCCCTCCTACTTATAGGCTGTCCTAATATTTAATGGAAACTCGCATCCAAATGTGCATTTTCATTCATAATCTTCTTTGGCTATTTTGCTCTGTCACCTAA
>NZ_JAWRYN010000675.1:0-269 GCF_046534585.1 Peribacillus sp. SIMBA_075 | reverse complement strand
CGGGCTTTGCCGTTCGCGGTGTGATTGAAGGCTTCTACGGAACGCCCTGGACGCATGCGGAGCGGCTAGACATGATCGACTTTTTGCAACGCTATGGTTACAATGCGTATTTTTACTCTCCAAAGGACGATTTGTACCTGCGAGAGAGATGGATGAAGCCACACCCGGGGTCAGCGCTCGTGCAAATAGAAGAGCTGATCGCAAGGGCAAACAAAGGCTGCATGCATTTTGTATATTGCCTCAGTCCAGGCCTTAGCATGGAGTACAGC
>NZ_JAWRYN010000106.1:0-560 GCF_046534585.1 Peribacillus sp. SIMBA_075 | reverse complement strand
GGATTGGAGACACGTTTGCCTACCTATCTGCCGTTTTAGATTTGTATAATAATGAAATTGTGGCATGGGAAGTTTCTACACGAAACGATCTTGAATTAGTTCATAATACGTTGAATCAGTTAAGGGACAAGTCATTTGAAAAGGGTGCCCTTCTTCACTCTGATCAAGGATTCCAATATACGACGAAATCATACGAAAAGCAGGTAAAAGAACTTGGTATTCAAGGAAG
Organism: Peribacillus sp. SIMBA_075; assembly: GCF_046534585.1. Taxonomy (NCBI): domain Bacteria; kingdom Bacillati; phylum Bacillota; class Bacilli; order Caryophanales; family Bacillaceae; genus Peribacillus; species Peribacillus sp. SIMBA_075. The sequence continues at coordinate 331 of NZ_JAWRYN010000106.1, read as the reverse complement.
CCACTCTCGTCGTGGTAATTGTCATGATAACGCGTGTATCGAAAGTTTCTTCTCGCATTTAAAAACAGAGAAGTTATATTTGGTACGCCCAAAAACAGCAGAGGAAGCTTGTATAGTCATCCAGGAGTATATAGACTTCTATAATACTGATCGCTTTCAAGAAAAATTTAACGGCCTTTCCCCGGTTGAATACCGAGAAAAGGCCGTAGCTTGAAATACTCTTTTTTTATTGTCTACTTGACAGGGTTATGTGCATTACATCACGGTTCGAAATTAGAACTCTAAGTTTCTCAAATGATTCGGATGTGGGACGAACAAAGGAATAATAGCC
>NZ_JAWRYN010000674.1:0-269 GCF_046534585.1 Peribacillus sp. SIMBA_075 | reverse complement strand
GGGGCAACAGCGGAATCGGGGCGGCAATCGTGCGGGCGCTGGCCGCGTCCGGCGCAGCGGTCGTGATCGACTACGTCAGTCGACCCGAGGATGCCGCGGATCTGGTGAAGAACATCACCGCGAGCGGCGGCCGCGCAGTCGGGGTGGAGGCCGATGTTAGCTCGGTCGCCGGGATCGACAAGCTCATCCAGACCGCGGTCGACGAGTTCGGCCGGCTCGACGCGTTCGTCAACAACGCCGGCATCGAGAAGCGGCACAGCCTACTGGAG
>NZ_JAWRYN010000673.1:0-269 GCF_046534585.1 Peribacillus sp. SIMBA_075 | reverse complement strand
ATATTTTGGTTCAAATTATTGAACAATAAAAATCCTGCTCCTTGTCAAAACTACAAGGAGGTGATGAGCGGGCTTTCAGGAGTTTAATGTAAGTAACAGCCTTAGGCTTAAAGTAACCATATTCAGGGTGCAGAATTAGGTAATGCTCCCAACTTACTGATTTAGTGTATGATGGTGATTTTAAGGTGCTTGCGTGGTTTCCATTTCCATCAGATGCCCTTCCTGCTCCGCTACTGAAGGCGTGGTGCGTAACGGCAAAAGCACTGCCG
>NZ_JAWRYN010000672.1:0-270 GCF_046534585.1 Peribacillus sp. SIMBA_075 | reverse complement strand
GTCATCATCACGTGCATGGATTACCGATTTTGCATGATGTTCTTGAGAGATTGGCGGCTACATATAATGTTCCAATTCGTCGTTGTGAGGAAGAGCGAGCAGTACGCCCGTTTTCTGACGTGTTTTACAGTGACTTTTACGCTGACGGTGTGACGGAAGATTACTTTGTGAAGTTAAAGGAAAGAGTGCAGGACGAGCAAACGGTAGAAATTATGGTGCATCCAGCTTATATTGACCCAGAGCTTGTGAAGCGTTCTTCTTACGTAATGG
>NZ_JAWRYN010000105.1:0-572 GCF_046534585.1 Peribacillus sp. SIMBA_075 | reverse complement strand
TCCTGATCGTTCAGCTTCTCCTTTCAAAGAAGGTTACCATGTGAGCATGGCGTTTCGGTCAGGTCTCCCCAGGTAAGAGCGTTATCTTCCCCTCCATCTATCTGCCTCATTTACTCTCATTCGCCTTTGGCAGTAAGGACTTTACCTTGACATGCAGGCTCATCCAACGAATGCTAGCCTCATATGAGATTCGTGTTCCTCAGACCGGAGGTTTGCCGCCAACTTCCTTCAGATTCCACCTCACGGTGGACACCCTTGTCTTAGGCTAATGGCTACTACTGCCTTCACCATTCGGGACTTTAACCCTAGAGATAACGCCCATGCTGGGCGCACATGAAAAACGACCTGCCAGCCACGCAGGTCGTTTTATTATATCGTTAGAAAGCGAAGGCGAATCCATTTCCATTGACTCGATCTAGCTTATGGATTTTTGATTTCTATGGTCTCGACGCGGACGTTCACCGCTTCCACGAAAAGGCCTGTCAATGCTTCTACAGATTCCTTAACCTTCTCCTGCAGCGTGTGGCACACTTGGTGAATCGGCGCTCCGTATTGCACAGATACTCGCATAT
>NZ_JAWRYN010000671.1:0-270 GCF_046534585.1 Peribacillus sp. SIMBA_075 | reverse complement strand
AATCATTTGTTTTGCTAAATATGCACAAATAGCATGAGGGATTGCATAATGCACATGTAAAATATCAAGGTTTTCTCTTTGAGCAACCTCTGCCATTTTACTCGCTAATGCTAAATCGTAAGGTGGATATTGAAAAACAGAATATTGATTTACTGTTACTTCGTGAAAATAAATGTTCGGGTACACTTTATTCAACCGAAATGGTACACCCGATGTAATAAAATGAATTTCATGCCCGCGTTCCGCCAATTGCTTTCCTAACTCTGTCCC
>NZ_JAWRYN010000670.1:0-270 GCF_046534585.1 Peribacillus sp. SIMBA_075 | reverse complement strand
CGAACGGTCTTTTAGACATAATCAGAAAGATGCTGGTGCTGGCCGTTTTTTAGACGTTTAAAATTATAAGGACTACTTAGGCAGGCCTTTTTCATTTTAGCGACCAAAGGATTAACCTATGGCTTCCCGGGGCGCTTCTTTCAAACTAAGGCAGATGAGTAATGCGGGAATATTTCCGGGCGACACTGGAAATATTAACCGGGAGCGCTTTATTCACAATCTCATTAAACCCTAAAAGCGACTCCCCATCTCCGGGGTTGGGATATGCAA
>NZ_JAWRYN010000669.1:0-270 GCF_046534585.1 Peribacillus sp. SIMBA_075 | reverse complement strand
GTTTTTAGTTGCAGCGGGGCGGTCTGTTCAAAAGCCAGCAACGGGATGTGCGGCAATTGCAGCGCCGTGTTGGCATTCGGCTGGCGCAGCTGTCTTTGCAGGTGTTCGATTGTTGCGGAGCTGCGGTAATCAAGGCGCAGGACAAGCAATTGCATCGTATTCCCCCTCTTCTTTATTGGCCGGAACTGCGGAAGCCGGCGTCTCTGGCTTCTTGTTCTGTGCAAAACCACTGTTCAGGATTGGTCCCCTCGTAGGAAGGGGCGCCGGGCA
>NZ_JAWRYN010000668.1:0-270 GCF_046534585.1 Peribacillus sp. SIMBA_075 | reverse complement strand
GGCTCCTGCCGCTTCGCACGCTTTGGCATCTTCGATCAATTGCTTGGCGGCGCTTGCGGTTTTGCCTTGTACTTTATAGCCCCCGAGCACCGCCGCTGATTGCGGCAATAAGCCGAGATGGGCAACGATTGGAATCCCAGAACCGACAAGCCTGCGCGTCACATCGAGTACTTCTCCTGCGCCTTCAAGCTTCAAAGCTTGTGCATTCGTTTCTTGGAAAATTCGCATGGCGTTTTCCAGTGTCCGGTCCCAGCTGCCGTGGAACGAGCC
>NZ_JAWRYN010000667.1:0-270 GCF_046534585.1 Peribacillus sp. SIMBA_075 | reverse complement strand
AGCTGGACAGGAATCGTACTATTCATACAGCTGTTCTTTGGTATCGTCATCGGGCTGTACTTTTGGAACTTACTGAGAAATCAGCGCACACAAAAGGTGACGATAGACAAAGAATCAAAGAAAGAAATGGAAGCACTCAGAAAGATGCGATCGATCAAATTGAGTGAACCTTTATCAGAGAGAGTCCGGCCAAAGGGTTTTCAAGATATTGTAGGGCAGGAAGACGGCATTCGTGCACTAAAAGCGGCACTATGCGGACCTAACCCTCAG
>NZ_JAWRYN010000666.1:0-270 GCF_046534585.1 Peribacillus sp. SIMBA_075 | reverse complement strand
CAAGATCATGAGTTATCTGGGCCAAAGCACGATTTCGCGCCTGCTTGAGGTCTACGACGATTCTCGCGACGGCTTTTGACACCTACGATTGTTAAACGGACCAGCTGCGTCCCCCTTCACAAACGTTTACCAAGGTGTCGGAGATCGTCGGCATCTTGAGGACCTGAAAATCATTCCAATGACCGGAATTAAAGCGCGTTACAGGCCGGAAGTTTTAGACCACATTGCTGCCAAAAGAAGCTCTTTCGACGCGGCTGAAGGAGCCACCTG
>NZ_JAWRYN010000665.1:0-270 GCF_046534585.1 Peribacillus sp. SIMBA_075 | reverse complement strand
CAGCGAAGTAGACGGAAATACTTATAAAAGTTTGCTAGCCATTGATAAAATTAAAGACAACGAAAAGGAGGTTAATGGAAATTTAGTATCAAAACTTTATGAGATACCAGAACATAAAGTAACTATTTCTATAATCTATTCTCGTGAAAAGTTGGGTACTTACAAAGGTAGTCGCCTTTTATATATATCTGGTAAAACATTCTTTGATATTGCTATTCATGGTGAAAGGCATATAGTTATAGATATTCCAATTTATAAAACTTGGGCTGC
>NZ_JAWRYN010000664.1:0-270 GCF_046534585.1 Peribacillus sp. SIMBA_075 | reverse complement strand
CTACGTTGGGTTGTCCCTCATATACATCCCACTTATCTACGGTAAGTCCCATCGAAAGCAAGTAATCCTTCAGGAACTCCTGTAGTTTGTCACTTTCACTCGCTTCAGGTCGTTCCAAAAAATTCGGATTCACACTTTTGAAGCGAACCAGTTCTTGCAACAGCTCGACGATATGCTGCTGATTGCGCTCGACCCATTCCTGTACGATTCCTTTCCAATCTTTTGCCGCCATATTGATTCCTCCCTTTTTCAAATTAAGCCAGTTCGCCA
>NZ_JAWRYN010000104.1:0-585 GCF_046534585.1 Peribacillus sp. SIMBA_075 | reverse complement strand
CATAGATATACTGAGGCCGAGCTGAAACAATCGATCGATGAAATGATCAGTCTTCTTTGATGCGCCACTTGGCACTAAACAAGCCTATATCAGATAACAGCCCCCATTGAAGAGGGCTTTTTTTATGCAGCCAATATAGAATCTGACATACTGCACTGTACTTTAAGCCAGTATACACTCCGCTAGCGCTACGTGACTGGTTCAGGGCTGCGCCCCGAAACCCGCTAAAACCACTGCCGCGCCTGCGGCTTGCCCAACACCGCGCCGACCAGGAAAGAATTTCCCGTCCGTCCCGGCGTTATCAGGAGGCCGGATTGGCAGACAAACGCAGCAAAATGCTCACTATGTGGGTAACGGAAGATGAGCACCGCCGTCTGCTGGAACGCTGCGACGGTAAACAGCTCGCGGCCTGGATGCGGCAGACGTGTCTGGACGAGAAGCCCGCCCGCGCCGGCAAACTTCCTTCGATCTCGCCGGCACTGCTTCGTCAGCTCGCCGGCATGGGTAACAACCTTGACCAGATTGCCCGACAGGTTAACGCCGGTGGCGGTACCGGGCACGATCGCGTTCAGGTTGTCGCCGCGC
>NZ_JAWRYN010000663.1:0-270 GCF_046534585.1 Peribacillus sp. SIMBA_075 | reverse complement strand
CCGGCATCGAATATGGTGAGTTTGGCATTAGCATCAATGCCATCGCTCCAGGCGCCATCATGACGCCGATGGTCGAAGGCTCTTTAAAGCAAATAGCTGGAGACGACTGGGAAGCAGCCGGCAAGGAATTTGTCAGCGTCAACCCGATGAAACGTTTCGGTAAACCAGAGGAAGTTGGCAACCTCGTCACTTTCTTGTTATCTGATGCAGCGAAATTCATCAACGCTACCGTCATCCCGATCGATGGCGGCCAATCCTATAAATACTGAC
>NZ_JAWRYN010000662.1:0-270 GCF_046534585.1 Peribacillus sp. SIMBA_075 | reverse complement strand
CTGGTGTATCCAGGAACGTGATTTTCTTTCCTTTGATTTCAACTTGGTATGCACCGATATGCTGTGTAATACCGCCTGCTTCACCTGCAACTACGTTTGTAGAGCGAATGGCGTCAAGCAAGGTTGTTTTACCGTGGTCAACGTGACCCATGATTGTAACAACTGGTGGGCGCTCAACCAAAGTCTCAGGTGCATCGACTTCTTCCAGCGTCTCAAAATTGGTTTCGTCAATAATGATTTTTTCTTCTACTTCGATGTTGTATTCTGTAC
>NZ_JAWRYN010000661.1:0-270 GCF_046534585.1 Peribacillus sp. SIMBA_075 | reverse complement strand
AGTCAAAACAGGATTACTCCCCGTTACGAACAGACACATAATCGGAGAAACAGATTGGTTCATGAGGTTATAGCCTAGCCGAACGTTGTCGAGTATACGCGTCTGCTTTGGCAACAGATCAGAGCGATATATGGACTCCATATTAATGGGGAAAGCATCAGAGGTAAACATCAATGCACCCCCTCCCGGCTTGTGGAATGCGCCCACGAAGCCTGGCAGGCAGGCGATCGTGCGAATGGACATCCCGCCTCTGCGGCTGCGCGACACACC
>NZ_JAWRYN010000660.1:0-270 GCF_046534585.1 Peribacillus sp. SIMBA_075 | reverse complement strand
ATATCGTTCTTTTTTCTTTTCGACTTCTTGTAGACTTAAATATTGGTTATAATCCATAAAGACGATTTCTGAATGAGGAACATGCTTTTTTATTTGCATATCCTCTTCTTTACTATTATTCTGAATAGCACCTTGAGACTCTTCACTTTTTTGAACACCAGAAGGAAGATCGTTTTCTATTTCATCATAATCCTCTTCTTCATTTTCATCATAGTCCTCTTCTTCCTCATCTGATACTTCATCAACCTCTTTATCAAGAGCTTCTATCTC
>NZ_JAWRYN010000659.1:0-270 GCF_046534585.1 Peribacillus sp. SIMBA_075 | reverse complement strand
GAACGGAAATCTATCAAAATATAAAAAGAAGATAATTCCCTATATAAATAAGGGAATTATCTTCTTTTTATTATTTTTAATGTAAATCACGATATACGCCAATTACTTTTCCAATAACTGACACTCGTTTTAAAATAATAGGTTCTAGTGAAGAGTTTTCCGGTTGTAGACGGAAATGATCTTTTTCTTTATAGAAACGTTTAACAGTTGCTTCGTTATCTTCTGTTAAAGCAACTACAATTTCACCGTTGTATGCAGACTGTTGTTGGC
>NZ_JAWRYN010000658.1:0-270 GCF_046534585.1 Peribacillus sp. SIMBA_075 | reverse complement strand
ACAGTAATGTTACTCCCGTCATAAAAACTTATGACTTCAAAGATATAGTTGATGTTGAGGTTAATATAGATGGCAGTACTGTATCAAAAGTGTCTAAAGGAGATTCGATTTTAGGGGCAACTGTAGGTGGAGCAATTGGAGGCGGAATTGGTGCCATAATTGGAAGTAGTAGTGCTTCTAGTAAAACAAGCGATTACATCAATTATATTCATTTAAGGATATGCTTTGAAGACTTCGATACACCCTTCTATGATGTTGCTTTTTACAGTG
>NZ_JAWRYN010000010.1:0-148498 GCF_046534585.1 Peribacillus sp. SIMBA_075 | reverse complement strand
ATGCCGAAGAATCCTGTTTGGCTTCCCAAAGCAACAACTAGGGCATCATAAGATAAAGTGGAACCATTCGCAAGTTTCACTTCTTTTTTATCGACTGAGAAAGACTCCACTTTTGAAATGGTAAGGTCGATATCTTTTCCTTTGAAAAGTTTTTCCAAAGGAATCGAAACGGCTTGTTCAGAAATGGATCCGCCTGCAAGACGGTGCAATTCGGTGATGATTTGGTGCGTTGGAAATTGATTCACCACTGTAACCTGCACTTCATCCTTATTGTAATATTCACGTACGGATAAGGCTGATAGTAATCCTGCGTAACCCGCACCTAAGATGACGATTTGTTTTGACATAGTTAATCCCCCGTCCTTACTGATTGAAAGTTTATCAAATTATTTTTGGTTTTTGCGTTCTGAAGAGACTTCAAGAAAAGCTTGGGCAAAACGGAAAAGCTTTTGTGCTTGCGGGTCTTTCATCATTCTTAACAGTCCAAAAAGACCGATCACATCATTATTCGCTTCTGCACGATCCTTAGCTTCGATGGCGTTAGCTGCAAGACCTTTCACTGAGCCCACTACAGGTGTAGCGATCTCCGAAATGGCGCTGACCGTATCATTTTTCAAAACATCATCAGTCGCAACCGATTGAGCGAAATCATAAGACTTTGTTAAAATATTCACTAATTCAGTCAGTTTTGGTAACTGCTCAACTAAAGTGTTCAAGGATTCCTGAACCTCGGGCTTTAATAATTGGTCCAGTACATCTAATTGTTTTTGGCGTGCATTAATTTGTTCAGTTTGTGATTGGGTAATCGTTTCTGACATATCCAATTCTCCTTTGCAATAAGCATTTTGTTGATGTAAATAGAAAAACTTGTAAAAAATTACACAAAGTGTGACACAAAAAATACATTTAAAAATGTAATGAAAGCTATCCTATAGTATATCCCTTTAGCTTCATGAAAACAGCTGATTTTTTAAAAATATTCAAAAAATGCGCTTTTCCTGCATATATGATAGACCAATTTTAATGAATGGTCTATGTTTGATCTGAAAGCTTTTACTAAAACGGTTATTTTATCCTAGAGCAGGGTGTCTATCATTATCATCATACATATTTCAATATTTATTCGCCATCCTAAATGATGGAGGTGAAAAATGTGGCGGATTCAGAATCAAAATTTATAGAAGAGAATAATGATAAGAGGCAAAATAAACTGGTTGGCAGTATGGACTATACTAAAGAACAACTATTGGAAGGCATGAATGGAATTTCTGAAGTTTACCTCAAAAACAGTGAGGAGGGCACATTGGAAACACCTGATAAATAATATTGTTGTGTAAGCATACTTAAAATAACAGGAACAATCGCAAACAATGGCTTGAGGAAAACGTTCAAATCGTTGAAGATAAATTCGCCAATGGGGAGCTGGATAGTTTGGATGTCATTCGCCAGCATGGTGTCATCATCGATTATGCAACGAATAAAGTCTTGCCAGAATCAACAAAACAGTTCCGTGAATCCATGAAAACCCGTTCATTGGCTTATTGGAAGTAACCTGAAAAAGGTTCCGAATTCATTCGGAACCCCTGACTGTAGATGAACTCGAAAAAAACGAGTTTGCCTGCAGTTTTTTTCTTTTTGAAAAAAAGATCCAGTTGATTTCAGAAATCCGCTCCCTTTCCGCCGACTGTCTGCCAAGCCTCCTCACCGCAAGCGGCTGCGGGGTCTCGGCTAGCCAGTTATTCGGCAGGAGTGTCGTAAATTTCTTCAATCTTTTAAGGTTTCATCCGTATAAAATAGTAAAAAACATAACCAAAGGTTTCTTTTAAAATCATGGTTTGGAATTAGACCATTCCGACCTCTTTTTGCCGCCACTTTCACGGTCCGTTGTCCTTCATAATTGCTTTGATATCTTCCATGTTTCAAGTTTTCATCCTTCTATTTTAAAAAGACTGTAGGAGAAAGAGTTCGGAAAACGCATTTAAAATAATGTTCCTGAACCAACTGACCTAAAGTAACACCTTCGACTCCAGGTATGATTTCCATCTGTATTTTGTAACAAAGTTGATTGGAACGGGTGTACGAGACCCCGCAGGCGCAAGCCGAGGAGGCTCCCCGCCCGCCCGCGGAAAGCGAGTTTCTTGAGCGGAAATTAACATCCAAATAACATCCAAATCGTGTAGGTTTCGAAGGCATATTTAATGGAAACCCATCAATTCCTTCACATGTTTACAATTTTCTTTGGAAGTGAGCATTTCCAAGAGCGTAAAGGCAACATCGAATGCTGTGGAAGGATTGTAGGATGTAATGATATTGTCCGTGACGACAATCGGTTCATTAACGACAATCGCACCAAATTCTTTTAGCTGACCCTGTCTCTTACTTGTTGGATGATTGTATGTAGTGGCTTTTTTTCCATTCAATATTCCGCTTTTTCCTAGCGGGAGAGAACCGACACAAATGGTTGCTATGATCTTGTTCTTATTATGAAAATACTTAATAACATCAAGAAACCTCTGATCATATGCATCATCATAGAAACCGGCTTCTTCAAAACCTCCTGGAATGGCCAAAGCATCGAAGTCATCAAGGTTCACTTGATCGAGGGTCAATTCCGGCTGCACCATGAAATTCCATGTGCATTTCAATTGTTCATGAAGTCCTACTGTAACCAGATCAGTCGTACCATCACCCTCTAATTTATTCCAGCCTAATACATCTGTAAACACACTTGCTTCAACCGCTTCGAATCCATTGGATAGCAGCATCAATACTTTTTTCATAGTGTATCCCCCTTATTTATATTTGTATTTATTATATAAAAAGCTAATTCCTTAATACATACGATAAATTATGTAATCATTTCATTTCTATTTATTTTATAATGTATTTAGGTGAATTTTATTAATAATAAAAAGTGAGGGTGATCGAATTGGATCGAACGGATAAAAAGATACTTTCCTTGCTGGAGAATAATGGGCGCATGTCCATGAAAGAACTGGCACATGAAGTTACCTTAACAGCCCCAGCAACGAAAGAACGTGTTAATAAATTAGAGGAAAGCGGAGTGATAAAAGGATATAAAACGGAAATATCCCTAGAAAAACTTGATAGGAGCATAACAGCATTCATTTTATTCGAAACGGATAGATGTAAAGACTTTTATCATTTTAGCTTGAGTCATCCTGAAGTTCTGGAATGCCACCGGTTAGCCGGTCAATACAGTTATCTTATTAAAATAAGTACATTTTCCATGGAAACACTGGAAGAATTCGTCGATGAGGCCATTAAATACGGGAAATCGTCCACCCATCTGATTTTTTCCTCCGCATCGAAGAATGTTTTTTCAGGAGAGGAGATTTAAGCAGGATTTAAATTATATGCTGCCGCCAACTCTTTAATATATAGCAATTTGCAGGAAAAAACTCCATCATTATAGAAACTAATAGTAACAAAAATCACAGTTGAAAGTTACAAAAAAGGGAGTGGAGAAGAGTGGGTTTTGTTTATGATGAAGATAAAATAATGGAATTCCTTTTGCAGAATAAAAGTGAGTTTGAAGAATATCTTTTATCAGCAGCGGTCAATGTCAGGGATAAAATCGAAGAAATCCTGCTGATTGGAAATGTCGATCTTTTGAATAATGCACATAAGCTCGTCCGTTATATAGTGGAGCAGAATGAAACGGATTTGATTGCCTTTGCCGAACAAGAGGGAGTTACGTGGGCAACCCACTCCTTGACGCTTTCATTCAAGCTGGAATGGATTCAGGCCCTCCGCAGAACGCTTTGGACCTTTCTTTATAAGTTCGAACAAGAAAAGAAAGCGTTTATTGAGGATTCCAAGGTCTTTTTTGATTTAGAGAAAATAGTGAATGAAAAGGTTGATGTATTTCTTAAATCCTTTTTCGTAAGTTACTCCGATTACAAAGACAAATTGATTCTCGCCCAGCAAAACTTGGTGGAAAATCTATCCGTCCCGATCATTCCCATCACTTCCACCACCTGTGTCCTTCCGTTAATTGGGACAATCGATTATTCACGGATACAGATAATCGAAGAAAAGGTATTGATGGAGATTGGTAAACTTCGGATACAAACCTTGATCTTGGATTTGTCCGGTATCATCGAAATGGAAGTTGAAATGATCACTGATTTAATGAAAATCCTCGATGGAACGGCAATGATGGGGTGTAAAGCTGTGGTGACTGGATTACGCCCAGAGGTTGTTATCAAGATGATCCGTTCAGGGGTTCAGTTAGATGGTAAAGCAGAAACAAAGGGTACGCTGCAGCAGGCCTTGATGGACTATCTTGTAGTCACCTAAATCGTGAAATGGAAGTCGCCATGTTGTGGCGGCTTTTTTTGGTGGCTAATTTGGGGTGTTAAGGAAATCCATTCACTGCTTTTTTTGACTCGGATAAGTAGATATGTATAGAAATTGACGTACAACGATACATTTATTCATTATGTGAACAACTTTTACTTGTTCTCGAAATGAGGGTATGTAGAAAACTAGGAAGATCACAGTAGGTCAAGATGCCACGGATCGTTTGTAGCTATAAGTAAATTTCCAATGAAGGTTAGCCTGAAGCAGGTTAACTTTTTTATTAATCGTTAAGTAGCGGCCGCCTATCCGCAAACACCCTCATTCGTATATGGTTTAAGATCCATTTCTGAATCTCCATCTTCTAAAAAAAAAACTTTGTGCCGACTTCTTCCCCTTTCATTCCAACCAATAACCCCTTTCTATAATTATAGCGAACTTTCTTTCTCACTTGATGCATCAAAAAACAACTTGTAAGTCACTAAGAAAAGCAAAATCATGAGTTTCTTAAATGGAGTTTCTTAAATGGAAAAGCAAAATTCATTATTGAAACAATGTTTTAATTTTTAACTTATATAATGATTTTCATGAAGTTGAGCCAGGTAACCGTTCTTGTTCCGTCCCCTATCTCGATAACTTGATAACTTAGGAAACTCATTTTTATTAAGGCGTAAATATTCTAGTGATTGGCATTTTGTATGTATGAAAGGTATTGGTAGTCCCAGATATTGATGCTGCAGCCTATCAACCTACAAAAGGAGAAATGGAGATGGTGAAAATATAAGAGGTATGTTCATCGTTTTAAGGGGTTTCTAGAGGGATTCAAGAAAGGTATTGTTGCAACTTCATTTGGTAGGCATTTAAATCTTCATAAAAATTAAGGAGGAATTGAAAAAATGAATGTAAAAAAGGTTCTATTTAAAGGACTGGCAGCGGCAGCCTTGCTGGTATTCGTGACGCCTGCATTTGCAAGCGCGGTTGATCCAACTGAAGTATTAGGAAGTGAAAACGGTAAAGGAGCCACTTCACATGGCCATATCACAATAATGCCAGCAGATGAAACAACAGGTCCGACTGACCCGATCGTTCCTAGTGAACCGGATGGGGAAACAGGAAATACAGGGGCGCTAACAATTGATAATGTCTCGCCTTTAGAATTTAATACCCACCAATTATCCGGTGGAGCTGTGGAATATTCAACAACTACAAAAAAACCAAACGTTCAAATAACGGATATTCGTGGTACTGGTGCTGGCTGGACATTACAGGTCTCAACTTCACCATTCAAGGATCTAACTGATGAAACGATGATTCTAAAAGGTGCCACTGTTACACTTCCAATCGGGACTGCAGTTACAACTCCAGGAAATGTTTCACCTGCACCAGAATTAAGGGAAGTACAATTAGGTACTGATTCTGAAGGAACTGCACCACAAATCCTTATGTCTGCTCAAGATTCAAAAGGAATGGGAACGTGGGTAGATCAATTTGATCCTAGCAACTTGAAAATAAATGTTCCTGCAGGAAACTTAGCTGGAGAGTATGTCTCAACATTGACTTGGAGTCTATTGGATGCACCACAATAATATAAAAAACCATGAGGTGAGGAAGATGAAAGCAATTACCCTGTCAGTGGCAGGAAGTATGATTCTGGCTGGATTTATCTTTTCGACAAATTCAGCGGAAGCAGCTGTCGTGAATAGCGCTATTTCCAAAAATTATATTGATTTTATTCCGGATGAGGGGATTACCAAGCCGGTAGATCCGGTCAATCCAGATGAACCGGATCCACCGAGTCCGATTGATCCTATAGATCCAGACAATGGCGGAACGGGAAATAGTGGATCTTTAACTTTGGACTATGTCTCCAACATCCAATTCGGAACCCAAAAAATTATGAGTGGGAACACTACATATAACGCAAATAATAAAGACCCATATGTACAAGTTTCAGATAAACGCGGAACGGGCGAAGGATGGGTTTTGACAGCAAAGGCTTCTGAATTAAAAAATAGCACTGGGGAGTCTTTACAGGGGGCTGAGCTAACATTCAAAAATGGACAAGTAAAATCACAATCATCAAATGTTTCTGAACCGCCAACGGCTTATGACGTTACATTTGATAATAGTGATTCAAAAAAATTCATGGAGGCACCTTTAGAAACTGGCCGCGGAACATGGCTGGACGTATTTTCAGGTTCTGACGGCGATAATGGTAATGTGCAACTAAAAGTTTTGGCTGGCTCAGCTGAAGCCGAAAGTTACAGTGGTACTGTAACATGGGAATTAACCAACGCACCTAGCTAAATACTCAAATAGGGCTTGGCTTTATAAGAAATTATGTAAGCCAAGTCCCATTAATATATATCACATCATGTTGAAACTAGAGGGGGATATAGATGAAAAAAGGGCTATTTATTTTGATTGTGTCCTTATTGATTGGGTTAGGAATCATTTCCCAGAATGAAACAGCCTTTGCTGGGACCATGGAATATTCAATCAAAGCCAATATTCCAAAAAACCAAATCAATAAGAAGTTGACTTACTTTGACTTGTATATGAAACCGGGGGCCGAACAAACGATATCTTTAACAGTGAAGAATAACTCGAGTGAAAAAATCGACTTAATGATTGAACCGAATACAGCCGTAACCAATCAAAATGGAGTGATTGATTACAGTAAAAATAATCAAAAAAAAGATCGTTCATTAAAGTATGCATTTTCTGATCTCATTTCCCCAAAACAAAAAGTAACGTTAAAAGGAAATCAAACGAAAAAAGTGCCTTTTACGATTCAAATGCCAGACGAACCATTTGATGGAGTGATTTTGGGTGGATTCTATGTGTACGAAATAAATCAAGGCGCCAAAAAACAAGAAGATGATAATGTTCAAATCAACAATGAATTTTCGTATGTGATTGGCGTCAAATTGACCGAAACGGATAAAAGGGTAAAACCCAATCTAAAGTTAAATAAAGTTCAAGCAGGATTGATGAACTATCGCACAGTGGTGACTGCGAATCTGCAAAACACGGAAGCTATGATTGTCAATAACTTGGAAGTAAATGCTCGAATTACGAAAGAAGGAAACAGGAAGATGCTTCACTCTTCAGAGAAGAATGGCGTATCCATGGCACCGAATTCTAATTTCGATTTTCCTATTAGCTGGGATAATCAAGCGTTAGAGCCTGGCAAATATCATATATATATAACGGCAAAAGACGGAAATCAAACCTGGAAATTTGACAAAATGTTTGAGATTAAAGGTGATGATTCAAAGAAATTAAATAAAGAAGCAGTTGAATTGGAAAAAGACTATACACTTATTTTTGCAGGGATCGGCGTGCTAATTGCGGTATTAATCATACTGGTCATTATTCTACTAAGAAGGAAAAAAAGCGGGGAAAAGCATGAAGAAGAGTAAAATATTCACTAGAGTCACTTTCTCATTTCTCATTATTATGGGCTTGTTTTTTTCAAGTCTTCAATGGCTGGATCCAGTGGAACCCATTAAAGTGGAGGCAGCCGGTCCATTAGAAGATGATCCTCCATCCGGTATTATATTGGATGGCCTGTTTACCACTCCATCAACAGGATCAAATAGCTCCATCATTAACGATCATCTGGTTTCAGTAACCCCTGGAACGGCAAATCAAAAGGGGGCAATTTGGTCAATCGACGATCTTAAAATGGATTTGACTAAAGATTTTACAGCCTCTATGTATTTGTATTTTGGGAATAACGGGGCAAATGCGGCAGATGGTATGGCATTTGTGATGCATAATGATTCAAGAGGTGTAAATGCTATAGCAAAATCTGGGGCAAGCTTGGGCGTTTGGGCAGACGAAGGCTATAATGGATCGAAAACATCGGGCATTCAAAAAAGTTTTGCTGTTGAGTTTGATACCTATAAAAATAACGGTGATTCTAGCTATTTTGATACTAATGTCAACGATGACCATGTTGCATGGGGGTATCCAGGGAAAACCGATACTTATATAGATTATACCGTTGGTGTTTGGCCGTTTCAGAGTAATAGGAGAACCATGAAACATAATAACGTAGATGGTAATACTGGCGTTCAGTATCCTGGTCTATTATCAAATGGTACATGGCGTAAATTCGAAGTGAAATGGGATGCTGCAAGCCAAGCACTCACGTATCAATTAGAAGGAGTAAATCCAGTTACTGTTGCTTTAAATGTACAAGATGTTTTTGGCTCTACAAAAGTTTATTGGGGATTCACTGGTTCAACAGGTCCTACTTACAAGCAAACCAATCGTGTCGCTTTTAATGAAATACCGGATTTAGTAAAAGCAGAAGTTGAGCAAACGATAACGAGACAGGATGATTCTGTTGTTGGAGAGGGCTCTTCAGTTTTTAAAGGTGATGTATTAACCTATACGCTTTATGCGAAATATAACGGTGGTTTACAAAATTGGAAAAATATCATCTTGAACACGGTCTTGAATGATCATGTTACGTTTATCCCAGGCTCCATGACATTGACAACCCCTGGTGAGACTGCCGCATTAGATGATAATTCGTGGTCAGGACAATCGCTGGCACTTAGTATTCCAAATATGGATTCCACTCAAAATGCAGCGACGGTCTCTTTTCAAGTGAAAGTCAATGCAACAACGGAGGCTGCCTCAGTTACCGAAACAGCTAGGTTTAATGGAGATAACATGGTGATTGATACCAATTCAATTGATTATGTCATCCAGCCTAATCAAGCACCAGAAGTAGCAATAAATGATGCTGGCCCTGTTTATGTATCCGAAGGTGAAGATTATGAAGTGACAGGAACCTGGAAAGACAGTGATGATTCTAAAGGCACTTTTTACTATGAATTGAATTCAGAGGAAATCCAATCTGAAGAAAAAGAGAAAGATGTGTCTTCCGATAGTGCCGACTGGAGTTTTCTCCTTGCAAAAGACCAATTAAATATGGGGGAAAACACTTTTGAAGTGTATGTAACGGATGAAAATGGAGGAAAGTCCAATGTAGCAACACTAAAAATCATTGTTGTAGAACCGCCATCTCTTACACTTGTTGATGCTGATAAGGAATTACCTATTGATTTAGGAAGTGGCTACACAATAAAAGGGACATGGAGTGATGCAGATAGTGACAAAGTGGACCTATACTATGTGCTGGATAAAGGTGAGCCAATTAAATTTGCATCTGGTGCAGCAAATGTTACTGATAAAGGGGAAGAAGTCAGCTACGAGCATACCATTCCAGCAGATGAATTATCAGTAGGGACACATACTGTATATGTTTACAGTGTGGATGATACTGGCAGGCGATCAAACGTGGAAAAACTCACCTTGAACGTCATTGGACAAGTTAGTTTCACCAATGTCGCTACGGATGTTAGTTTTGTAGACATGGAAATTCCAAATCAACCGACATTTGCAAAACGAAATGCCGATTGGGATATTCGCGTGAAGGATACTCGTGGTACCGGCAGTTCGTGGCGGCTGACGGCTACTTTAAGTGAAGATTTTTCTGATGGAGCCGGACATTATTTATTAGATGCCTTAACTTTTGTTGATGAATTTGGAAAAGAAGAAAAAATGTTACTAGGAGTTGCCATGAATGTTTTTGAACATACAACCAAAAGTATGGATGAGATATCCATACATTGGCGAGAAAATCAGGGGATATTATTAAAAATGGAACCTTTTGTTTATATAGGTGATTATAAGGGCAGGATTAAATGGAATTTAGTGGATGCGCCATAAAAAAAAGCCTATGGTTAATCATTTTTTAGATGATCGAATAAAACCCAATCAAACATGTTCTTCTCCTTTTTTAAAGTGACGATAAGTCAATTTAAATTGAACATGCCGAAGCTGAAAGAACATTGGCTATCGTTTGAATGGACGACTTTACAAGGCTCAAGGGATGTCCAATTGGGCATGTATTTGCGTCAGGCATGCCCGATACGTCTAGCTAAACAGCCTTTCCGTTAACCCCTCCGTGCTTATGATTGGTGTCTAGTTAAAATCGGGCAAGTGTACCTGAATTATTTAAAACAAAAAATGTAAAATGCTCGGTTTCGCTTTTTCTTTTACACTGGCTCTTAATAGACAGCTCATTTTCGTTTTAACAAGTTGGTAAGTCATTCGATGCATACTGGCTTCCTGTAAACGTGAATGAGGCCTTTTTTTGTATATTCCTTTTCTAACGAAGTGAGTACAGGAAAACTGTATAGCCCTTATGATCGTTGTGGAAGCCGTAGACCCTTCAAAATAGGTCAATATTGGTTTCCTTTTTCTTACATATATATCATTGCTGGCGCTTCTCTAAAACGTTCATAGCACTTAGTTCCGGAGAAAGGTTTTAAAAGTCTCTTTCATTATGATCTTTAAACATTTAATCCAATTATTTAGATTCGGGTTTGGAATAGAGGATTCTTTTCTTCGCACTACAAATTTAACAGCAGAAAATCATAATAATGACCTTATCGGGGAGAGTTCAAAAGCGGTATATACCAATTCATATTTGAACTAGTGTTCCAAAAAAGAAAAGGTTTAGATAAAAACGGGACCATTTAGGGGGTTTACTAAAGTATTTAATGGGTAAAGGGTAAGTGCATTTAGGGCTAATGTCTTATTAAGTGGACAGGTAAAGAGGTGATAGTATGAATCGATTTTATAAACGTTATTCAGACGTGATTTTTCATTTATTTAAAGATAATAAGTGGAGTAACTTGGCTGAATTATCCGATAAAACAGGGTATTCAAAAAGTACAATCCGGCGTGATTTAAAATTCCTGGAGACTTTAATCCCCGAGGGATGGGGTTTTGAGAAAAGTGAAAGTCTTGGAATATGTCTTATTAAACCTGAAAATGGTACTTTAGAAAATTTATTGGTGCAAATAAGAGAAACGAATTCCTATTTTCACATATTAAAGTTAATTCTTTTGAATGATGGTGTTGATATTTCACAGATTTCTCAAGAGGTGCATATTAGTCGTTCCACCGCATATCGTCACCTTGAAAAATTACAGGAGGTAGTACGGGAAGCAGGTGTAAACTTAACTGCTAGCCCATTCAAATTAGTAGGGGAAGAAAAGAAAATCCGGCGCTTTATAATGCAAAATTTGGATTTTGCGACATTGGAAACCTATACAGATAAAGATTCTCTCGAAGAAAAGGAATTTCAAACAACGTTACTTCATTTGTTTTCGAAATATTCGATGTCATTTCGGACTGGTGCTTTACACCGACTTACAATGATTTTATATATATCTAATCTTCGTGTTACTATGGGGTATTTCGTTTCCTATCCAAAATCAGTCTTAATGAATTACGAAGGCAGTAAGTATTTTGATTTCTCTAAAGAACTAGGACATTATATGGAAAGATGCCCCACGCGAGATATCCAACTTCAGGAAATATTTTACTTATCGATTTATCTCATGAGTGAGGAAAAACCAGTTAATAGATCACAACATCTTCGATACCTTCGAAACAGAATGAAAAGTAAACAAGGGTTTCCGTTGACTCAATTTTTGGATTCCCTTTCTGAATATGTTTGTTTTAATCTATCACAAGATGATATCTTCCTGTTCCATTTATACCAAACATTAAAGAGAATTTCACTTGAAACAGAATTTGAAATGGAGACTGTAAGGAATTCCATGTTACAATATCTTCCCTATTATGAATATAATCCAATTTTTCAGACCATAGAGAAGCTGGCTACCAAATCTTTCTTGACAGTGCCGCTTAAATTTAAGAAACTGGATGTTTTGGAAATATTCTCACTCCTTCAGGCAGCCATTCTGCGAAATAAGAATCAACACACAATAATAGTTGCTTTAGTTTGTCGTACATATACCGAAAAAGATTATATAAGGGAAGTGTTAAAGTATCACTACGGAAATCAGGTGAGGATTTCAACATTCGATCCCTCCAGCAAAGAATTGATTTACAAGTATGAAGAGATTGATTTAATCATTTCGACGGAAGAAGACATTATCGGATTTCAGAAAATTCCAGTAATTATGGTATCCTCTTTTCCAACTCCATCGGAATTAATGCAAATTAAACAATTTTTTGAAGATCATTTTTTTGACCAATTCAGTATGGACCCAGGATTGGTTTATCCATATGAAAAAATGAATGCCGTTGTTAAATGATTCACTGTGCAGAAAAAACAACTTGACTTTAACTACCAACGGCAGGAAACAGTTGGTATAGTGAGGAACCTAAGTATATCCGTTTCTGGGGTACTCTCTCTTTACCTAGGGGTTTACTTCAGCAAGGAATAGACATATGTATCACGAGGGAGCCTCTTTGATACATATAACTTCTTAATATTCCGTCCAGCCAAAGCTTACCCAAAAGATCGCTTGATGGCAGGTTTCCCAGAGAAACAACCGCGCCGATGCAAGGCCGTTGAAACCTAAGCGATTATTTCTTTAACAGCCTCTTACGCATATCCTTTGCGCCAATGTGCTGGACTGACCTCATATCCTATTTCCGCCCGTCTGTATTAGGGACCGTGGGCATGAAAACCGAATGTACTATCGAATCACCCGTTTTTCAAGATAGTTTTTCGCAAAAGAAGCTACAATATCCTTCGCCTGTCCGATATTTTTCAATGAATCCTGACCGTAAAAGCGGGTGACTTCATCTTTTGATAAACATTGGAAGATAGTTTCCGCATCACTTTCACGAATTTCCCGTAATCTTTTCGTGTACAATACAGGAAACATATGATTCCCTCCCCATTTATCCATTTTAATGATTCTGTTTCTTTGATGGTTTTTCCTTTATTATGAAGTGCCTATTTTGCCGGTATTTTCGGGAATAATCGGACAAGCTAACATTAGCACGTATTAAACAGCTCAAGTTAAATAGCATTGGATGAAGGGGAGATAGATCATGGGAAAAAAACATCGCAACCGTATCGCTTCACCGAAAAAGAATAACCATATTCCGAAAGCGGACATCATTGCAGAACATGAAGCACATGGTAAGGAATATTCTGCGAATAAACGAAAGAACGGCCCTGGCTCCAATACAGATTGAGTAAACTTATTGACTGCTCTAGCCTTTAAGGGAGAGCGGTCATTTGTGTTTCTTGCCATCAAACGGTTCATCCTATATCTTTAAGAAAGAAGAACCATTGAAGGGAGTTAGGATGATGAAAGCACTTGTCTTTGATGATTTCGGCGGGCCAGAAGTTCTGTCTGTAAGAGAAATTGCAGAACCTGAACATTCAAGATCAGCCGTGATCGTTCGAATGAAAGCGATCGGCTTGAATTTTGCTGATGTATATAGAAGGAAAGGGAATTATCATTTGGTGGGTGATCCCCCATTTATTTTGGGTTATGAAGGGGCGGGGGTCATCGAATATGTCGGGGAAGATGTTCATCATGTGAAAGCAGGTGATCGTGTTGGGTTTGCTGATGTTCCCCATGCCAATGCGGAGCTGGTTTCAGTTCCAGCAGATAAACTGCTGCCGTTGCCTGAGAGCATTTCCTTTGAAACGGCCGCTTCCGTTTTACTACAAGGATTGACTGCCCAATATCTAACTCATGACAGCTATCCAGTTAAAGACGGAGAAACCATTCTGGTCCACGCCGCTGCAGGCGGAGTCGGCCAATTACTGACACAGATGATCAGGATGAAGGGCAGTCAGGTCATTGGCTTGACATCAACAAAGGATAAAGCGGCTGTTGCCAAACAAACGGGTGCCGATCATGTTTTCCTTTACGGATCGGACTGGATGAATTCCATTAAGGAAGTAACCGGAGGTAAGGGCGTTGATGTCGTTTATGAATCAGTAGGCCAAACCTTGCTGAATAGTTTCGAGGCGACAAGGACTGGAGGGACTGTCGTTTTCTTTGGTATGGCAGGCGGCGATCCGGAGAAAATCGATCCAAGGATGTTAATGGATACATCCAAAGCATTAATAGGTGGAGACCTCTGGAATGTCTTGACTTCCCATGAAGAAAGGAAAAGAAGAACAGCAGAGTTGTTTGAATGGATCATGGCAGGAAAAATCTTCGTTGAAGAA
Organism: Peribacillus sp. SIMBA_075; assembly: GCF_046534585.1. Lineage (NCBI taxonomy): Bacteria > Bacillati > Bacillota > Bacilli > Caryophanales > Bacillaceae > Peribacillus > Peribacillus sp. SIMBA_075. The sequence continues at coordinate 134,133 of NZ_JAWRYN010000010.1, read as the reverse complement.
CCGACTCTTTTTTCGCTGGAAAATGGGGCTGATGCACATAGACTTCTTGAAAGCAGGAAAAGTACAGGGAAAATATTATTAATACCATAAAAAGGTATAAGGGCTTTCCATTCTAAATGGTGGTGGGGCCTTTTTATTTTAGGCTGTTTTCACATACTTTGTTGCTATTTACCAGGTAGTGAGTTGTGGTTGATTTCCCTCCAGATGCTCGCTTTCCTTGGTGCGGGCGGTGAGCCTCCTCGGCGTAAACGCCTGTGGGGTCTCACCTGTCCCGCTGCTCCCGCAGGAGTCTCGCACTTCCGCTCCAATCAACCTTAAATAGTTTCGTTTTAAAAACAGCAATCTTTACGAAAAGAGCCTTATTTTAAAATGGCCAGCTGCACTCAACACCTTATTCATACTGATGATCAGAAACTTTTTCAGTTCCTTTATATAGGCCCATTTTTAGACCCTTTGATAACTTATATATTTAAGCCCTTGCCACTAGAGGGGCTAAGGCCTGTTGTCAAAACAATCTGCTGACCAAGTTCCCTTATCCACAAGACCATTATGCAACACACGAATTCAGAGGAGAAATCCACAGAGGGCCATCCCAAAACCACAATCGTCATTCTGCAATTCACAGTCGGCCTTCGTCCCCAAAGAAGGCAAAAAAAAGAGAACGGATCCGTTCTCTTGGAAAACATATGACATATGTGATTTTAAGAGGAAATGGAGAGAACATCCAGACGCTTCTTTTGGATCGCGAAATAGGATTGGAGGGTTTCCTTTTTCTTTGAAAGAGAAAAGTTCCGGATAGCCGGGGCCACTGCATGATTGCCGAATTTAAGGGTCAAGGTCAACAGCCTGTCCAACTGGCCATATGTATCGTTTCTAATGCGCGCCATATACTCGGCAGCGACCTGCTTATCATCATCGGTACTTTTCTTTTTTCCTTCTGCCCGAAATTCTTCGGTCACAGTCTTTACACGGGAAATGAGCCATGTTTCGCACCAGTCGTTCAGCACATGGCGGATGAATTCTGCTTGATGGTGCTTTTGGAGAATGGGCTCGATATGTTCAGCCATTTCCAAATCATTCACTTCCCGGCAGAGAGCCTTCTCGGAAATATTTCTATGAAAATGAGCGCGTTCAAGCAGGCTTTTGATGGATTCTGCCTGGTGGGCATACTTGACCATCTGTTCCAATGTTTCGTTGTAAATGATCTTGCTTAAATAAGCAGAGGCCTGTTTTGGGGCAAGAAGTAACTGCTTATTGGCAGGAAGCGCCTGGCCAAACTTCTTAAGAGAATGAGAATAGACGAAACGGGCTAACTTCTGCAGTTCCTTTTGGATATCATTGGAGATGGTTGTCGCTTCTTGTAGAAATGAACGGAAAATATATTTGCCGACCCTTTCCAATTCCCTGCATACAGAATCATTGATATGCCCAAGGTAGCCAGAGTTAAAAATCGTTCTCCGCAACAATGTCCGTTCCGCCCTATTTTCTTTATACTGCTCCAAGACACCTTCGGTAAAGGTGAACACGAGAACTTCTTTCTTTGAAAAAGCCCTGCTTGCAAAAGAAATCATCACTAAATGGCCTAAAGCGTCATGGATTGCATCGATTGCATCCAATAAGCGCTGCCTTGTGAATAGCGAGCTGGAATCAGGGACGATTTCACTATAATCAAATAGTACTGACTCAGACTTCAAAACAGACATTCGGAAAGCACCCATAAGCAGCAGCCGTTTTCCATGAATCGTTAAGGATTTGAAAGCATCGCTATAAAAGAAACGGTATTTCTTGCAATAACGGTCAGTCTTCCTGTTATAACCAAGATTACTTGCGGGACCAAGGTTAAACTTATAAAAGATATCTTCACCTTGAGGAACAGGCACAAACACTTTTTTTAGAGATCCTTGTGGTGCGGTGAATTTATTGATGATCTGCCTTAAGTACTTTTCTGTCGTTCCGACTCCTCGGGCCATCATATGAAGCGGGCTCTGGATGACCCCGTCCCAATCACTGTGGAGCAAGGCGTACAAACACGTATCGAATTCAGTGGAAGATACATTTCTTAATAGGTATTGGTAAGTTTCTTCATATATCATAAGGCATCCATCCTTTTCTAGAATCTATATAAACATTGAATCGATAAAAGTAGCATCGTTGGAGTAAATAGTTTTGGAAGTTTTATGATATGGATGAAATATTATTTCGATATATTTTGAAAACAGTAAATTAGTTGCACAAAAGTGATAAAATGGTTAAATGGGAACATACATGACAAGGAGAGATATTTAAAACCATGATACTTTCACTACTCGTTTTCATCTTAAAAGGGATTTTTATGAAAATACCATTTGCCATATTGGGACTTTCCTTGATTCCGCAGAGATGGACAAACGCAATCACCAAAAAGGATATATCCTTTTTCATTGAACAGGTGCTGAGACTTTTAGTTTCTGCTGCCATATTGTTTTTCGTTATCGATATTATGCTATTGGATCTTACTACCACTGCATTCTTTTCGAGTTTTGCCATCATTCTTGGGCTCATTCTCATCATTGATTCCAGAATGTATGTGTACAGTGCCAGGGAATCTTCAATAAACCGACGAAATCGGAGGGGAAACGAAGCTGAGAAGCAACCAAAAACACCTTGGAATGTATATTTCAACAGTTTGATAGGATTCGTTTTGATATTAGCATGGGTCATCATGCTGTTTTACCCCATCACTTTTGCCGCAGATCTGCATGGCTGGACAAAGGTCGATAAGAAAAATGAGCTGGAAGAAGTTCAAGATATAAAAACCATGCCGCTTGTTACAGTGAAAATGGCAGATGCAAAAGGTGATGCAGCGATTAATAAAATAGAAAATGCATCATATTTCACTGAAGGCGAATACCGCCTAACCAATATTAATGATGAATTGACTTATACTTCACCAATTGAAATGGACGGATTTTTGAAAGCTGGGAAAGCGGTATACACGCCAGGTTATAATTTGATTTCTGCCGTATCGACGGATAAAGGGGCAAGTACGGTAAAAGGGAAGATGCTATATGCTCCCTCACAGTACCTCGATCATGATTTGGAAAGGACCATCCGCAAAGCATACCCGAATAAAATCATCCATGATTCATATTTGGAACCGAACGAAGACGGAAAGCCCTTCTTTGTAGCTTCAGTGGGACATTATTTGAAATACCGCAGCGGGCCCGCAGTGGACGGGGTAGTCGTAGTGAATCCTGAAACGGGGGGCATGAAATACTATCCTTTAGGAAAAGAACCTGAATGGGTAGATCGAACATTCACATTGGAAACGGCCCTGGAATATTGGACCTACTGGGGGAAATACGTTCACGGGTGGAAAAACCAGTCCTTATTTGGGCCGAAGAAAGATGTCTTGATTCCAAATGAGGAAAATATGCAAGTCACATTCAACGAAAAAGGCGAATTGATTTATGTAGTGGACTTCACCAGGGCTAAATCAAAAGGAAACTCAAAAACCCTTGTTGGTTACGGTGTTTTTAATGCCAAAACCGGTGAAATGACGTACTACAAAGGCGTCACGTCCGTTCTAACTGGAAAGGAAGCAAAATCCAACGCCAATGCGAGTGAGTTTTTGTCTAAATATCCAGGCTGGAAAGCCACTAATGGAATTTTCTATACGATATACGGTGCGCCCACTTATGTCATTCCGGTTACAAAGGGCAGCAAGTTTCAAGGTGTGGCGATCGTGTATGCCAATAGCGATAACCCCCAAGTTGTCTTTGGGAAAACGAAAGACGAAGCTTTCCGGAATTATAAAAAGCTGATTGCATCTTTAGGGAAAGTCAGTGGTGTAACGCCTCAAAAAGGATTTGAGATGAAAGAAATAAAGGGGAAAGTTACAAGGATCAACGATGCCAATCTTTCCAATGGATACGTATTCTATTTAATCGTAGAAGGCAATGCCAAGAGATTCTCAGTGGACCCTGGAGTCAATGAGCTATCTGATGTTGTATTGACGAATGTAGGAGACCGGGTTGTACTGAAGGTGATGGATATGGAAGAAGACGTCGTTCCAGTCGATCAATTCACTAATCTGGACTTACCTAAGAAATAAAAGCATGATTGAAGCATGAAAAAAAGCATTGGGTATCAGCAATGCTTTTTTTCATGCCTGCATTTAGAGTTCGATTGATTAACATTACAGGTCCGATAGTTTGAATGAAAGGATGGATTTCATATAATATCCCTTTTGAATGACGGCTTTTATTACGAAGTGCCCATTTATCCGTTTCCGCACCCGGTACAGCAATGAAGCGATTTCTTCTGCCGTCACAATTTGCTCGGGATCACCGATTCTCTCGGGCCATACATGCTGGACAATCTCTTCTTTTGAGATTAGGTTGTCCAAATTCTCATAAAGCAACTTAAAGCAATCGAATTCCTTAGTAGGCATTTTAATGGGTGCTTCATCATTGATGATCACGGTCTGAAGGTGCTTATTGATAGCCACGATTTGCTGTATCTCCGGGTTCACCGGAGTGAAATCCCGTGTTAAATCGTTGTCGATGGAAATCATGAATTCAATCAATCCATTAATCAAAGTAATGGAATCCCCCGGTTCGATGAGGCAGGGATGGCCCGGAACGAGCGGCATCTGGTTCACGGAGGTCCCGTGTTTGCTTGCCAAATCCTCAATGAGAAGCTGTCCTTCCTCCATATAAATCCGGCAATGTTCCCTGGAAACGAAGTCATTGTAAAGCATGAAATCAGCTTTGGAGTGCTGGCTTGCACGGCCAATCAGCAGGCTTTTCCCTTCATAAACATAGGCGAAATCCTCGGTTTGGCCTTTGTGCAAGGTTCTCGATACAACCTTGAAAGTTTTATAGATCATTCACTTCATATCCCCTTAAGAGTCTGAATATTTAGATTATTTTTATAGATTTATCATTTTGGCTACATGGCTGTTTAGTGGGTTCAATTTTATAATTATAAATTATCATACGCTTACTTACTAACGAAAAATGAAAAAAATACAAATTAGGCACACAGCCATTATAACTTAAAGTAATGACGGATGAAGAAAGTAACTCTATTTTTGCTTGCCTTGACTGTCAGAGGGGTGCTTTTAAGGCGTTTCCTCAAAGCCGGCCAGGCAGGCACCGGAAGAAGTATGCGATGAAAATGTACCTTACGCTTGTGGAAAAGGAGTTGACCAAAGGTGAGTATGTGGAGAGATAGGATAAATGCCTTCAGTATCCTGCTGATGATCATTAGTATGATAGTATATATTATTTTTCCCCAGCCCTTTACCCTCAGTCTGTACTGTATATTTGGCATTGCCTTTATTAGCCTGACTTTACTGAATTAAGCATATCCTGGATTGGGGAGGGAAACGGGAAGGAAGAAGACAGAAAAGGTGGAGGAGGCATGACTGAATACATGACTCTTCCAGTGACGTTAATATAAAAATTCAAATTCAGTGCCTGCCGGATCAACGGCAGGCTTTTTTCAAGCTCTAAATTACTAGAGGTACGCTATCCAAGATTTAATGATCATTATCATTCACCCATACTTTAAAAGAGCCATTTTTAATTGGAAACGGTATAATAAATTGGCAGAAGTAGACATTAATATGAACTGCCACTGAGTTTTATCGCGTGGATTAACTGAATCTCGAGAGAAAGAACCTTTATACAATAAAGTCAAAACAAGAAAAGGAGAAACCATGACAAATGAAACTGGATGGAATTTAGACAATAGTTATGCCCGGCTTCCGGAAAAATTTCACACGAGCACGAACCCGACTCCTGTACGTTCACCGGAGTTGATCATTCTCAATGAACGGGTGGCTGAATTCCTTGGTTTGGACGTTCAAAAGCTTCAAAGTGATGATGGCGTGGCGGTGTTTGCCGGAAACGAGCTTCCAGAGGGTGCTTCGCCTCTTGCCCAGGCTTACGCGGGGCATCAATTCGGGCATTTTAATATGTTAGGGGACGGCCGGGCGATATTGCTTGGCGAGCAGGTCTTATCCGAAGGCGAGAGGGTCGATATCCAGCTGAAGGGTCCGGGAAGAACGCCATATTCCCGCGGGGGCGATGGCCGGGCTGCACTTGGACCGATGCTGCGCGAATACATCATCAGCGAAGCGATGCACGGGCTCGGTATTCCTACCACCCGAAGTCTGGCAGTGGTTACGACCGGTGAAACGGTGATCCGTGAAACCGGGCTGCCTGGTGCCATCATGACCCGTGTGGCTTCGAGCCATCTTCGTGTCGGAACCTTTCAATTCGCTGCAAAATGGGGCACGGTCGAGGAACTCCGGACCCTTGCCGACTATGCAATAAAGCGTCATTTTCCAGACATTGAAGCAGATGAAGCCGATGAAAGCCGTTATCTCTCGCTGCTGCAGGAAGTGGTCAAGCGTCAGGCTGAGCTCATTGCCCAATGGCAGCTGGTTGGCTTCATTCATGGGGTGATGAACACCGACAACATGACGATCAGCGGAGAAACCATCGATTATGGCCCTTGCGCCTTCATGGATGCCTATGACCCTGCAACAGTATTCAGTTCAATTGATACTCAAGGCCGCTATGCCTATGGTAACCAGCCGATAATTGGGGGTTGGAATCTTGCGCGATTCGCCGAATCCCTATTGCCGCTGTTACATGATGACGAGGATCAGGCCGTTACACTGGCCCAAGATAAGATTTCTGTTTTTAATGATCTGTATCACACTAATTGGTTAGCGGGAATGAGAGCAAAACTGGGGTTATTCAACGAAGAGACACAGGATGAAGCCCTTATTAATGGCATCCTCAGTATGATGAAAAAGCATGGTGCCGACTATACCAATACCTTCCGTGCTTTGACCTTAGATAAGATGGCGGATACGGTCCTTTTCGGGACACCTGAATTCGCCCAGTGGCAAGAGCTCTGGTTGGCTAGACTAGGCAGGCAGAAGGAATCGAAGGAATCTTCGAATCAGTTGATGGAGAAAAGCAATCCTGCAGTGATTCCACGGAATCACCGGGTTGAAGAGGCATTGGAAGCGGCAGTGGAACAAGGGGACTACAGCGTGATGGAACGGCTTTTGGATGTTCTCTCAAACCCTTATGCACACTCTGATGAACAAGCCAAATACTCCACACTGCCTGCGTCAACAACGCCTTACCGAACCTTTTGCGGTACCTGATTATAATGGAGATTATAAAGGAGCTCCCGAGACTGAAGTTGATTCTTTGTCAACTTCAGTCTCGGGAGCCTTTTTGTTTATTTAGTAAAAAAGTTTAGTTTGAAGAATGTCCATTGCGCGCTCAATATCCGCTAAATCTTCCTTTGATGCCTGTTGCAGCCGGCTTTGGAAACGGGACTCCACGATTGCAAAAGCCTCGTTCATCATCGTTTCCCCCTCTTTGGAGAGGCGGATGTATTGTTTCCGTCTATCTTCCGGATCACTTATTTTTTCAATTAAATTCTTTTCGCTTAATTTTTTCAGTTCACGGCTCGTGTTAGGCATGGAGATGTGCTGACAGTCACTGATTTCACTTGGAGTGACAGGCTGACTGACTGTTATATATTCAAGAATGTGATATTGTACCGGCGTGATGGAATCGGGTTTGGCGTTTTGGGTCAATTCGTGTGTCACTTGATGTACGGAAGTTGTAAATGTGACCATTTTTTCAAAAAGAGCTTTTTTGTCCATAACTTTCACCTCTTACTGAGAAGATATCAAAAGTGTTATCAAAATACAATTATCATTTGACAACAAAAAAGGCGTTGTTGTATTATTGTTATCAAATGATAAGTAAATAGGGGGAACGTCATGAACATGCTGGTCATTTACACATATCCAAATCATGAAAGTTTAAGCTATGCCTTTTTACAAAAAGTCATCAAGGGAAGTAAGGAGAACACCCACATAAAGGGGCTGCAGGTCTTGGATTTATATGAAGAGGGCTTTAATCCGCTCTTGGAGTTCAATGAGCATAAACGAAGGCGTGATATGCATCGTGATCCTCAGCTTGAAAAATATAGAAATCAAATTACTTGGGCCGATAAGATTGTCTTTGTTTATCCAATCTGGTGGGGGAGGCCTCCCGCAATGCTGATGGGATACATTGATCAATTATTTTCTTCGAATTTCGCCTACAGGGATAAAAAGGGATTGTTCCCAGAAGGCCTTCTTAAAGGAAAGTCGGTCGTATGTGTATCAACGATGAAGGGACCTGCAAAGTATCCGCTTCTCTGGTTGAATGATGCGCATAAAATCTTGATGAAAAGAGCGTTATTCAATTTTGTCGGAATCAAAAAAGTGAAGTTTTTCGAATTCGGTAATATGGAAAGCCCAAAGGGGAAACAAACCCAAAAGCTAGAAAAGGTTTATCGGTATTTCAGTAAGGTGGCAAGCTAAGTTATTACGTGATTGATAGAGGCACTTGATTTGGATATTTTGCGATGACCTTGATTTAAAGGGCAAGAGTCTTGATTGATTAAGATTAAAACTCCATAAAAACTAGATGATAATTGATTTTGCTTTCTTGATTTCCACTCCAGGCACTCGCTTTCCGCGGGCGGTCCGCCCGCGGCGCTTCTTGTGCCTGCGGAGTCTCCCTTGGACGCGCTTTTCTAAGCAGAAGTCCCGCACCTTCCGTTCAATTAACTTTGCTTTGAAATATAGATAAAATTTCTGGTTTGAATAAGGTTAGTTTCTCGAAAAGGTAGTTCCTATGCGAAATGCTTCATCTGTTTTTTAAACTTTGGGTTGCCGACATATGTCGGCAACTTTTCTTTTTTTATCGCTTTACATGTAACAGATTACATAGTTTGTTATGTAACCACTTAGCTGTGCAGCTTCGTAATCATTCCCGTTTTGTTTTCACTAAAATCCATTTGTTCTTGATGAAGGTAAGGATCATACAAATCACTATGATCGTCAATGAAGCTAATCCACTTAACCATATGCTTTGGAATTCACTTACATAAGGCTTGATGATGTATGAGGCAACGATGGCCAGGACCGCGCTTATCGGTATGAAATCAGCGACTTTCCCTTTGCTGAATACGATAACAAGGATTGGAGCCAGCAATGCTGAATATACATTACCTGAATAAAATAAAAGCTCTAAAAGGTTTGGGGAATAGAAGAGCGTAGCTACGAAAACCAATCCTCCAATACAGGTTGCAAGAAGGCAGGCCATCCTTATTTTTTGCTGGTCGCTTTTTATCGTTTGAAAGGGTACAAGAATATTGGCTACGATCAGGCTTATCAATGAATGCAGGCAGGCACCGAATGTTGAGGTGATTGCACTGAAGGCACAGAGCACAAAAAGGATGAAAAAGAATGGTGTTGTTATCTTGTTTGCCAATCCAGCCAAAATCGAGTGTATGTCAGTGAAACCGCCCGTAAAGATAACCATGATGAACAGGGATGAAAAGGAGAGCGGGAATATGATCCATATAAGGCCAGATAAAGAGAATGTTAAGGGGACTTTTTTCAGCTCTATCATAAATAATCGCTGCCATGATGTCAGGTCAAAGAAAAACTGGCCGAACCCGACAAGAAGTCCTGCAAAAAGAAAACTCCATAGATCATACTTATTGATTACGAGCATGTATGGATGGTATAAACGAATCCCATCATAAACAGGCTGAATCCCTTCTTTGACGAAAAAGTATAAAGGAATCAAGATAACGGCGGCAAACATGAAGACGACTTGAAAAGCTGCGAATCCATGAATGAGCTTTAACCCGCCGAAGCCAGCAAAAAGAACACAAAAACCGAAAAAAAAGAACAACCCGACATATAGCGGCGTATCGAAAAGAAACTGGCATAGGGTGGACGCTGCCATTCCCTGGATGAATAAAGTATATAAGCTGGTCATGACCAGGATCACGATCAATATCCAATATCCCAAAGGATGAAGCCTGGTTTTTAAATAGTCCCCGATGGTCAATCCCACTGGGAAATCCTGCCGGACCCTCTTCCCGATGAAGCTGAACATGAACAGGGCGATCGCTCCCATAAGAGCATAGCCGATCCCTCCGAAAACTCCATACTTCACCATCGATTCAGGGGAGGATAATATCGTGGTTCCTGTGACCCAGCGTGCCAGGAGGGAGATGATCCCTAAGCCCATCCCAATTTGAATGGGGCCTTGTACGTATTCTTGAAATGTACGTTGTCGCAATGTTCATTTTCCTTTCTCGCGGAACTCTTTGGGCGTGATTCCCTCTATCTTCCGGAATAAAGTGCTGAAATAATGCTGGCTATTGAAACCTGAGTTCTCAGCGACATCTGATATGCTCCAGCTGGTGTTATTGGTTAAGGCCCTTTTAGCCGCTTTTATTCTATATTGCATTATATATTCCGAAAAGGAAGTGCCGACTTCTTCATGGAATTTCCTGCTTAAATAAGTCGGGTTGGTATGCACTTCACGAGCGATATCCGAAAGGGAGAGTTTTTCAGCATAATTTTCATGTATGAATGAAAGAGAATGGTGAATCAGGGTTGAATAGTTATGGGAAGACTCCCTTTTATCATACCTGGATAGCACTTTCTGCAAATCGCTTTCTATTACAGGCTTCGTTAAATAATCAACCACGCCTATCCTTATGGATTGCTGGGCATAATCGAAACTTTGATGCGCGGTCACCATTATGATTTCCACTTCTTTGTTTAGTGCCCTTAGGTCTTCACCAAATTCAAGACCCGATCGCCCCGGGAGATTAATATCCAGGAAAGCGAGATTAATTTTATAATTTTGATTGAAGGTAAGTGCCTGACAGGCATCAGCAGCTTTATGAAACTTCCAAAAAGGATAAATGGACTGAATCATATATTCCATTTGTTCAAGGACCAATGGTTCGTCATCAACTAATAACACATTCATTCCGGGGCCGCCTCCTCCATTTTCTTATCATAAACAAGTGGCCATGATACCTCTACCTTTGTTCCCGATTCATTAGAAGATATATTCAATTGTGCACGGTCACTGAAATACAGATATAAACGTTTTTGGATATTATCCAGGCCATGGCCGCCTTCTTCAGTAACGGAAGATGCATTTCCCATTAATCCATTATCCGCCACTTCCAGATACACCATCTGCGAATCCCGATAGAACCGGATATGCAGAAGGGCTTCCCCCACTTTTTTTTCCAATCCGTGTTTAAACGAATTTTCCACTAAGGTCTGGAGAATGAAAGGGGGTACCAGTGCGATTGATAATGGGTTTGGGCAATCCATATCAATCTTAAGGCGGTCACCAAAACGTAGGGTCTGGATGTCGAGATAATGCTGGGTATACTGAATTTCCTGGGAAAGGGGGATTAATGGTTCTGAAGCTTTATATTTGAATTTCAAGAATTGTGAAAATGCCTCTAAGGCCCGTATCAATTCAGCCGTCCTGTTCAGGCGGGCCAAGCCCAAAATGACATTTAGTGTATTAAATAAAAAGTGGGGCTGGATTTGCTGGTTCAATTTATTATATTGTGCTTCTTGCAGTGCTTGCTCCAGGCGTATCTCTTTGTTTCTATTTTCAAGAAGGTCGATCCTTTTCTCGAATATGAATAAAAATAAAAGAGCGATAGCTCCCATGATGGGAGCTAAAATGAAGAGCATGATAATTAACGTGAATCCCTCGTAACTAAGCATGGAGAACCTCTGCTGGTTATATTTTTAAATTACTTGAATTATTCTGTTTATTAGTATCATACTAAAGACCCCTCCGGAAATCTACAACTTATGACACAATGTGACAGGCCACTTGATGATTTTGTGCTGAGAGCTTTAGCTCGGGTAACTGTGTTTTACAGATGTCCATCGCAAAAGGGCACCGTGTATGGAAGCGGCAGCCGCTAGGAGGATCGATGGGTGAGGGGACATCACCCGTTAATAGGATTCGTTCTCTTTCATGCACCGGATTCGGTACTGGGATGGCAGATAGCAATGCTCTCGTATATGGATGCTGCGGCTGTTCGAAAATGGACTTTTTATCTGCTATTTCGACTATCTTTCCGAGATACATGACCATTACGCGATCCGAGATATGCCTGACCACTCCCAAATCATGTGAGATGAAAAGAAAGGTAAGATCGAACTGTCGCTGTAAGGATTTTAATAGATTCAGTACTTGTGCTTGAATGGAGACATCAAGTGCAGATACAGCTTCGTCACAAATGATCAATTTTGGGTCTACTGCAAGAGCCCGCGCAATGCCGACCCGCTGTCTCTGGCCGCCGCTGAATTCGTGCGGGTATCTTTCCATGGACTCCGGTCTCAGCCCCACATGGCCCAATAATTCTTCAATCCTGCTCTTTCGTTTTTCTTTAGGCACCACATTTTGGATGGCCAAAGCTTCTCCGAGGATTTGCCCTATAGTCTGCCTAGGATTAAGAGAGGCAAATGGATCTTGAAAAATAACTTGCAAGTCCTTCCTGGTGCTCCTCATTTCTTTTTTTCCTAAACTGAGTAAATCCTTGTCCTGAAAGTGAATGCTCCCGCTTGTAGGTTCATCCAATCGAAGGATGGCCCTTCCGGTGGTCGATTTTCCGCAGCCTGATTCGCCCACTATGCTTAAGGTTTCACCCTGATAGATATGGAAGCTAATATCATCAACGGCTTTTACATGATTGACGGTTCTTCCGAAAAATCCACCCTTGATCGGAAAATATTGTTTCAATTGATCTACTTTAAGCAAAACCTTTTTCTCTGCAACTGGTACCCCCATCATAAAACCCCCACCTCCTCTTGATTGTTATAGTCCTTCTCCCATTGGGGGGTGAACATCCAGCAGCTGACCTGGGTGCTTGGGCCGGTTGCCTGGAGATCCGGTACGGCTTGTTCACAAATGCTCTTCTTATTTGCACAGCGGGGAGCAAAGCTGCAGCCTTTGGGCATGTTGTAAGGACTTGGAACAGTCCCGGGAATTGTAGTCAGTTCTTCCTGGTCCATATCCAATCGTGGAAGGGATTTTAATAAACCGATGGTGTATGGATGTTTTGGGTTTGTGAATATTTCCTTGGCCAACGTATATTCAACTATTTTTCCTGCGTACATGACGGCAACCCGGTCACAGGTTTCGTATACGACACCCAGATCATGAGTGATCAAAATGACTGCCGTCCCGAAATCCTTTTGCAGCGTCTTGATCAGTTCGAGGATTTGGGCCTGTATCGTCACATCCAGTGCCGTTGTAGGTTCATCCGCTATTAAAACCTCAGGGTGGCAGGCAAGTGCCATGGCAATCATGACCCTTTGCCTCATTCCGCCGCTTAGCTCATGCGGCTCCTGTTTTGCCCTTTTTTCAGGTGAGGGAATCCCGACGAGCCGAAGCATGTCGACGGCTTTGTTCCATGCTTCTTTTTTTCCCAGATTTTGATGGAGCCGGATGGCTTCTGCAATTTGCTCACCTGCTGAATATACGGGATTCAATGATGTCATCGGCTCTTGGAATATCATCGAAATTTCATTACCGCGTATAGATCGCATCTGTTTTTCAGTCTTCGTAAGCAGATCCTCCCCTTTAAAAAGGATGCTGCCCCCGGCAATCTTTCCAGGGGGCGATGGAATAAGCCTTAATAATGATAAGGATGTTATACTTTTACCACTTCCAGACTCCCCGACGATTCCGAGGGTTTCCCCTTTATTGAGGGAGAAACTGATTCCGTTGACTGCTTTACTCGTTCCTTCGTCAGTGAAAAAGTGGGTCTGCAGATTTTTTACCTCCAGTATTTTATCATCAACCTGTTTCATCATCCTACCTCCTTAATTCAAGTCTATTCTTTTGTTAAAGTATCGATAGAGGACATCCACTGCCAAATTCATGAATACGAAGATAACGGAAGCAATAAGGACCCCGCCTTGAACCATTGGCAAATCCCTCGTTCTGATTGCATCAACTATCAATCTCCCAAGACCATTGATGGCAAATACGGACTCTGTCAATACTGTACCGCCGAGTAGTGCACCGAACTGGAGGCCCACGACCGTAATGACGGGGATAAGCGCATTTTTCAGGCCATGTTTATAAATGATGACATATTCTTTTAATCCCTTTGCTCTTGCAGTCCGGATGTAGTCCTGGCGAACGACTTCGAGCATGCTCGACCTGGTCATCCTTGCTACAATGGCCGCTCCGCCGGCCCCAAGGGTTATGGCTGGGAGAATCATGTGCCTAATGGTTCCCCAACCTGAAACCGGAAACCAATGAAGGTTTACGGAAAAGAAGTAGATAAGCATCAGACCTAACCAGAAACTAGGTAATGAGATTCCTAATAAAGCAACGATCATGATGGAAATGTCAGATACCGAGTATTGCTTGGTTGCCGAGATGATTCCTGCCAGCATTCCCAGGACAACGGTTATGAAAATGCTTGCAAGTGCCAGTTCAAGGGTGATTGGCAAGCGGACCATGATTTCGTCCAAAACAGGGCGGCTGCTGCGGAGAGATTCTCCAAAGTCACCTTGTAGAGCATGAATGATATAGTCTGCATACTGATAGAGGATTGGACGATCAAGGCCAAGATCATGTCGCAGCGATTCAATCGTTTCTTTAGTAGCCCCTTCACCTGCAAGCAGTGTTGCCGGATCTCCAGGGACCATTTGCATGATGAGGAAAACAACAAGACTCACTCCTAGTAAAACCGGTATGGTTTGAAAGACCCGTCGGATTATAAAAACGAACATTTTCTCTCCTCCTTATTTTTTCATTCTTGGATCCAGGGCATCTCTAAGTCCATCCCCGAAGACGTTGAAACCCAGCACCAGTGTTGATATGGCTATTCCGGGAAACAAGGCGATGTGAGGGGCGCTGAACAAATAATCCCGACCGCTGCTCAGCATGGCTCCCCATTCCGGTGAGGGAGGCTGGGCTCCCAATCCAAGGAATGATAATCCGGCTGCCGACAGAATGGCCGTTGCCAGACGTAATGTAGCTTGAACGATGACGGGTGATAGAATATTCGGAAAAATGTGCTTGCGTATGATCGTGAAGTCAGTGGCTCCCAATGCACGAATGGCATCGATATATTCCAGCTTCCTGACTGACAATGTGGAACCGCGTACAATCCGGGCAAACATCGGTATGGAAAAGACACCGACCGCTACCATTACATTGATTAAACTTGGGCCAAGGGCACTAATGATGGCAAGAGCCAGCAATATTCCCGGGAAAGCCAGCAGAACATCGACAATCCTCATAATGATGGTATCGATCCATTTTCCGTAATAACCTGCTGTTAACCCAAGCAGTATGCCGATGAACGCCCCGAAGAATACAGAGACAAACCCAACCGTTAATGAAAGCCTCGTTCCATATAATAATCTGCTTAAAATATCCCTTCCCTTATCATCCGTACCCATCCAATGTTCGGCTGACGGAGGCTGGAGTTTGTGGACTAAATCAATTTCATAGGGATCCTGTGGTGAAATCAAAGGTGCAAACATGGCCAATAAAATATAAAAAAGTACGATGTACCCGCCTATCAATGCCAATTTATTTCTCTTGAATTTTTTATAAAAAGCTTTCCAGTTTCTTAGTTTTGGAGATTTTCTTTCGTTTACCTTCAATTCGGTATTATTCAAGACGACCTCTGGCTTCATTGGATTTCCTCCTTTTCTTTCATTAAATTTATTCAAAATATGTATTGAAGTAAATATGATGCGGAAAAGCAGTAAAGATAATTAAAAAATGAGTAAAGATTCTGAAAATATAAAATTCTTTTTTTTCTTATAATTTGAAGTAAGCCCGATGTACTCATAGCTGAAAGTTACTTGGAGAAACAAAGGCAGGTTGAAAAGGGAGGAAATAGAATGAGAAAAGGTATGATTGGGGTTCTATTCGCATCGTTATTAGGCATCTCATCCATTTTATCTGGGTGTGCAACAGATCAAACCGGCAGCAAGGAACCGGAAGAAAAAGCGAAAGAAGGAGGTACACTAATCGTCGCCCGATTATCTGACGCGACCATCCTGGACCCTCACTTCATAACAGACATTCCATCAGCAAACGTCGTTTATGAAAAGGTTTATCAAACATTGGTCGTTCCTGATAAAAACATGGATCCTAAGCCGCTGCTGGCAAAAGAGTGGAAACAACTGGATGATGTCACTTGGGAATTTAAATTGCAAGAGGGTGTCAAGTTCCATGATGGAGCTCCATTCAATGCCGAAGCGGTGAAAACCAATTTCGACAGGATACTGGATCCGGCAACAGCTTCCCCGCAGGCTGGTAAATTGGAAATGATCAAAGAAATTAAAGTGGTTGACGATACTACCGTACAATTCAAGCTGAAATATCCTTATGCTCCACTGTTATCTATTTTAGTTAGTAATGAAGGAAGCATCATCAGCCCTAAAGCCATTAAGGAGCATAGTGATAAACTAGGCCAAAACCCCGTTGGGACAGGACCCTTCATTTTTAAATCGTGGAAGCCCGGTGAAGAGATCGTACTTTCGAAAAACGAGGACTACTGGGGGGATGAACCTAAGATTGATGGGGTAGTATTCAAGGTTGTACCTGAAGATGCTACGAGGATTGCGATGATTGAAACGGGTGAAGCACATGTGACCGATCAAGTGCCAGTGACCGAGATTGAGAGGATCGAAGCATCGGACACGATGGATTTATATCGCACGGAGGGACTTGCAGTTGAATACCTAAGCTTCAATGTTAAGAAAAAACCTTTCGATGATGTACGTGTCCGTAAAGCGGTCGCACATGCCATCGAGGTCGATTCGATTATCAAAGGGGTTTATAACGACGTCGGTACGAGGGCAAATTCAACAATGAGCCCAAAGGTGTTTGGCTATGATCCGGATATAAAAGGCTACGACTATGATATTAATGAATCGAAGAAGCTCTTGACTGAAGCAGGGGTCAAGGATGGCTTGGAGTTTACACTGACAACGAGTGATCGTAAGGAAAGGATCAACATGGCGGAGGTGATTCAATCCCAGTTAAAAGGAATTGGAATTAAGGTCAAGATTCAGGTCCTTGAGTATGGGGCTTACATTGACGCGACCGCTAAGGGCGAGCACCAAGTATCGATAGGCGGCTGGGGCAATGCTACCGGCGATGGAGATTATAATCAATTCAATCTTTTTGATAGCAAATCCCAAGGTGCTGCGGGAAATAGTTCATTCTATAGCAATCCGGAAGTGGATAAATTGATTGAAAATGCACGTCAAGAATCGGATGGCGATAAACGTAAGGAACTATATTCGAAGGCACAAGAAATTGAAAGGGAAGAAGTTCCATATGTTCCTATTCGCAACTATGAGCACTTGGCCGTATATGGAGGGACGGTTAAAGGGCTTTGGCTGAATCCGGCAAATTATTTAATGCTCGATGATGTAACCGTGAAGTAGGGAATTCAGCAAAAAAGGAAGGCAGCATAAGGATGTTATGCTGCCTTCTCAATTAGGAGGGGAAATATGATTGATTTACTGCTAATCCATGGGACCGTGATAACCATGGATCAAAACAGGAGAATTCTGTCGGATGGCGCCATCGCCATAAATCAAGGAAGGATTTTAGCCGTTGATGCAACCGAGAAACTGCAATTGAAGTATGAGGCTGTAAAGGTCATTGATTGCAGCCATCAGTGTATATTGCCCGGATTAATAGACGTTCATGGTCATGGGGGGCATTCCATGTTCAAAACGATAGCGATGGAGAATATTGATTTTTGGATGCCCATCATGACAAATACGTATAAACATTTTGTAACAGATGATTTTTGGTACTACGAAGGAAAGCTCTCCTCTCTTGAGAGATTAAAGGCGGGTGTGACAACAGGTGTGAGCATTTTAGGGTCCATGCCACGATCCGATGAACCGATTTTCGCCATCAATCACGCAAAAGCATACGCCGAAGTGGGGATCAGGGAAGTGGTTTGCACCGGGCCCTGCAACCCTCCATGGCCACATTCGTTCAGTCGGTGGATTGACGGAAAGAGAATGGTAAAGGAAGTTTCCTATGAAGAAGTATTGAAGGGGGCAGAAGCTGTAATCGAGGCACTGAACCATGCAAATGAAGACCGCACGAGAGCCTTCATTACACCATTTGTCATCGTTACATCCGTTGATCCTTCCAATCCCACATCTCCTGACAGGCTTTATGGGCTGAATGAACATGATCTTTATCAAGCGAAGAAAATAAGGGAGATTGCCAGGAAATATAACACACGGATACACTCTGATGCCTTTGGCGGGATGATTCATTTAGCGATACAGGATAAGGAAAATGCCTTGTTGGGTCCAGATGTTCATTTACAGCACTGTCGCGGCATTTCCTTCGATGAGGCAAGAATATTGGCGGAAACAGGTACAAACGTCAGTGCATCACCTGGATTTGGCCAGGTTCATGCACGTACCCCCATAACCGAATTATTGGAGATGGGGGCAACTGTGGCAATCTCCACGGATGGGACTTCCCCTTCCACAAGTTTCGATATGTTCCAGGCAATGAGGAAAACACAGTTTGTTCACCAGGCAGCCCTTAGGGATTACTATTATTTACCCCCAGGCAAGCTGTTGGAAATGATCACGATAGATGCTGCGAAATGCATTGGCTGGGATGATGAAATAGGCTCCCTGGAGATTGGGAAAAAAGCCGATGTCATTACGGTCAATCTGCATCAGCCACATCTGACCCCTGAATTCATGCATGTTCATCGGCTTGTGTTTCAAGCAGTGGCGAATGATGTGGAGCATGTCATCGTGGATGGGAAATTGATCATGGAAGGGAGGAATGTACGGACCGTTCATGAAAGTACAGTGCTTGATGAAGCGAATGAGGAGGCCTTTTCAACGATAAAGCGTGCCGGGCTCGAAAAGTATATGCAACCGACGAAATATTTCTGGGGACACGCCAGGGCATATGTAGATGAAAAGCGATATGACGAACGAGAAGACGCTGCCGGCCATGCGGAAAGGGGAATAAGATGAAAACCAAGCTTAAAGGAAGATATGTAATTGGGTATGATGGGTGCGATCATGTCATTTTGGAAAACGCAGAGATCGTTTATGAAAAAGACACGATACTGTATGTAGGGAAAAATTACAATGAAGAAGTGGACGAGGTAATGGATGCCGGTAACGCCATTATCAGTCCTGGGTTCATAGATTTAAATGCATTAGGGGACATTGACCATGATATTTTACATTTTGAAGCCAGTACCAACAGACAGAAAAACCTTCTCTGGTCAGAGAATCATATACAAAGCGGACATCCCGAATTAATGACCGAGGAAGAAGAATCCTTTAAATCTTTATATGCTTATTCACAACTCATTCTTTATGGTGTGACGACGGCCATGCCTATCACTTCCGTTTTTTATAAAAGCTGGGCCGAAACCTATGAAGAATTGGCAGCTGCGGCAAAACATGCAGCTGAATTGGGGTTAAGGATTTACCTGGGCCCGAGTTTCCAATCAGGAATGAGAGTCGTCCAGCCTAACGGAAATATAAAACTGCATTGGGATGAAAAAGCCGGTAAAGCGGGATTGCAAAAAGCGGTGGAGTTTGTAGAAAAATTCGATGGAGCCCATGGAGGTATGGTCAGAGGGATGCTCGCTCCAGAACGCATAGAGTCCCAAACGGCAGAGCAATTAAAACAGATCAAATATTACAGCGAAAAATTGGATGTCCCGATTAAGCTCCATGCCGCACAAGGAAGTTTTGAATTCAACACCATCTGGGAGGCCCATCATGTTACACCGATCAGATATTTGTACGACCTTGGTTTTCTCGGTCCAAGAACAGGGATCCCGCATGCCCACTTTGTTTCAGGATACAGTGGAGCGAAATATGGACAGGGTGATGACTTGGCGCTACTAAGAGAAACGAATACAACGGTGATTCATTGCCCCCTGATTATCGGGAGGCATGGGGAAGCGTTAGAATCATTCGCTAAATATAAAAGGGCTGGGATCAATATAGCCCTTGGAACGGACACCTTCCCTCCGGATATGTTCCAGAACGTAAGGATAGGGAGCATGCTCTCACGGATGGTGGAAGGAGAAACGGATGGCTCTGTCTATGCCGATTTCTTTCGGTCAGCCACACTTGATGCGGCTGCTTTTCTTGGCAGGAACGATCTTGGCCGCATTGCAGCAGGGGCAAAAGCTGATATCATTGCGATTGATTTGGACAGATATCATATGGGCGTTATCGATGATCCCATTCGGACCATGTTCGTGAGTGGGTCTGGGAGGGACGTTAAATTATCCATCATAAATGGAAAAGTAGTCATGAAGGATCAAAAAATCCCCAATCTTGATTTAAAAGAAATCAAATATAAGGGGCAAAAGTATTTTGATAAGATGAGAAGGGGATATCTGGAAAGAGATTATCAGAAGCTTCCCGAGAAAGAATTGTTTAAGCCATCATTTAAGATCGTGGAATCGATAAGCGATGCAAAAGCCATTTGTGAAAACAAGTAAAGAAAATGAAAAACATAGTAAAGATTTTCAAAATAAATAGTCAGAATATTTCCTATAATTAGATAAGTGTTCAAAAAATGAAATTTGGAGGTCGAAGTCCATGGGATTGAAGCGTGGGGCAGGAAAGCTTTTCCTAGTCATGTTCATGGTTATCATCATTACTGGCTGTTCTTCTAACAATGACGTAAGCACAACGGAAAATGAGCAAAACATTGCATCAAAAGAAGGGGGTACACTGGTCATTGCCCGTTTATCCGACGCTGAGAATTTGGATCAGCAGTTCATGTCCACGATTAATGCCGCGAGTGTCACCCACCATAAAATCTATGAAGGTCTTGTCCAGCGAGATGAGAATAGTGAGATACAGCCTATGCTGGCCGAAAAATGGAAGCAAATAAATGACACGACCTGGGAGTTCAAGCTTAGGCATGATGTAACGTTTCATGATGGCACTCCATTTAATTCAGCTGCAGTAAAAAAGACGTTTGATCGACTATTGGATCCGTTGGTCGCTTCTCCTAGAGCGGTAGTATTCGATATGGTAAAAGAAGTGAAACCGGTTGATGAATATACCGTGCAATTCATTCTGAAGGAACCTTTTTCCCCGCTGCTTTCCATCTTGGCGAATCACGAAGGCGGAATCATCAGTCCAAAAACGATTGAAAAGTACGGAAAAAAAATTATCCAAGAACCGAATGGAACAGGTCCTTTCGTTTTTGATTCATGGTCACCAGGCCAAGAAATTACCTTGATGAAAAACAAAAATTATTGGGGAGACAAGCCAAAGGTGGACAAAGTTATCTTCAAGGTCGTCCCTGAAGATTCCACGAGGATATCGATGATAGAAACGGGAGAAGCACATATTGCAGAACCTCTTCCTGTAGCTGTCATGGACCAGGTAGAATCCTCAGCGGCTATGGATGTTTACCGCAATGAAGGGTATGGTACCGAATATATAGGATTTAATGTAAATAAAGAACCGTTTAATGATGTCCGTGTTCGTAAAGCCATAGCCCATGCCATTGAAATGGATTCCATTATTAAGGGTGTCTTTAATAATGTAGGTGTAAAGGCAAATTCCTTAATGGGATCTAAGGTATTCGGGTACGACGCTGATCTGAAAACCTATGATTACAATCTTAAAGAAGCAAAGAAATTGATGGCTGAAGCTGGTTATTCTAAAGGTCTTGATGCAACCATTCTAACAATGGATAGTAAAGAAAGAGTTAATTTGGCGGAAGTACTTCAATCACAGTTAAAAGGTATCGGAATCCATTTGAAGGTTCAGGTCATGGAGTACGGTTCGTTCGTTGAACAAGTAAATAAAGGGCAATCGGAAATGTTCATCATCAGTTGGAGAAACGCGACAGGGGATGCCGATTATAATCAATATAATCTATTTCATACGGAATCACAGGGAGCGGCTGGAAATACCTTCTTTTACAGCAATCCAAAGGTTGATAATTTAATAGATGCCGCCCGTAAAGAAAAAGACGACGAGAAACGCAAAGATCTATACGCAGAAGCACAAGAGATTGAGATGAGTGATACCCCATATATTCCTGTAAGGGTCATTGAAAATGTTGCCGCAGTCTCGAAAGGTGTAAAAGGGTTTTCAATCAGTCCTTCAGGCTATCTGGAAATAAATGAAGTAACGATAAAGTGATGGGGAGATAAGAAGAAAGGGTTCATCCATTAGGGTGAGCCCTTTTTTCTTTGGCACAATAAGTAAAAATAACATAAAAAAGAGTAAAAATTCTGAAATTATTAGATGACCTTTAGAATTATAATGAAAGGGACGCATGTTCAATCTGGAATGGAAGGGTGAGTTTAATGTCAGAATCGTATTGGTTGACGAATGTACGCTTGGAAAATGGTTTTACTTATGATGAAAATGAAACGATTACCGGTACTGAAACGGGAAATTACCACATTAAGATTGAAAATGGAATAATATCATCCATTTTATTAGCGAAGGAATCGATAACAGATCAGGACCCACAGCATGATGTTCACGGTCTCCTGATGGTCCCTTCATTTAAAGAAATGCATATTCACATTGATAAAACGTACTATGGCGGACCTTGGAAGGCTTGCATGCCTGCCATTAATGGCGTGAAAACCCGGATAGAGGAAGAGCAGGTCTTACTGCCTGAGTTATTGCCTACCGCTAAAGTAAGAGCAGAAAAAATGCTGGATTTATTATTGGACTTCGGATCTACCCATATACGCACCCATTGTAACATTGACCCCGTGATAGGCCTGAAAAATTTAGAGGCCACCATTCAAGCGTTAGAAGGGTATAAGGATAAATTGACGTATGAAATCGTCGCATTCCCACAGCATGGACTATTACGTTCCAATTCCGCAGGATTACTACGGGAGGCCATGAAGTATGGGGCGAATCTTGTAGGAGGCGTGGATCCCGCCACAATTGATGAAAATATAGAGCGGTCCCTTGAAACGATCATGGATATCGCGGTTGAATCTAATTCCGATATCGATGTCCATTTACATGATCCGGATCAGCTTGGACTCTTTACGATGCAACGTCTCGCTTCCATGACGGAAGACGCAGGCTGGCAAGGAAGGGTAACGGTTAGCCACGCCAGCGGTTTGGCAGATCTTTCAGTTCCAGAAGCAACGAGTATAGCCGAAAGGTTTTCGGAAACAGGAATATCTATTACATCCACAGTGCCTATCTTCAGGACGATCCCCATCCCCCTGCTCCATGAAAAAGGGGTGAAAGTCGAACTGGGTAATGACAGCATCACTGACCATTGGACACCCTTTGGCATTGGGGACAATCTGGAAAAGGTCGGCCGCCTTGCAGAGAGGTTTCGCATGATTGACGAACGCTCATTAGCTAAAAGCCTGCAATTCATAACGGGAGGAACTACCCCATTAAACCAAGACGGGATCAAGGCATGGCCTAATGTCGGGGATGTGGCGAATATCGTTTTGCTTGAAGCAAGCTGTTCAGCGGAAGCGGTGGCCCGAAGATCAAAGCGTGCCGCTGTCATCTTCAGGGGCAATGTTGTTAGCGGATCTATTTCATCTTTCGAGACGACAGGTGTTTAATCTTCCATTAAAGAGAGTGAAATTTGATGAATAAAGCATACTGGCTTACAAACGTTACACTTGATAGTGGATTTGTTTTTGAGAATGAAAGAATTGTTCGAACAAAGACAGCTCCATACAACATGTATATAAAAGATGGGATCATAGAGGAATTGCAATTGGCTTCAAGTATGCCTTTGAAAACGGATATGCCCGTTCAAGACGCGAAAAAGCTGCTTGCACTTCCTCCTTTTAAAGAGATGCATAACCATCTGGACAAGACCTATTTAGGACTGCCCTGGAAATCATGCACTCCGGTTCCGAATTTAATGGAACGCTTAAAACTAGAAGCGGAAGAGCTTGCTGAACTTGCTGAAACTGGGCGACTCCGGGCTGAACGGATGCTTGAACTATTGTTAAGCGGCGGTGCGACGCATATAAGGACGCATGTTAACATTGACCCATACATCGGTATGAAAAATTTGGGAGAAATTCAAAAGGCGCTAAGTAGTTTCAAAGGAAAAATGACATATGAGATCGTGGCTTTCCCCCAGCATGGACTGCTAAGGACGAATTCAAAAGGGTTAATGAGACAAGCGATGAAAGAAGGGGCGGCTTTGGTGGGAGGCTTGGATCCTGGTGGAGTGGATAATAATATTGAAGCTTCCCTATATGAAATGGTGGATCTAGCCGTTGAGTTTGATGAAGATATTGATATCCATATACATGATCCAGGTCATCTTGGATTTTATACGATCAAGAAACTGGCTTCTTTAATCGAGGAAGCTGGATGGAAAAATAGGGCGGCTGTCAGTCATGCCTTTGCACTTGGGGATGTCCCTATTGAAGAATCACATGAACTGGCCAGTATTTTATCAAACCTAGGAATAGCCATCATGTCTACTGTTCCGATAAACCGGGTAATTCCCCCCATTGATTTACTTCATGAAAAGGGTGTCCATGTTGCTCTAGGATGTGATGGTTTTTATGACTCCTGGTCTCCATTCGGTACAGGAGATATGCTGGAAAAGGCAGGAAGATTGGCTGAGAGGTACAACTGGAAGGACGAGTATGGATTGTCTCAATCGCTCCAATTCATTACGGGCGGGGTCAAGACACTGGACCCTGAAGGAAATCGTGTATGGCCGAATGTGGGAAATACGCAAGTATGGTATTTGTGGATGCATCAAGTGCTGCCGAGGCAGTTGCCAGGAGATCGACGCGCGCAGCAGTCATGGTCAATGGAAATCTTGTTTACGGTGGACTCGACTGTGAATCCGCCTTGAAGGCGAATTGAATGTCTATTTCAAGAAGGGATGAAGGGCATGAATACAATCTATTTGTTAAAGAATGTTCGTTTGGAATGTGGTTACCGGAAAGAGAATGAAAGAGTTACAGGAACGATAACCGGGCTATTTCATCTGTTGGTGAAGGATGGAAAAATCACGAAGATTATCAAGGATGGGGAAGCCATACCTACTGATTCACCAGTGGAAGATGCAAAAGGATTGCTGGCATTACCCTCCTTCATTGAAAAGCATGTCCATCTTGATAAAACACTGATGGGGGATGCTTGGAGAGCATGCACTCCTTCTTCGAGTGTCATTGAACGCTTTGAAAATGAGAAAAAGGTTTTGCCTTCGATTGCAACTAGCACATGTAAACGTGCAGAGTCTTTACTGGAAATACTTTTAGCTTCTGGCTCCACACATGTACGGACTCATGTTGATATCTACCCGGAAGTGAGATTGCAAAACTTAGAGCAAGTACAACAGGCGCTTGCCGGCTATTCTAGTAGACTCAGTTCAGAAATCGTCGCATTTGCCCAGCACGGATTGTTGCGGTCGGGTTCTGCCAAGCTTGTCAGGGAGGCATTGCGAAACGGAGCAGGAATCGTCGGGGCAGTCGATCCAGCATCAGTCGATAACAATATTGAAGCTTCGCTTGTACAATTAATGGATCTAGCAGTGGAAGCGGACGCTGATGTCGACTTGCATTTACATGATCCCGGGCACCTGGGCACGTTCACCATGAAACGTTTGGCAGCTCTGACCAAGCAAGCAGGCTGGGAAGGCAGGGTAGCATTAAGCCATGCGTTCGGTATAGGGGACGTATCCAAGGAAGAAGCCTATGAGCTGGCTGACATTCTTAGGGATGCGGGGATTTCCATCGTCACCAGCGTCCCCATTAACAGACAGATGCCCCCTGTCGATTTATTACATGAAACAGGGGTTGAAGTATCAGTAGGTAATGATAATATCTTTGATGTATGGTCACCTCTAGGGAATGGCGACATCTTAGAGAGAGCCGGCAGGCTGGCGGAACGCTTCAAATGGATTGATGAAGTCTCCCTATCTCGAACACTTGGGTATATAACGGGCGGAAAAACTCCATTAGATGAAAATGGTAACCGAATATGGCCGAAAGCTGGGGATGCTGCAAGCTTAGTATTGATTGATGCGAGCTGTTCTGCAGAAGCAGTTGCGAGGCGTTCTGAACGTAAAGCGGTCATTTACAAGGGGAATTTAGTTTCCGGTTCAATGTATAAACAAAAGCAGTCAATAGAGTTGTAAGGCTAACCTAAGGATCTCTGGATACTTCCGGATTTCCTTTTTATTTGGGTTTTGAAAGTCTAGCAAAACAGGCTGGCTGCCGTGTCTGCTCCCGTGTACTTTTTACTTACTGGCGTTATTTGTTGAGGAAGTAATTATTTTGCTATCATTTGTTAAGGATCTCCCTCCCATGTCATTATCGTTATTGCCCAATATACTAAATGGAGAATTCGATTCAAAAAAGGACTGGTTAACAATGCTCCTTTTATAAAGGGTTTGGCTTCCGCTTGTCCGTAATCGAGTCCAGCCAACAAATTAGCAGGGAGCTGCAGCGTTTGTTATATTAATGGTAAGCTCTGATATTTTGTGTGGAATCTGGACCTTTATTCCGGCATGATGGACGGCAGTCATTAACATGGGTGTTGTCCTTTCGCCTTTTTTCAAGGGAAAGGCAATCGAACCATGCATTCACCATGATCTTTAAAAAGTATCATGTTCAAAGGAGATGGAATCTATGAAAAGTTGGAGATCTTCTGTGACTCTATTTTCTTCTTTTCAATGGTTGTTTTTTATTTTTGCAAATACGGTAGTAGTACCAATATCGATTGGCGCAGCTTTTGATCTTCCCCCAAATGTTACGGAAATGACCATGAGAAGCTCGCTCATTTTCACTGGGATCGCTTGCGTGATTCAGGGGTGGAAGGGACATAAGTATCCAATTATGGAAGGGCACTCCGGACTACTGTGGGGAGTGATGTTGAATTTAGGGTTATCTGCACCATCCATAGGGCTCGGTTATGCTGAAATAGGAGGGGGAATAGCGACTGGTCTCATTGCAGCTGGTGTAGTGACCATCATTATTTCTGCCTTCAACCTGATTTCTTATGTCCAGAAGATTTTCACTCCCATGGTCATGACCGTTTACTTATTCCTTCTGACGTTCCAGCTCATTTTTGTCTTTTTTAAGGGGATGCTCGGGATCACGGAGGATGGGGGAATTAACATCCCGGTCAGTATCCTGTCATTGGGGATTGTCTTTTTAGTAAGTATATTAAAGATAAAAGGACCAAGGACCATTAGCAATTTCTCCATTTTGATCGGGATAATAGTGGGGTGGATTTTTTACTCGCTGCTATTTCCAGAGGCTGGGGGAGAAATGGGGCCGGCGAGTGCCTCTTTTTCATTTTTCCCATTAGGTGTTCCAAACCTGGAATTCGGGATAATAGCGATTTCTTTTTTTGCAGGATTACTGAATTTGTGTAATACGTTCGCTTCCATTCAAGCTGCATCCGAGTTAATGGGGGATGAAGCTGACCACAAGCAGTATCGAAATTCTTTATTCATGACTGGCGGTTTTACCATTTTCGCTCCTGTGCTTGGCCTTGTTCCGTATACACCTTTTACTTCATCCATTGGATTTTTGCAAAGTACTCAAATCTATGAGCGGAGGCCGTTCTTATTTGGAGGCATGCTGTTGACCATAATCGGACTCATTCCTCCTTTTATCTCTTTCCTGGCCACCATGCCCATAACAGTCGGGAATGCTGTATTGTTCGTCGCTTACCTTCAACTGTTTGGCACGGCTTTCAACAGCGTCAAGGGTCAGCATTTTACTTCAGACACGATATTCAGGCTTGCCGTACCAGTATTGGTCGGAGTGAGTTTGATGAATATCTTGCCTAATGCATTTTCGGGCGTTCCCACGCTTTTACAGCCCTTTTTGACCAATGGGCTCATAATGGGTGTATTGATATCTATCGTGCTGGAGAAATCAGTAAACTGGAAGCGTTATGAACAACTGCAGAATTAAGGTGACTTTCCATTTAAGCATATCATGACGACCGATCGATATGGCTATACATAAATGATCCTCCATTGAAATAAGGAAGAGGAAAAGGCAAGTGACTTGTAAGAACCTTAATTTAAAGAGGTGTGCATGAAAGCCGGAAGGATGTAACCTTCTGGTTTTCTGTTTTTTCATTTGTCTTTTAATGGTGATCAGGCATTCGTCGTGAATGGGTATTTGGTGAAAATAGGCTTTTTCTTCAGTAGCAATACCCACTCCCCTTACATATTTTGTTGAAGGGAGTACTTGATGTGGTGTGGGTTCTTAGATTATCTTGATCCTATTTCCTTTTCTGTAATAAGTATTCCCTCAATGAATATATGGAGGTTATATAAATGTATGAGTTTCAAAATCAACTTCAAATGTTGAATGTAGACGATTTTCAGGTAAGCCAGCCAATTCCTTGGGATCAAGGCCAGCAAGGGTATTCTGACGATTCCCGACTCATTGGTTTCGGTTTTGGTTGTTTTGGTTGCCTTGGTTGCTTTATTGGGGGCTGTGGGTTCGGTCGTTGTGGAGGTTGTGGAGGTTGTGGAGGCTGTGGTCGTTGCGGAGGTTGCGGTCGCTGCGGTCGTTGCTTCCGTTAAGAGTCTAGGTTTTAAAAAGAGGAGGAGATGTCCCTGCATTGATGCTGCAGGGACTTTTCTTTGAGGTATTAGACATAAGAGACAAATTGTCATACATAGGATTAAAGTGAAGTGCTGAAGCAGAGCCAAGAAAAGCTTCGGGTTAGGAGGACCGGAATGGAAAATATGACCCCTTCTATGCGTCTGAAAGTGAAAAGGGACACGTTTTTTCTCCCTGAACCAAACAGAGGTGTGTACTTCAGGAATAACATAAGTTCGTTCCGTATGGAGGGCAGTTCAATTGTTCAGTGGGTTGAAAAGCTATTACCGATGTTCAATGGGCACCATACATTAAGTGAATTAACGAATGGATTGCCTGACCCATATCGGAATCGTGTGATGGAAATTGCCGAGGTTTTGTACGCGAATGGGTTTGCTAGGGATGTGAGTCAGGATATTCCTCATCAATTAAGGGATCAGGTTGTTGATAGGTATGCTTCCCAAATCGAGTTCCTGGACAGTTGCGGCGATTCCGGGGCTCACCGTTTTCAAACTTATCGAAAGGGAAAGGCGTTGGCTATAGGATCTGGCCCATTGTTCCTTTCATTGGTGTCCTCGCTGGTCGAATCCGGATTGCCCACATTCCATATCCTCATTACGGACACGGTACCGACCAATAGACGAAGATTGAAGGAAATCGTTGAACATGCGCGTGAAAGGGACGAAGAGGTAGCCATAGAGGAGGTCGTGCTTGAGAAGGGAGCGGGGAATGAATGGCAGGAGATCACGCGGCCTTTTGACTCGATATTATATGTGTCACAGGAGGGTGATATAGGGGAATTAAGAGAACTTCATTCGGTGTGCAGGCAAGGGAAAAAGGTTCTGTTCCCTGCATTGGTCATCAATCAAGTAGGCATGGCTGGTCCGCTTGTCCATCCTGATTCCAAGGGGTGTTGGGAGTCAGCGTGGCATCGTTTACATCAAACTGTGCTGGAAAAGAATCAGGCGTCTGCTTCTTTTTCCTCCACAGCCGGAGCGATGTTAGCCAATATAATGGTATTCGAGTGGTTTAAAGAGGCTACAGGTGTTACTACAGCAGAACAAGCCAATCAATTCTATCTGTTGGATATGGAAACATTGGAGGGAAAATGGCATCCATTTCTTCCACATCCGGGGGTGACGGGAAAAGGAGCCGCTAAATGGATTGAAGATTTTGATCAGCGGCTCGAACAGAAATCGGGCAGGGGTGAGCCTGGGAAAGTGTTTATGCATTTCAGCCGGTTGACATCGGCGGAATCCGGAATCTTTCATAGTTGGGAGGAGGGAGATTTAAAACAGCTGCCGTTGGCTCAATGCCGCGTTCAGGTTGTTGATCCGTTGTCGTCCGGCCCGGCCGAACTTCTGCCAGATATTATCCGTTCAGATCTGACGCATGAGGAAGCGAGGAGGGAAACCGGCCTGGCGGGGGTTGAAGCATATGTATCCCGAACACTCAGCCAGCTCGTACCGACTCTATCTCCGCTTAAAGGATCAGGCGAAATAAAGGAATCCATCGGTGTCGGAGCAGGGGAAACATTTGCTGAATGTGCTTGCCGCGGGTTGCAAAGCAGTTTGGATACAGAGTTTGGAAATAAGGAGTTCAACCAGGAGAATCTTGTGGCAGTCCAGTTGGCAGAGGTGGATGATGAACGCTGCCGGTATTATTTACAAGCGTTGACCCGGCTGCAAGGAGAGCCGATCATCGCGTTGGGTGAGGATGTGTCCGGTTTCCCTGTAGTTTGGGCAGGAACGAGCGATGGCTGGTCAGGCGCTGTCGGTTTGAATGTAACGATCGCATTACGGAACGCGTTGCAAAAGGCGGTTATGAAAGTCCAAAATCAGACCGTTTGCCTCACAGCTCCAGATTTAGTGGCATCGCCTGTTCTTAAAGAAGAAATGCCCTTGAATCTTGTGATTCCTTCGTGCGGGGTGACGGGGAATTCCGAGATATTAAAGTCCGCCATTCAAGTCTTGGAGAAAAATAAGAAGCGAATCTTCGTTTTCGAATTAGAACTGGAACCTTTCTTGAAGGAAGAATTGGTAGGTGTGTTTGGGGTGTTTTTGCGAGAGGAGGAATCACGGTGAGAACTGACGTATTGGTTGTCGGGGAAGGAGTGTTGGCCGACCATGTTCAAGGGGATCTGTCCGGCCAATATCAAGTCAATCGCCAAACCGATTTCGAATCAGGAATACCGCAAACGACGGCTATGGTCCTTGTGCTGCAAGATGCTTGGAATCCCGCTGCCCATCAAATGGCGGAAGAGGTGATAAGGGCAGCGGGCATTCCATGGCTGCGGGGGTTCGTATCATTTGGAGAGGGAGTGGTAGGTCCGCTGGTACGCCCGGGCATTCCGGGCTGCTCACAGTGTGCAGACCAAAGGCATCTCATGGCTGGGCGTGATCGTAAGGAAATGTGGGGAATCCGCAAGCAACTGCAAGATAATGGGGGGATACAGCGTGATGCGGCTGCATCCCGCACAGGCCTTTTGCAGATGGCACACCTGATTGGGGCAGAGGTAAAGAAGGTGATGAATGGAGAGCACGCCCGTTCGGAAGGACGTGTATCAATAATCAACATGAAGACCCTGAATGGTTCGTGGCACTCGTTTTTACCTGATCCATTGTGTATGGTTTGCAGCCGATTACCTGATGACTCGAAGGATCGTGCAAGGATTACGTTACAGCCAAGTCCGAAAGTCAGTCCCGACAGCTACCGAACCCGTTCAATGGAGGATCTGAATGAAGTTCTGGCAAAGGATTACTTGGACCACCGCATAGGATTCTTGAATAATAAAATGATAGACCTTGTGCCGCCTTTTGCCGATGTAAGTGTTAATTTGCCTTTGTTCATTGGAGATGAAGGGGCGGCAGGCCGGACTCTCTCATATGCCGCCAGTGAGATGACTGCCATATTGGAGGGCTTGGAAAGATACTGCGGATTGGAGCCCCGCGGCAAACGGACAGTCATGCATGGAAGCTATAGCAACCTGAAAGAGCATGCGCTCGATCCCATCAAGATAGGAGTACACTCGAAGGAACATTATGCACAGCGGGATTTCCCGTTTCAACCGTTTGATCCTGACCGCTCGATTGATTGGGTATGGGGCCATTCATTTTTGCAAGAGCGACCGATCTTGGTTCCGGAATTGCTCTCTTATTACAGTTTGGGCTGCGGAGATGGATTTGTTTATGAAACTTCCAATGGCTGTGCTTTAGGGGGAAGTTTGGAGGAGGCCATTTTCTACGGCATTATGGAAGTGGTGGAACGTGATTCGTTTTTGCTGACCTGGTATGCGCAGTTGCCTCTCACACGTCTTGACCCTTATTCTGCAAATGACAAAGAACTGGAATTGATGATTGAGAGGGCAAGGGCGGCAGGTGGATATGATATCCACTTGTTTAATTCGACCATGGAACACGGTATACCAAGCATATGGGCACTGGCAAAAAACAGGAAACAAAAAGGATTGAATATCATATGTGCGGCAGGGGCTCATCTGGACCCGGTCCGGGCGGTAAAAAGCGCGGTCTTCGAGTTAGCAGGCATGATGCTGACCCTTGACGATAAATTGGAAGAGAACCAGGGGGAGTTTGAGAAAATGCTATATGATTCCTCACTGGTACGGCAAATGGAGGACCATGGCATGCTGTACGGTTTGCCGGAAGCGGAAGAGCGACTGCAGTTTCTGCTGGATGATGACCGTCCAATGCGGACGTTTGATGAAGAATTCAAGCAAATGCCGAAGCATGCGGACTTGACCGATGATCTGCAGGACATTCTCCAGGAGTTTCGACGGTTGAAACTCGAGGTGATCGTGGTGGATCAGACGGCACCGGAAATTGAACGGAATGGATTACATTGCGTGAAAGTGCTGATCCCGGGGATGCTGCCGATGACATTCGGGCATCATCTTACACGGATAACAGGAATTGAAAGAGTACTGAAGGTTCCGATGGAACTTGGATATGCTGACCGGCCGCTTGAATTCGAACAGCTCAATCCGCATCCGCATCCTTTTCCATAAGCGGTGACTTAGGAGGTAGGAGGATGAGTCTAGAGGCATTTCTGTACAATTTGCATTTTGATATCGAAAAGGCAAGCCCGCCGGATTGGGAAGTGGATTGGGATGATGCACCGCTAAAGTATAAGCTTTATCGTGACTTGCCTGTTTTTCCACTATCGCTGGAGGTGCCGCTGTCGCTTGAGGGGTGCAACGGGCCTTCCAAGCAGGACCTCGAAGGAATCGGTCATTTTCTCTGGTATGCATATGGCCTGACCCAAGTTAGTCAGTCACTGATATCCTTAGAGTCTGGGGACCTCATGCAGTCATTCCGGCGTTTTCCGCCATCAGGGGGAGCTTTGTATCCAAGTGAATTGTACGTGTACTTGAAGATGGATGAATTGCCTGCTGGCATATACCATTATGATGTGGCACACCACCGGTTGGTATTGTTGCGGGAAGGGGATTTTGATTCATATTTAACAAAGGCTCTTGGTGGAAAATTTGATATGTCTGCAAGTTTTGGAACGGTTTTTGTATCGACGATGTTTTGGAAAAACTTCTACAAATATAATAATTTTTCATACCGTCTGCAAGGGCTTGATGCGGGCGTGCTCATTGGACAGTTGCTCGAAGTGGCGAAACGGTTTGGAATCGCAGCTGGGGTGTGCTTCCAATTCCTTGATCGGGCCATCAATCACCTTCTTGGGCTTTCGGATGAGGAAGAGAGCACATATGCGGTGATCCCCTTATCGGCAGACACCAAATTTTGGTGTGCTGATGAAAGTAATGGTAACGGACCTGTCACTTCGACAGAATTATGCAGGGAATTGACGGGCATTCAGCCTGAACACTATGTTCGGTCGCAGAGAATCAGAGAATTTCCGATGTTAACTAAACTGAATGAAGCATCCATGATTGAGTCCACCCAATCATTCCGGCCAATCAAGCCAAAGGATGGGGCTGAATGCGAAGGAAAAGTGATAGCCCTTCCTATCGTGAAGCGGTTGTCCTATGATTTAGCATCAGTTTGCCGAAATCGATTTTCCCCTGAAATGGACTTCGTTCTAGGGAAGGTCAGTCAACTGCAACTGGCGGCACTCCTGCAGGAGGCAAGCGCTTCGTTCTCCTATCGAAATGATTTGGATGGAACAAATGAGAATAACGAACATCGCGTTTCCCTATACGCTTGTTTGTATAATGTGGAAGACATTCAAGATGGTGCTTACCATTATGACAGCATGACACATTCATTACGACAGATACAACCAGGAGATCATCGGCTCCGATTGCAGTACGGAATGTCCTTGGATACCATGAATTTTCAGCAAGTGCCAATTTGCATACATGTAGTTGGAGATCGGGATCATTCCAAAACGCAACTTGGATATAGAGGATATCGCATCCAGCACATGGAGGCGGGGATGCTCGTCCAGAGATTACTAATAGCGTCGTCAGCCCTTGGAATGAACGGGCACCCGCTGCTCGGCTTTGATGTGAAAATGTGTGATGAACTTTACAAGATCGGTGGTGGCCCCCAAGGAAAAACGAGTCTGATCCAAATCCCGATCGGCCATTATCGGAATCGTCCCTGGCTGATCGGAAGTTTGAATAATTAAAAAATGTAACTATGGCCTTCATTCCTTTTAAAGAATGGAGGCCGCAGTTTGTCGACAAAAGGGGTTCGGAATGTATTAATTCCGAACCCCTTTTGATATTTTCTTGGAATTTTGCTCAAGATTAAGAGCTTGGGTCTCTACGAGCCCACTATGTTAGGCCATTTTTGGACCTTGCCATGTCCAATTGACCATCTTCTTTACATTCATGGCAGCGAAAGTAAGCATCGCCTGCATCGACAATTTTTTAAGTCCCCTTAAAGTAGTCCAACGCATACCATGCTTTTCTTTTGCATCTGCGAATACACGCTCAATCGTTTCCTTGCGTTTCGCATAGATAGGTTTTACATCTTGATGATGACGCAGGTGATCTGCTTCTTCCATATTTTCTTGCCAGATATGGCGTGTCACTACTTTTTGATGGTCTTTGCTTTCTGTACACTGTGATAAAAATGAACATGTCTTACAAATGTGTTTGGGAGATTTGTACTCACGATATCCCTCTTTATTTGTTGTTGAGTACTTTAAAATCTCGCCCGATGGGCAAAGGTAACAGTCAAAATGTTCATCGTAAACATACTTATGTTTGCGGAAGAATCCTTCTTTTGTTCGTGGCCGTGTATAGGGTAAAGCCGGTGTGCTTTCTTTGTCAAAGAGGTAGCTTGTAATGGCTGGTGTTTTATAAGCTGCATCTGCGGCAACAGCTTCTGGTTTTCCAACTTTCTCAATCACTTGTTATTAACCAGAGGCTCTAAGATATGACTATCATGCGTATTTCCGTGTGTTACTTATTTTCCCCAACACAAATCCATTGCGGTCCGCTGCCGTATGAAACGAATAGGCAAACTGTTTTGTTCGTTCATCTTACACATAGTAGCCACTCTCAAGATCAGTTGAACTTTTTTTAACCTCCTTGTTTCTTCCTTGATAAACTTATCTGGTGGAAAAGGCTTCTTTCCACTGTTTTCACGATCTTGATTAATTTCTTTTTGCCGCTTATTCGTACTGGCTTTCACATGTGGGAAAGAAAACATCCTTATCACCTCAAGTTTTAATCCTTCTATTTTAAAAACAAAAAAGCCTGTAGGTAATAGGAGTTCTATCTAAATGTTAAAACAAAGTTGATTGGAACGGAAGGTACGAGACTCCTGCGGGAAAAGCGCGTCCAAGGGAGACCCCGCAGGCGCAAAGGCGCCGAGGAGGCTCCCGGGACCGCCCGCGGAAAGCGAGTGCCTGGAGCGGAAATCAACGGTCATATTTTAAAAACCTAAAAAAAATTGTAGACAATCTCCATTACTATCGAGTTTGTCTACAGTCTAAGGCCTTCATTCCTTTTAAAGAATGGAGGCCGTTTCTATTTATTGAGGAAAAACCAATTATAATAAAAACTGGAACTTTAAAAACGTTACAGCTTCCATCCTAAGTGTGCAATAATCCCGGCCGAGGATTATACTGATATAAAAGGTTTCCCATTTAAGGGAACGAATAAATAGATAATAAAGTTAATAATTTGGAACGCTTTTAACAAAACCAATTTAAAGGATGTAGCTTATGGAATGGAGAACGGATAGAAAATCCAAGGAGCCTTTATATAAACAAATAGCAGGTTATATTGAGAGCGGTATTGCTGATGGAGCATTTTTACTAGATAAGCCGTTACCTTCTGAGCGCTTCTTGGCACATGAACTGGGGGTTAACAGAAGTACGGTTGTAGCAGCTTATGATGAATTGGAGGCAAATGGGTTAGTTGAACGAAAAAAAGGGAGCGGAACGATGATCAGCAAGGATATATGGGGAATCAACAGAAAACGTATGCCTAGTTGGAATAGATATATCGAAGCTGGTTCATTTTTACCCAATTTGCCGGTAACCCAAAGAATCCGGAAAGAAACGGAAGGGAATAATCTTATAAACTTAGCTAGTGGGGAGGTATCAGAAGACTTATTTCCGGTCCAATCCTTACGTGAAATCATTTCGAATAGGTCCTTTATTGGTAGTTTAGGTTATGATCATCCTCAGGGCAATGCGGTTTTAAGGGACACAATTACTAATCATGTGAAACAGTATAGAAAAATCGATACCCATCCATCTTCCATACTGATTACCTCTGGTGCACAACAAGCCATTCACCTCGTTATCCAATGCTTGTTGAAGCCAGGCGATGCCGTTGCATTGGAAGATCCATCATACAGTTACAACCTTCCCATTTTTCAATCCGCAGGACTAAGAACTTTTCTTTTACCAGTTGATAAGGATGGTATCAACCCAGAGGATTTACTGGCACTACATAAAAAACATCGTATCAGGATGATATTTTTGAATCCTGTTTTTCAAAACCCAACAGGAACGGTGCTTCATATTAACCGGCGTAAAAGGATTCTAGAGCTTTCATCCGAATATGGAATACCGGTTGTAGAAGACGATCCTTATAGTTTAACTTCTTTTTCCGGGGAAAAAATCAATACTCTTAAGTCGATGGACAACAACGGAAATGTTCTATATATAAGCTCTTTATCAAAAATTGTTGCTTCTGGCTTAAGAATTGGCTGGATAATAGGACCGAAACCAGTTATAGAGCGGCTGTCTGATGCAAAGCAACAGGTTGACTTCGGCCATGGCTCATTCACTCAATGGATAGCAAACGATTTTCTTGAATCAGAGCATTTCCCCACTCATATTACCTATTTAAGAGAGCAGCTAGAAAAAAGAAGGGATGCAATAGTTTCGAGTCTTAACGAATTCCTTCATAAAGAAGTTGAGTATTTTTCGCCAAATGGTGGAATTCATTTGTGGTGTAAGCTGAAGGTGCCTTTGAACGAAATAAAATTACTGGAGGAATCCATCAAAAGAGGAGTCATATACGTTCCTGGTTCAACATTAGGTACTAATAAGGAATATGTACGCTTCACCTTTGCAAGGGAAAATGAGGAGTCCATTCACGAAGGCATCAAAAGGTTTGCAGAGGCTGTAAAAAGTTTATAAGGATTTTCTCAGAATGTAGACAAACTAGATGAAAATCGAGTTTGTCTGCATTCTTTTTATGGCTTGTACAACTTAGCTTTCCGGGAGCAGTATAGTTTACTGGATATACTCCTAACCCCTTATAAAAATGAAAACTTCAAATTATTATCGTTACTGTAAAAAAATGTTATGATGAATTTGTATATTTTCCGGGGAGTATTATTAAGATATCAGGAGGTTTTCAATTGAAATTTCTATTTAATCGATGTTTGATTATGAGCGTTTTTTTAACTTTTTCTATACTGCTTATAGGGTGTTCTAATACCGCCAGTAGTAAAGTAACGATTACTAAAGAAATGGATCAAATCGTTTCAGATACCATAATGGAACAGAATAAAGATGAATTAGCCCCAACAGAAAAGCAATTTGAGGTACATAAAATATATGGTGCAGATGAAAAGGACGGCGTGATTACCATCTATTTATACGCCATATATGAAGGGTACAACAAATCAACTGGGACAGAAGTTCAATCTGGACATTCATATTCTGCACGTATTAAGTTAGCAAAAGATGAAAATGGATATGTATTAAAAGAATATAAAACACCAGAAGAAGGTGGAGAATTCATGGACTCACTTGAAGAGTTGTTTCCTCGTAAATATTCAAAACAGGTATTGAAAGATAACGGAAATGGTGCTGATTTAGATGAACAAATGCAGAAAAAGGTTGAAAATTGGTTAAGTAAAACAAACAAATAACTATCCCCTTTTTTATAACCACTATCTAATAGGTAGTGTTTTTTTTCATAGGCTAAAACTCAAAGGGAATTTCATAAGGGGTGGGAATTTTTAAAACAGAACAACTATTGTCTTTTTCGGGGAAGCAGTCTGGAGTTACCGAAGATGTGGTATCTTAGCCCTTCCTTCAGAGGCGTTATGCATTTTTCTTTGTATATTAACGAAA
Source organism: Peribacillus sp. SIMBA_075 (assembly GCF_046534585.1). Lineage (NCBI taxonomy): Bacteria > Bacillati > Bacillota > Bacilli > Caryophanales > Bacillaceae > Peribacillus > Peribacillus sp. SIMBA_075. Next base: position 96,102 of record NZ_JAWRYN010000010.1, on the reverse strand, counting down.
GGATTCAACAAGTGGATGGTGGAAATTTCACTTGATTGGATGGTCCTAAAATTGGCTGTTCTTTTATTATAGAGATATAGGCTTTTTCTAATATATTTACTCAGTAAACACGAAGAGCGATCTACCTGACCATTTTAAAAAGCGGAATAATTTGAAATGGTTCAAGGAAATGTATAAATATTGGGAGGCGTTGAATCATGACGATAAGTGTAATATTAGTAGTAGCCATTAGTTTAGTTGCTCTGGTTGGTACCCTTTCGTTAACGGGGAAGAGTGATAGTGATTATTCTGCAGCAACGAGAGGGAATTTGTTGAACCTTAGTTATATATATATTGGTCTTGCCCTAGTATTAACTGTAGGCATCATCTACTTCGTAATAAAATTAGCCTAAGATACCACGTGATTATAAATAAAATTGTATAAAGGTCATGTTTTGTTACGAGTGATTTACAAGACATATCTCTATTTGTGGGAAATTGTGAATTTGTTCACATATGTGGCAAAAATGTGAACGAAAAGAAGCTGAAAGATACTACCTTTGTAAGCTGAGTGAACAATCAAATGAGGCTTTTGCCATTTATGGATAAATTAAAACAATAAAATATATTGATAGAGTCTGATTATGTTTTGTGCCCTCCTTTAAGTACAACTTTTCACCAAAAATGAAACGGTCCCTTCAAAGAAATTTATAACGTAGCGGAGATGATGAAATATGACATTGCCTGTTTTGATTTTGACAATTCTTTTAGGCTTGTTAAAACTATTAGTTACCTGTCTTCCAACCGATACAGTGAATTGGATTATCAGCAAATTTAAACTTCATTCAGAACTTAGTGACGCGAATGCCATCATAACCATTGGCGGAAAACGCTTGGAAGGTGAAGACAAAATTCAAGTTATTAATTATTTCAACAAAGCGATATTTTTGAAAAAGAATCATATATTCCCAGGGAACGAGCATTTGTTTTTAAATCCAGAGAACAGTGGGACTCCATTAGTCATTGATACTAAAAGAGGCAAAAAGGATGTTAGGTTATTTGTGTACATTTACAACGACCACGTAGATGTAGTCAAACAGTACAAAAAGAAAATAGTTTCGTATAGTCTGCTTTCCGAGAGCCTCCAAGAACGTTCTATGCCGGTAATAAGGAAATTAGTTTAAAAGGAACATAAAAAAAGACTGTTTCTAAAATGAACTGCACCCCAATTGTTAGACACGGTCTAACAATTGGAGGTCCAGTTTTTTTATATGATGAATAACGAAAATGGCTTTCGGTCAGGCTGTAGATGTACGGGCGCTGTGGGGGAGTCGCTTTATAAGAATATAATAAGGGTTAATCCATATTTTGGTTGATTATAACTGTATGTAGTCGAAAAATGGATTTTGTATAATTCGTGTATGGGTAAGTCAATGTACTTTTTAACGCGGCCAAAAGTCAGTCCTTCTTGGTTAATACCTTTAAAGTCTTTTCCCTGATGCTTATCCTGTTTTTATAATCTTTAGCAACCAACTCTGTGTATATTAAATCAAAAAGTAATAGCAGCGGAAGCAATGGAGAGATGTTTTGTCCCATATGCATGCTGTTCTTGCTTGTGACCAATAGCGATATATCGCCAAGCTGTGAGAGCTCGGAATTCTTATCCCCAGTAAAGACCAAGATGCGTGAACCTTGCTTCTTTGCGATTTTAACTGCAGAAATCACTTCTTTCGTTGTTCCGGAAATGGAAATGCCGATGACAACACTATTCTCGTTACTTAAAGCTGCATCCATCATTGACTGATGGGGATCTGAAATAGCTTCAACAGTTAAGCCGATTCGGAAAAACTTTGACTTGAACTCCTGGGCCGCTATACCTGAACTCCCTATTCCATATACATGGATCCTATTTGCCTGTGTAAGGAAAGATACGGCTTTTTGGATATTGTCATATGTGGTTATGTGAAAGGTATTATCAATGATGCCTAAGTGATCTTGATACAGTTTAGCGAAATAATCCACCTGCTTGATGTTCTTCATATTTTTCGGTGTATTTCGGAGATCCACGAACCTTTTTAACTCATGCCTGAACTCATTGAACCCAGAAAAGGCTAATTTCTGGCAAAAACGCGTAATGGTTGCAGGTGAAATATGAAGCTTTTTAGCTATTTGACTTATGGTAAACTGACTTACTTCTTCAGGGCGCTGCAGAATATAATTGGCCAATTCTTCTTCTGTTTTGGTGAATTTGTCCATGCTGCACTCAATGCCATATATGAGGTTTTCTGCTAGATATTCCATTTGATCACCCATTTCAAATTTCTTATATGTATTCATAGTTTAATGTATCCAATAGGGACGTCAATAACCTGAGGAAGTATGAATAAAAAAAAGACCCAAACCGTTGCCAGTCTGGGTCTTTTCATTACTATGTGCAATGTTCTATTTTTGGATAGCATCCACGAACCTTTTAGTGATTTGCTGCGGTCTGGTAATGGCCCCGCCCACTACTACAGCATGGACATTCATATCCAAAACAGAGCGGGCGATTTCTGGTGTTATGACGTTTCCTTCAGCGATCACTTTTGCTTTTTTCACTGCTTTTACGATCTCTTTGAGCAGAGCATAGTCATCCTGATATATTTTCTCGCCGATCGTTTCGTCCGTATAGCCGTATAAAGTGGGCGCTACAATATCAAATCCTAAATCGTCAGCGAATATGGCTTCCTCAATGGTGGATACATCCGCCATTAGTAAAACATCCGGATATTTTGCTCTTATTTCACCATAAAACTGCTTTAACGTTTTACCGTCCGGTCTTACCCGGGCTGTAGCATCCGTCGCAATGATTTCCGCTTTAGTTTCCATCAATGCATCAATTTCGGCCATGGTAGGAGTAATATAGACATCGTTTTGTCCATACACCTGTTTAATGATCCCTATGACTGGAAGGTCCACATTTTTCTTGATTTCCATTATGTCAGCTACAGAGTTTGCGCGAATGCACTTCGCACCGCCTTCTTTGGCGGCAATGGCCATGCGCCCCATAATAAAAGAGCTGTGCAGCGGCTCATTCTCCAATGCTTGACATGATACAATTAAGCCTTTGTGAATTTTATCCAGCACCTGTTGCATGTTTAACACGTCCTTATCGTTATCTATGTTCTCAATGACCCAAGTATTCTTCCACTTCATTTTTGATTATCGTTACTTGGGGACCGTAAACTATTTGAATGCCATTCCCTTTTTTTACGACGCCTTTTGAACCGGTTTGTTTAATGACGTCCTCTTTCACCAATGATTCATCCTTTACCGTGACACGCAGACGAGTCGCACAGCAATCGACTATATCGATATTTTCCTGTCCGCCTAATCCATCAACGATGGTCTGGGTTCTCTCTGATGCCGTTACTTGGGTAACAGCGGCCTGTTCATCATCTTCACGGCCAACCACTTTTAAATTCTTCATCCTGATCAAGAATTTAAAAGTGAAGTAGTATAGGAAAAACCACGGAATGCCGACGAGAAGTACATAAACCCAGTTTGTTTTACTGATACCCTGGAGTATCCCGAATAAAGTAAAATCAATAAATCCTCCAGAAAAGGTTTGACCGATCGTTATATTGAATATATCTGCCATCATGAAGGCAAGTCCGTCAAAGAAGGCATGAAAAACATAAAGGATCGGGGCGACAAATAAGAAACTGAATTCAAGCGGTTCGGTGATGCCTGTTAAGAAAGATGTTAAGGCAGCTGAAAGAAGCAAGCCGGCCACGACTTTCTTATTTTTAGGTTTAGCGCAGTGATAAATGGCCAATGCCGCGCCGGGTAAACCAAACATCATCGTGATGAACCGTCCGGACATGAAACGGGAAACACCCTCATAGTACTTGACGGTAGTTGGGTCGGCCAATTGCGCGAAGAAGATATTCTGGGTCCCGCTGACAATCTGCCCTTTAATCTCCATCGTTCCGCCTAAAGCTGTTTGCCAGAAGGGAAGGTAAAAAATATGGTGCAACCCTAACGGCCCGAGCATCCGTAATATGAATCCGTAAAAGAAAGTCCCAATCGTACCTGTGCTCGTTACCAGCGCACCTAATTGGTTTATGAAAAGTTGGAAATAAGGCCATACGATAAACAGCACGGCTCCAACCAAGATGGACGCGAAGGAAACGATGATGGGAATGAAACGGGAACCACCGAAAAATCCTAACACTTGCGGAAGCTGAATTTTATTATATTTATTGTGCAAAAGTGCGGCAACGATACCTACTACGATACCGCCAAACACACCGGTCTCCAGTGTTTGGATCCCGACCGCCATTCCCTGTCCGGCACCTGCCAAATTCTCTTTGGCAAGTTCCCCATTTATTTGAAGCAGTGCACTTATTGAACTGTTCATGACGAAATAGCCGATCATGGCTGCCAGTGCAGCGGTCCCTTTATCCGAACGTGCCAATCCTACTGCAACACCTACCGCAAAAATGACCGGCAAGTTGCCGAATACGATGCTTCCTGCAGAACTCATGATTGTGAAAATGGCCTGCAGCCAAGCAAAGTCTAAAAAAGGATAGGCCTCAACAGTATTTGGATTAGAAAGAGCACCGCCAATTCCCAGCAATAAACCGGCCGCTGGCAAAACGGCAATCGGGAGCATAAAAGATTTACCGAACTGCTGCGCTTTCTCAAAAGCCTTCTTCATAATAATTCCTCCCTCATTTAACGAGCCTTTGATACTCTCTATTTTTAATCGCTCTATACTAGCTATATTAAATCCCTATGAGAGCGTTTTCAATGCGATGTAAGGTTATATCAACTGTTTTCAATCTTGCGCTTATTTCTCTGAAAAAGTTTTCAAAACAGGAAATCGCTTCGGAATCTGTTGCACTGTTACTGGGAGTGCCGGCTGCCTATGCATTAAGCCGGTTCGATTTCAAAGGAAAAAGCATTAATGCATTTTGAATTGTGCTAGGGTTCCGTTTTTACGTTATATCTTGAGGGCTTATCAGCTTCCGATTTATGGAACCTATTTGCAGGACATACTATTACCATCCTGCCGTTCATCATCCGTGTGACTTTTCAAGCGGATCATTGAAGAAGCTGCGGAGAGCCTTGGAGCCAGTAACTTGGGCACTTTCTTTAAAGTAGCCCTCCCGAATATAAAATCAGGAATTCTGGGCAGCAATGACCGCCTTCTTGGAGGATCGAAGTAGTTATCTATATTCGTCAGCATCTGCATCGGAAACGTATTTACCCCAGCGCTGCCAGAACGGCTCATGGGCTTGTCTTATTTCACAAAACGATAAAGGAGGTAATGATGGATGGCTTTGTTCACTTTACAAGATATATCTGTAGCTTATAACAAACAGAATATATTAAAGGATTTCAATCTTGAGATTGAAAAAGGGAAATTAGTATCCCTTCTTGGCCCGAGCGGCTGTGGGAAAACGACGACCCTGCGTTTAATTGCCGGGCTTTTAAAAGCAAACGAAGGGAAGTTTTTATTTAAGGAAAAGGACTATACGAAAGTGCCTGTTAACAAGCGGAATATTGGCTTTGTGTTCCAAAACTATGCATTATTTCCGCATTTGCCGATATTCGAAAATATTGCATTCGGACTTCGTCTGAGAAAGAATTCCAAAAGTGAAATTGAAAATAAAGTAATGAATGTGCTCGAAATCGTCAATTTAAAAGGATTTGAAAAGAGATATCCCAAAGAGCTTTCAGGAGGGCAAAAGCAGCGGGTTGCGATTGCCAGGGCGCTGGTGATTGAACCGGACATCCTATTATTTGACGAGCCATTGAGTAATCTTGATGCGAACTTAAGGGTGAATATGAGAGGCGAGATTCGCCGCATCCAACAAGAGCTGGGGATTACAACGGTTTATGTTTCCCATGACCAGGAAGAATGCTTTTCGATATCCGACCAGGTAGCGATCATGAATAAAGGGATCATCGAGCAGCTTAGTGATCCTGCGACCATTTACAAATATCCTGAAACCAAATTTGTAGCAGACTTCATCGGCTTCAAGAACTTCATTGAATTCGATAAGCGTACGGATCATATAGATAAAATCGAACTGAACAAGCAAGGCTACTCATTTGTGCTGCACAAGGATGCACAGATGACCAATTCATCTGGAAAAATAGGTGCTATCAGGCCGGACAATCTGATGATCAGGGAAAAAGCTAATGCTGGAGCGGTTCTGGAAAATAGTTTAACTGGCCGAGTCAAGGTGAGTACGTATCTGGGAAAAAGCTATCAATATGTCATTGAAACCGTGATAGGGGATTTCACTGTGAACAAGGAAATGACGGAATCCTACCGGACGGGTCAGGAAATCATCCTAGAAATTCCGAAAAACCAGATGGTGCTTATTGACTAGCTTAGGAGGGTAGGTTATGCGAATGTTCAAGTATTCGATCACTTCTTAAGTCATGGACTGATCAACGTGAATGAAAGGAAAATGGTCCCTCTCATAATGAGTGATGACGCTTAATCCCGTATTCTTACGGATGCTATTCAATAGAAATTTGAGCTTATTAAAATGGTCTATTGCAGGAAGCCTTTTCGTCAAATGTCAGCTGCACTTTTAACTAGGGTAGAAGGGGAGAATACGGCCTTTTTTTATTAGTGTTTTATTTGAACGTAATTACGATTGTTGGAAACATATGATAGGAAAGAAGGGCGACTGAGGATAGAGTGGCAGGTCACAGTTTTGCTTTTCCATCTAATTTTAGACATTTTTTATTGAACTTAATTACAGATATGGGTAAAGAGATATTTGTTGCTGTAGCAACCAGTCTGATCCTGTCTGTGTTCTCCTAGAAACGGAAAAAGAACCACTCATCCTCCCAAGATGGCAATGGTTCTTCTTCTGACGATTAATTAAGTTAAAAAAGAATTGACTCTTTTTTACTGATATGGTATGTTAATTCCAATCTAAGAAAAGGTGTGGTGTTTTATGTCGGGAGTAGGTATCAACTAATTTAGTTGAATAAGGTATTTAATCACTGATTGGTCAGTGGATTAAGTATGCCTTTTTCCACAGTGCAATTCTGCATTGTTGGATACCTACCTTAAGACTGCTTCCTTTTCCATAAATCGTGTAACATGTAGGTGTTACGACGAAAAGCATGGTGGGATTTGTCCTATCATGCTTTTTTGTGTACGCGGTTCTATTCGAGCTGCCCAATTTGTTATCGATTGTAGGTCCTTATCTATAGATAAGGCCGATGCCCGCAGGAGCTTTCTACTCAAATGGCTTGTTCATTTGTAAAGGTAGGGGGACTTTTGCGGGCATTTTTTGGATTCTGGGAATTTTAATCACTCACTCATTCAAGGGGGATCATTAGATGAATAAAATGACTTATGAAAAATTACAATATATCCAACTCAAGGAAAAGGTGAAAAACCATTGCGTAAGCGGATTGGGAAAAGCGTTATTGGATCAGCTTAAGCCGAGCAGCCATTTGAATGTCGTTAAAAATCGTTTAAACGAGACCACGGAGGCAAGGAATTTACTGAATGCGGAAAGTCATATTCCCTTAAAAGGCATTTCACATGTTGGCTACCATATCGACAAATTGGAAAAGGGAATGATATTGGAGCCATCAGAGTTAGTGGCGATAGCAGACTTCTTAAGAGGCTGCAGGAATATCAAGAAATTCATGACCGATAAAGAGTTCTTTGCACCAACACTTCATTCATACGCCCGCTCGATGACTGAATTCAGGAGCATTGAAGAAGAAATCCAATTCACCATCAAAGGAAATGCTGTTGTTTCCGAAGCAAGCAGGGATCTGAAACGCATCAGGAACCAAATCATCAAGACAGAAAGTAAAATAGAGGAACGGCTGAATAAGTTCTTGAAGAGCGGAGCCAATAAGGAGTTCATTCAGGAATTCTTCATAAGTAAAAAGGATGACCGCTATACCATCCCGATTAAAGCCTCCTATAAAAATCAGGTGGCAGGAACGATCGTGGAAGTATCTGCAAAAGGGGCTACCGTGTTCATTGAACCTGCCTCTGTGACGAAATTGAATGTAGAATTGGCAAGTTTAAAAGCGGAGGAGTCGATGGAAGAGTATCAACTTTTGGCCACATTATCCGGAACGGTTTTCGAGCAATTGAAACCGATCAAGATAAACATCGAGTTAATCAGTCAATATGACATGATCTTCGCAAAAGCCAAGTTCAGTAAAAGTATGGATGCGATCGAACCGAAAATCAATGATCATGGTTATATTAAGTTAAAAGGCTGTAAACATCCCCTTTTGCCACAAAACAGTGTACCTTTGGATTTTGAAATCGGTAATGATTATCGCAGCTTGATCATTACAGGCCCTAATGCCGGTGGAAAGACTGTCGTCCTGAAAACGATCGGCATCCTAACGTTGGCTGTCATGTCAGGACTGCATGTTGCCGGGAAAGAAGGGACGGAGATTGCCGTCTTCGATCAAGTATTTGTCGACATCGGTGATAACCAAAGCATTGAAAATGCACTGAGCACGTTTTCATCGCATATGAAAAACATCTCGGAAATCATGGGGGTATTAACCAATAACACATTGCTGCTGTTCGATGAAATCGGGAGCGGAACGGAACCGAATGAAGGCGCCGCTTTAGCGATTGCCATCCTTGAGGAATTTTATCAGAGGGGCTGCATAACCGTTGCGACGACCCATTATGGTGAAATCAAGCGCTATTCGGAAATACACAGTGATTTCATGAATGCGGCCATGCAATTCAACAGTGAAACACTTGAGCCAAAATACAAGCTGTTGATTGGTCAATCCGGGGAAAGCAATGCCCTCTGGATAGCAAAAAAAATGAATGTCCGTGAAAAGGTTTTGCAAAGGGCAAAGCTTTATATCGGCAATAAAGACTATGATTTGGAGCGTGTCCAGGAAGGTAAAATCAAGAAAGCGAAGGTATCGGCGGTTCCAAAGGAAGCATTGTATGAATTTGAAGTCGGCGACAAGGTGAAGGTTAGCGAACTGGATGATTATGCGATCGTTTATAAGAAAAAGGACTCATATAATAATGTCGTCGTACTTTTCGGAGATACCTTCATGGAGGTTCATGCCAATAGGCTCGAGCTTGAAATAAAAGCCGTCGATTTATATCCGGAAGGCTATGATCTGAGTTCTTTATTTGTCAGTTATAAAGAAAGGAAATTGAACAGGGACCTTGAAAGGGGATCAAAAAAGGCTTTAAAGAATGTAGCGGCGGATATCCGGAAGAAACTTGGTGAATAGTACGGTCATGTGGCAGTAAAATATCGAAGCAAAGTGCAAAAAAAGCCTCAAATAAAGAGGCTTTTTTGCACATAGTTTTGCTTACAGGCACTGTTGTGCCAAAAGTCCATTTTACTGATTTCTTTTACTTCTTTCATTATATAGATTAATTAATTCTGCATTTTGCTCATTCATTTTTTTCACATTCTTATTAATCGTTGCCAATTCCCATAGTATAGCCAATCCAAAAATTATTATAATTGTTAAGTAATCCATTATTGTCCTCCCATTGATGTTTTGTACCATAAATTAACTGACTCTTTTTTCTTTCATTGGATTCAATTCTTCAACATGGGAAGGCAAGTTTTTTCTTTGATAATAATTGTTTTGAATTAAAGCATATATCACTAAAAAAGTTCCCAGTAATTCGAATGATGTAAGTGATCCCCCTTGGATAAAAACAATGGCTAACGTGGTTATTGGAACTAAATTGATAAATAGAATGCCATTAATGGGCGTTAAAAGTTTAATACCTAAATTCCAGCTTAAAAGTGCAATGGCACCCGGGAAAATAATCATGAAAATCATCTCGCCATAAATGGATTCAATAACCTCTGCTGTGGGGAAAGGCAGGCCAATTAAAGTTGCAAGGAATGTTATGATTGCAGATACTGTTGTTCCCAAAATACACGTTAAAGTCGAATAGCGGAGTGTTGACCACCCATTAAATTGGTCGCCGCCCATCGTATATATAACCCATCCTATAACCCCAAAAAGAATGAAAAGAATAGGGATGATGCTATCCTTCAATAAAAATAGGAATGATAAATTGCCATTGGTAATCACAAGAATAGCCCCTATTAAGGCAAGGGACATACTTGCGATGGTATATTTCCTAGGTCTGGCATTTTTGAAAACCCACATTATCATAATTGAAATCATAGGCATTAATGATTCCATGATGGAAGCAACGATTACCCCGTTATGGCCCAGTAAGTCTTGACCTGCGAAAATGAGAAAGTTGTATACTGTAAACGCCATCGTTCCAAAAAACAATAAGTACTTTCCTTTCCCTTCCAAGCGAAAAGACTTCGTTCCCTCTTTAACTAAAAGCAATATCCCTAAAATTATGCTAACAGCTAAATATCGCAGAAAAGAGAAATAAAAAGGATCTATATACATGAGTGCCCTTTCTGCAACCGGAAACATGGCTCCCCAAGAAATGCTGGCTGTCAAACATAAAAGTGCACCGATTAAAGCTTGATTCTTTTTCATTTAAAGCTTCCCCTCAAAAAAAATAATGATTGATTAAATTCCTATACACACTTTATGATAAAGTCATTATCATGTAAAATGACTTAAAGTGAATGTAACCATCATTATTAATGATATTTAGGAAAGGGGGTCACTTTTATGGAAATTCGGGATTTGCAAATATTCCAGTGCGTCGCAAAATATGGAAGCATAAGTAAGGCTGCTGTTGAGTTGAATTATGTCCAATCCAATGTAACGGCGAGGATTAAGCATTTGGAGCATGAGTTACGGACGCCTTTATTCAATAGGCATAAACGTGGTATGTCTTTAACCGCAGAGGCACGAAAGATGCTGGTGTATGTAAACAAAATTTTGCTTGATATGGAAGAACTCAAACAAGTATTCCTGGATAGTGAAACACCTACGGGGATATTGAACATCGGTACTGTTGAAACGGTCAGCGGCCTTCCTAAGATTCTAGCCTCTTATCATAAACAGTATCCAAATGTCGATTTATCCATAAAGGCGGGGTTAACGGAGGATTTAATTAAAGATGTTATTGAACATAGGCTGGATGGCGCTTTTGTTACAGGACCGATTAAACATCCACTCATTCAGCAATACGATGTGTGTACAGAAAAACTTGTTTTAGTTACAAGGAATGAAACATTAAACCTTGAAGAATTTTTAACAGAACCAATTTTAGTATTCAGTCAGGGTTGTGGATATCGATCTAAACTGGAGCAATGGTTGAAAGAGGAAGAAGTGATGCCTAAAAGGATTATGGAGTTCAATGTATTGGAAACCATCTTAACCAGCGTAACACTCGGCCTTGGCATTACCCTCGTACCACAATCAGCGGTAAATCACCTTGCAGCCAATGAAAACGTGCATGTTCATGCAATTCCGGAAGAGTACGGCAATATTTCGACTGTCTTCATTCATCGTAAAGATGCTTATATGACAAACTCCATGCAAAGCTTCTTACAAACAATCGAAGCCAATCATGAATGTACGGTCAATCCGATATCAAGCCTGAACCATTCCTGAGCCAATATGAATCTTTACATAGAAGAACGCTGAAACTTGGGCCTGTCCCGAACATGCTTTGACAAACTGGCGTCCTTTTTCTGCCGGTCCTTCGATTCCGTGAATCTTTCGAGCAATTCCGTTTTCATTAAAAACAAGGCACCCGAACCTGAAAAAGGAAAGTATCAAGAACCCCAACTTTGTTAATGATAGCAAATGAGGAGGTGTGATACGATGGCAAAGGATGTTCTATGTGAAGTGAATAATTGTAAATACTGGGATTCTGGAAACAAATGCAGTGCAGATGCTATTTATGTTGTCAGCCATAAAGGGAATCAAGCATCAAATAGCAAAGAAACGGATTGCAAAACATTTGATCCAGAAATTTAAATCATCGAGGGTAACCATCAAACTTGGTTACCCTCTTCCATTTTATTATTGATAATAAAAATCATTTTCATTCAAGATTATAGAAATTCCGTTATTTTTTCTTCATGAAAAGGATATTTGGGCGATATACTCGCGAGTTTGATCGATGATATCGAAAGTTTGGGCGATATAATTGAGGGTTTGGGCACTTTTACTCGAGAGTTAGAGCTATAAACTCGAGTTTGATCGATATAATCGAGAGCTTGATCGATAAATTTGGACATTTTAGCAATTTACTCGTGAGTTTGAGAAGTTAACTCGTGAATTTTGCCGTTTTACTCGTGAATTTGCAGTTTACTCGGAATTTGCGCTTTACTCGAGAGTTTGGGCGATAAACACGAGAGCTTGATCGATAAATTCGGACATTTTAGCAATTTACTCGTGAATTTGAGCAGTTTACCCGTGAATTTAGCAGTTTTACTCGTGAATTTGCAGTTTACTCGGAATTTGCGCTTTACACGAGAGTTTGGGCGATAAACACCAGAGCTTGATCGATAAATTCGTGAATTTGTGCGATAAATTCGGACATTTTAGCACTTTACTCGTGATTTTGAGCAGTTTACTCGTGAATTTAGCCGTTTTACTCGTGAATTTGAGCAATTTACTCGTGGATTTAGCCGTTTTACTCGTGAATTTGCGCTTTACACGTGAATTTTCCTTCGCTGCCGAATCCTTTGGCAAGGCAAATCCCGCTATAGCCCCCAAGAGCGCCTATCTCCAAAACATTTTTAGCCCTTAAAATGGATATAAGCACGATATGGACGGCATTCCGTTTTCTTGGTATGGACGTAATGACTACATCAAAGCACTGAATCGATATAATTGTAATTTGTTTCATTCATTTCAATTCCTTTCCCGCCATTATTGAATTAAAAGGTTGCCTTTGCTTCACTTTCTTGTATTTCAAATAATTGAATGAATTCGTTGATTAACACATTAATGGCTTTTAATTCACCGACTAAGATTTGATTATGGATTGAAATTCTGGTTTATCTAACTGTTCCTTAATGGTGTAACGTCAAAGATCCATCATTTCTAAAGAAAGCAATTGCCGCCCTCGGCGAAAGGTTTTCGGGCCAGGACCTTTTCCACTGTAATGCTCACCATGGTGATGTCCATCTTTATTAAAATCCCTGAATTTTTCATTTCGAAACCCCCTCCTTTGTATACAACTGTCAAAAATCCCCCAATTTAAATTAATTAAAATGCAATTTCAAAAAGTTTGTCTAAATTGTGAATTCGTTATTTAGAGAGCAAAAAAGTACTTACATCCAAAGAATTTTTTTTGTTATAGTAACAAATAGACCGGTTGGTATGGTGGGGGTGTGCTACGGAAATGGATACTAAATCGTTGATAATCGACCATGCAACGATTCTTTTCCAACAAAAAGGATATAAAGGTGTTGGACTGAGCGAAATCTTAAAAGTATGTCATGTTACGAAAGGTTCGCTTTATCACCATTTTCCTAATGGAAAAGAGGAATTATTAATCGCTTGCCTTCATTCTTTGAATGAAGTAATTACGATGGATATCGTGGAGATTTTTGAACGATATCCGACAACATTAGAAGCGACTAATTCAATGATTGAAAAGCTAATCGTCAATTTAGAAAGAGAAGGGACGATTACGGGTTACACATTTAGCAGCATGGTAAGTGAAATGGCCACATTAAGTGATCCTGTTCGAAAGGCTTGCGCCGAACTTTATGCGAAAATTCAAGGGATTTATTTTAAAAAGCTAATGGAAGATGGATATAGTTAGCTTCCAATATCGCATTGATGATGACAGCCTCCATCGAAGGGGCAATGATGCTTTGTTTGGCTGAAACATCAGCAAAGCCGCTAAAAGTAATTTCGCAATTGTTACCCAATATATTGAAGGAGTTTTAACAAGTGGATAATAAAAATATTAAAACAGGACCGATAATGGCTGCTCTCTTGGTAGCAGGCTTTGTCGGGCTATTTAGTGAAACCGCATTGAACATCGCCTTAGGTGAATTGAGCCACATTTTTGGCGTGGATGCGACGACAATACAGTGGCTTGCAACTGGGTACTTTTTAACGCTTGGTATTTTAGTGCCGGTAACAGGAATTTTAATGCAAAAATTCACAACACGCCAAATGTTCATGGCGTCTTTATTTTTTTCAATCATCGGAACGGTCATCGCTGCAGCAGCACCGGCTTTTAGTGTGTTATTGACGGCCCGTGTCATTCAGGCAGCTGGACTGGCGATCATTTTGCCATTGACGCAAAATGTCATTTTCACGATTTTCCCACCGAATAAACGCGGCTGGGCAATGGGTGTGATGGGCTTAGTCATCTTGGCGGGTCCAGCATTCGGTCCTACATTGGCAGGGATGATTTTAGATACGTTATCATGGCCTTGGATATTCTGGTTTACGATTCCGTTCTTGTTATTCTCCCTTATCTTCGGCTATATCTATATTCCGAATGTCAATGAAAATCGGCAAGTATCAATCGATATCGTGTCAGTTGTGTTATCGACGATTGGCTTTGGTGGAGTTGTATACGGTGTAAGTGTAGGCGGGGATCATGGTTGGACGAGTATGACGGTAATTGGCACGATCATCGTTGGAGTGATCGCCCTAATCCTGTTTGCAATCCGTCAAACGAAGATGGAAAACCCGATGTTGAATTTAAAAGCATTCAAGTACCCACTATTTGTACTGGGTCTTGCGATGAACGTGATTACATTTCTTAACATGTTATCGATGCTGGTTGTGTTGCCAATGTATATGCAAATGGCGTTATTGGTGTCTGCGTTCGCTACTGGGCTGATCATGCTGCCTGGCAGTCTATTAAACTGCGTTTTTGCCCCGATCATCGGTCGGCTTTTCGATAAATATGGACCTCGTGCCGTAATTACACCAGGAACGATTCTGGTTGTCATTGGCTACGGGCTATATGCAATGTATGGAACAGACACAGCACTATGGATCATGGTTGTTACGCATATCGTGATGATGCTTGGCATTGGCATGGTACTCGCTTCAGTACAAACGAATACATTGAATGCATTGCCAAAACAATTCTATCCGGATGGCATCGCGATCACGCAAACATCACAGCAAGTATCAGGAGCAATTGGCATAGCGGTCATGGTTTCACTATTCTCTGCGAAGCAAAATGGCTACTTGACTGATGTGGTAAATGATTTACCGGCAGCTGCTGCCTCAGGTTCATCACTTGTATTTAAAATTAGTTTGATTTTCGCGATCGTGAATGTGGTGCTTTCATTGTTCATGAAAAAACCGAAGTAACAAAGAAAAAAAACAGATCACCATTCTTGCAGGTGATCTGTTTTTATTTTTGAACTTTACTAAGTAGACCTAAAAGCTGTTGTTTTTCCGTCTCATTCAAGTTGGCAAACTGTGATGCCTGAAAATGCTCTTGTTTTGGAACAACTTCATGAAAAAACTCTTTTCCTTCCTCAGTCAACGAAAGGTATTTTGTTTTCCATTCCTGTTCCCGTTTAATCAATCCCAATTCTTCCATTTTCCTTAATAGTTGAGTGATATTGCCTTTCGTCACAAAAAGCTTGTTTGCAAGTTCTTGCTGAGACAATCGTTCATGGGAACCCACTTGAACCAAGATATCGAATTGGGCTGCCGATAGATTCCATTTCTTTAAATGTTGGTTGGATTCCCGAATACTTTGGTTATATATTCGTGTTATTCGGAACCATAACATTAAACCCAGTCGTTCCTCGTTGTTAGATGTGGAGGGATTCGTTGTGTTTTCTTTCATGAATGTCACCTCATTCTTCTTTGTCACAATCAGTCTATGAATAAACTTATTTGATGTCAAATGCAAAAACTTCCATCATGATTCCTATATTATGTAGTCGTTAGTTTGGCAAAGATGATAAAAAACAGTGTTAATTCGGCTATTATCACGATATTTGGTACCGGGACAATCAAATTAAAAATAAAAAAGACGGCTAAAATCCCTAAAAATAACGCTAAATGATATATTTGCAAGCGCTGGTGCTTATGTCGATATTGGTGGAAAACAAAAGTGGTTGATATGAAATAGAGCAATACGGAACCAAAAACAAAATATAAGATAAATGAATAATGGACTTCCTGTAAAAACAATAATCTGATGGCCGCTGCAATCATGCTTATAGACATTAAAATAAACAGATGGCCGTAAATGATGCGCTGGCCGGAAGATTGTACAGACTTGTCGACTTTCTTCTCCATGTTATCGAAATATTGCCACCACATAGATATTATCAGGACAAATGAAATGATAGAAAAGGCTATCGAATCCCAATTTCCTTGTTTAGGTTGGATTACCGCAAGAGTGCTCACAAGAGCTTCCCCAAAGAGAATGATGGTAAATAGACCGAATCGCTCTAACAAGTGGGCCGTATTTGTAGGAACCTTTTCTAAACACTTCCTTCCAAGGATCGGGATAATGATATCGATCAGGATGCCCAAATATAACACAGCATATCGAAGCCAGGAATCAAAAAGGACGGAAAATAATGAAATGACGATTCCAATCCAAAAATACCTTCCCAAAAAGAGTGCTGCATTTTTTCGAAATCCCTCTTCTATCCGCTGTACAACAAGATATTGGATAGCCGTCACGGCTCTTAAGCCAATATAACCAGTTAAAAAAGAAAGATAATAAGGATCAAAATCAACTGATAAGCTTGAGGTCATAATTAGGACAAAAAACATTTGCAATATCAAAAATAGCCGTTGATGAAATAAATCCTTTCCAAACCGGTTAATAAATATGGTTTGCCCTACCCAAGCCCACCAGATAGGAATAAAAATCAATACGAACTTCAATAAATACTCTGGATGGATATATCCATCTTCAACCTGTAGTAAAACATGAGTTGCGCCCGCAACGGCCGCCACAAATAACAAATCATAAAAGAGCTCTAACCATGTAACTTTCTTTTCATCCATTTCTGCACTCCTCCCAATTCCCTTATAGCTTATAGTATGTTGTAAACATTCAGAAAATGGAAGGGGTTCAATATAACCAAAACCATTTACATTATCTTGGAGTGTGGAATTTAGAATTCATGATCAATTATGGGAAGTTCTTTTTACCAAACTATAAACTTATTGAAACCAACGAAGGGGTTTGGGGGAATTTCCCTACAAACGAACTTTCTTCGCTCGTGCAAGAATTGGAAGAACTCTTTCCTAACGCGCCAAAAATAGCTCGGCCTGGACAAATTAACGCATGGGATAATGAAGATTTTGTTAAAGTAATCGAACGAACTGGAAAAAAACACCTATTATTTCGGGCGTGGTTACTGATGTCTGCGTTGCTTTCCCAGCACTTTCCGCTTTGAACGCAGGTTATGAAGTATTCGCTGTCACTGATGCTTCTGGAACAGTCAGCAAACAGGTAGCTGATGCTGCTTTAGCGCGTATGGCCCATGGCGGTGTGCAGCTTATGAATTGGTTTAGCGCAGCATGTGAATTACAGCGTGATTGGCGCAACGATGTCGAAGGTTTTGGTGCATTCCTGGTTATCAAAATATAATCGGAAGCTATAGGGGAGCACAGCGCGATCAGCAAGCAGATTTAAAGATAACACACTGGGAGGGGACATTTGTCCCCTCTTATTTTTTATGAACATCTGCATTTGTTTTCACCCTAGCTTCACCCCGAACTCCTTTTATTGCTCGGTCTCATGACCTTACTGGCCTCCACACTAAAAAACATAAGTTCTTTAACATGCATTCTAATATGTATGAAAAAGCCTACATAGTATCTTTTTCTACATATAGACTGCATTGAAAGTGGATTACTGAACGAATATTGTCTTAAGCAAGGATGCAGTATTGTGCACAAATGTTTAAAGAGTATATTATTGTGCAGTACCTATGACAACATTCGGACTTAGAAATGCTACATTTTTAATAAGAAGTGAGATATCGTAGAAGCAGGGAGAGGGATTGAGAATGTTTTTAGATGAAAGAAGCGCCAATTTACTAAAACTATTACAGCATTCGCCCATTTCAAAAATGAAAGAACTTGAAGCCCAAACAGGTCTGACGAGAAGGCAAATACAATATGGTCTGAGCAAAGCGAATGACTGGCTCCATTTTCATGGATATCAACCGATTCAATATAATCGTGAAATGGGCTACTCCTTTTCTGAAACAATCAGGGATGAAGAATTGAATGTAAAACTGACAAAACGCAATTATATATTTTCAGAGACAGATAGGGAAAAAGTCTTTTACCTCATGATCTTGTTAAGCCAAGAAGAATTGTCCGTCTATCATTTCCAGACGGTCACCGGGCTTTCAAGAAATACGGTGTTGAAGGATTTGAAAAGACTTAAAGAGAAAAACAAGGACATATCACTCAAAATCCAGTATTCCAAACAAGATGGCTACGTGGTGATTGGGGAAAGCCGAGTAAAGAGATATATCATTGAACGTCTCGTGCATGGTGTACTGAATAGTCCCAATAGTGAATTAATCATGGAGTGCATATGGGGAAATCATGAAAAGCAAATCAGCTCGATCCGGTTACAGCTTGAAAGGATCGAACGTAATTTAGGCATCACCTTTACGGATGAACGGCTTCATGAACTGAGCTATTTATTTTTATGTACAGATCAGCTCATAGAAAAAGGGGAAGAGTTACAGGCCGACCAGAGCTGGGCTCCGTTTGTTGCGACAGAAGAATATAAAATGGTTGAGGAAATGACGAGAACGAATGCCTTTCAATCAGTATGGAGCGAAACGGAAAACTTATACGCAACCTTACATTTATTGAGCATGAACCGAACGAAGGATATTTCCCCGCTTAAGGATGATGAAGTCATTCAACACCTTTTGCAGGAAATCGTGGAAGAGTTCGAGAGGCTGGCATTTGTTCACCTGAAAGACAAAGAACAGCTATGCCAACAATTATACGTACATTTTAAACCGGCATATCATCGCCTAAGGTATGGTCTCCCGCAACTTAACCCGATGACCGGACGGGTGCAGAAGGTCTATCCTGAACTGCATCATTTGACAAAAAAATCTCTGTGGGTGTTGGAGAAAGAGATTGGCTGTCCCGTATCCGAAGAGGAAGTCGCATACTTCACGATCTATTTTGGCGGATGGCTGCGCAGGCAAGGGACGACATTGGATGATCGAAAACGGGCGATTGTCGTATGCCCGAATGGTATTGGCATCAGCAATATCCTCATTTATACATTGAGGGAATTATTTCCGGATATTTTGTTCCTGGATGTTCTTTCCGTTAGAAATGCGACTGAATCCCCACTGTCGTACGATCTTGTTTTTTCAACGGTGCATATGAGAACAAAAGCGGCATTATTCGTTGTACCGCCCATTTTGGAAATGCAGGACAAACATAAATTGCGCCAGCAAGTCATGCAGGAATTGTATGGATATACGACGGAAAGTGTAGATGTTTCAGCATTAGTAAAAGTCATTTCCAAGTATGCAACCATCCATGAACAGGATCAGCTTGAAAAGGCTTTGAAGTCGAATGTGTATACACATCAAAAAATAACCCAATTTTCTTTAAAGGAGGCAGAGAAGCCTGTGTTAGAAGAACTGCTCAATTTGCAAACGATTCAATTACAGCAGCATGTTTCCGATTGGAAAGAAGGCATTCAAGTCGCGGCCAAGCCTCTCGTGGACTTAGGAACAGTCGAAGAACGATATGTGGATGCCATGATTGAAGCGATAGAAACGAATGGACCATATGTAGTGATAACGCCTGGAGTCGCTATTCCCCATGCACGTCCAGAGCAGGGGGTCAGGTCTTTATCCATGAGTTTGCTGAAATTGGATGAAGCCGTGGACTTTGCGCCGGATAAACCAGTTCGCCTGATTATCATTTTGGCGGCCGTAGATAACGATTCGCATCTGCGGGCATTGATCCAGCTCACTCAATTATTGAATGAACCAGCCAATATAGAAGAAATCCTACGCACTTCAGATAAATCGGTCCTTATGGAGTACGTTCATAAATATTCGAAGGAGGAAGCGGAATGAAAATCATGGTAGTATGCGGGAACGGATTGGGAAGCAGCTTCATCATGGAGATGAATGTGAAGAAAGCGTTGAAGGAAATGGGTAAGGTGGCCGAGGTGGATCATACGGATCTTGCATCTGCAAAAACGGTTCAGGCGGATATTTTCCTGGGAGCGGCGGATATTGTCGGTCAGCTGGATGATGGAACCCGGACGATCGTCACACTGGAGAACATGATGAGCATCCCTGAAATCAAATCTAAATTGGAAATGCATGTAGGATAAAAAAGGAGAGATTGATATGAAGAAAATCATGGTAGTATGCGGAAACGGATTGGGAAGCAGCTTCATCATGGAGATGAATGTGAAGAAAGCGTTGACGGAAATGGGTAAGACAGCCGAGGTGGATCATACGGATCTTACCTCCGCAAAAACAGTTCAGGCGGATATTTTCCTGGGAGCGGCGGATATTGTCGGTCAGCTGGATGATGGAACCCGGACGATCGTCACGCTGGAAAACATGATGAGCATTCCCGAAATCACATCGAAATTAGCTTCACATCTATAACAAGAAACAAATAGAAGAGGGGGGAGAGAGGCAATGCTGGAACTTATCATGAATGACATCTTGGGTACACCTTCCATACTTGTGGGACTGTTTGCCCTCATTGGACTGCTGTTACAGCGGAAATCCAGTGCGGATGTCGTATCTGGAACGCTAAAAACCGTCATGGGCTTCATTATTATTGGAGCGGGAGCGGCAGTGCTCATTGGCGCCCTTGATATATTCAGTAAAATGTTCGATCATGCATTCAATGTACAAGGAGTCATACCAAATAACGAAGCCATTGTCGCAGCTGCCCAAAGTGATTTTGGGACTTCGACTGCACTTATCATGGTTTTTGGTATGGTTGTCAATGTTTTGCTGGCTCGTTTCACGCCATTTAAATATATATTCTTAACGGGACACCATACCTTATTCATGGCTTGTTTACTTGCAGTCACCCTATCGGTCGGCGGACTTAACGGTTTTCCGCTCATCTTGGTCGGTTCCATTCTATTAGGGGTATGTATGGTGATGTTCCCTGCCCTCCTTCAGCCATATGTACGGAAGATTACCGGAAGCGATGATTTTGCCATCGGCCATTTCGGGACAATCGGATATTTTGTATCCGCGACTGTTGGAAAATGGTTTGGAAATAAGGAAAAAACGACAGAGCAAATCAAGGTTCCTAAATCTTTAGGATTCCTGAGGGATACATCAGTCGCTGTATCGCTTACGATGACGATGTTCTTCGTGATCGTCGCATTGTTTGCCGGACAGAACTATATTGAAAGGGAATTATCCGGCGGTTCGAACTTCATCGTATTTTCTTTCATCCAGGCGATAACATTTGCTGCAGGAGTCTACATCATCCTTGCAGGGGTACGGATGTTAATTGCTGAAATCGTCCCTGCCTTCAAAGGGATTGCCGATAAAGTCGCTCCTGATACGAAGCCTGCGCTAGATTGTCCGACCATCTTTCCATTCGCTCCAAATGCAGTGATCATCGGGTTCCTATTCAGTTTCTTGGCTGGACTATTATCCATGTTCCTCCTTCCGGTACTTGGATTGAAGGTCATCGTTCCGGGGCTTGTACCGCATTTCTTCACCGGAGCTGCAGCAGGTGTATTTGGAAATGCCACAGGCGGCAGACGCGGAGCGATGCTCGGTTCCTTTGCCAACGGACTCATCATTAGTTTCCTGCCGGCGATACTCCTTGTTTTCTTGGGGGATGTAGGGTTTGAAGGTACCACATTTGGTGATTCGGACTTCGGTGTGGTCGGTCTCCTAATTCTAAGCGTCATGAAACTTTTAGGATTATCCTAAACTGTTATACTGGTAAGGTAAAGTAACAAAAATAAATGAATGAAAACAACAGCCTAAGATCTTTATAGATAATGGGCTGTTGGCATTTACATTATCATTCGGATTTTTGAGGTGATTTGCATGACCAATAAAGCAATTGTGCTCGATTTGGATGGCACGACATTGAACGAAAGAAATACTGTGAGTGAAACGCTGGAACAGTACATAGGGGAACTTAGGGAAAGCGGAAAGCTGATTTTCATTGCAACAGGAAGAACGCTGGAAGAAGCGAGGGACGTATTGCCGTCCGGCATGGAAGTCGATGGAATGGTGACTGCCAATGGAATGTCCGTCTTCATCGGAAAGAAACAGATCGTCGAAAATGCCCTGCCGCCGGAACTTGTGGAAGAATTGGTCGCCAAAGCAGGAGCGGGCGAGATTTTTTACGAAGTACATCCGAATGAAGGAACACGGATGGCATTACTTAAAGATAAAGGCTATATGGTTAAACAAGGTTTGGTGCCAAAGCCCGAGACAGTCGATGAAAATGAATGGCTATCAAGGCAGGATGCAGTGGAAGACAAAATAAGATGGTCAGAACAACTGGATATAAGCAGCGTAGCCAAAATCTACTTTTTCAGTAATGAAATGGATACCATCCGAAAATGGAAAGCGGATTTGGGAGAAATCAAGCAGTACAATGCCTTCACAACAGCTTCCTCCACTCATCACAATGTAGAAGTGACCGTGGAAGGCGTCTCAAAAGCAACAGGCGTTCAACTATTACTGAAGCATTTCCAGCTAGGACCGGAAAATATCCTGGCAGTGGGCGATGGCGAAAATGACCTCCCGCTATTTAAACTCGCTGGGCATTCCGTTGCCATGAAAAATGCCACAGACCTGGTCAAAGAACAAGCCGATGAAGTGACGGAGCATTCATATAGAGAAGATGGACTTTATCGCTTTTTGAAGGGTATGTTTCAATGACCAATAAAAAAAGGAAAATTTATAACTTTCTTTAGAAATCAGAGGTGCAAGTTCAGGCTAATTCTAGTTTAGAAGAACCTATTGAAAATATGAAAAAACCACCTAAAGAGGTGGTTTTTTAGCTTAACTAGAAAATTGGTTATGTCATGTCAAAAAGCAAAAAGAACTCTTGGAAAACACAAAGATAATGGATGATTATCTAAGAAGTATAACAAAGCTGTCATGAAAACCTAACATGAATAACGTATACAACGTATTTTTCCTTCATGTCGCATGATAAAATAGGACAAAAGGTAAAAAGAACTGAGCAGAAAATTTAAATTTACGATAGCATGACTTACGTTAAACTAGGATATTTACAAAGAACATTGATTATATTACTGATGATAAAGGAAGTAGAATACAGGATGTATAAAATCGGACTAGTCGGACTAAAAACTTCTGTAGAACAGATTTTAGACTTGGCAGAAGAATATAAACATGAATTGGAATTCATCTCTTTGCCCTATGTAAAGACTGAAGAGGTAGAGAATATTGTAAAAGAACATCATTCTCATGTACATGCATGGCTTTTTTCCGGTCCACTTCCCTATGAAATTGCGAAAAAAACACTAGGCACAGATAAAATAATGGTCCATGTTCCTGCTACGGAATCAGGTTTTTATAAATCTTTTTTAGAGTTGATTTACGAACAAGGGAAAATTATTGAGAGGCTTAGTATCGATACTATGTCTTCAAACAATATCAGTGAAGAAGCTTTGTCACAGTTGAATATTAAAACCCCAAAGATCTATACGAAAGTGTTTGAGTCAGATGTCGACACTAATGAATTGTTTCATTTTCACTTGGATTTATGGAATAAGGGAAGGACAGAAGGCGCTTTATCTTGTTTTCCGTCCGTGTGTGAAGCTTTAAGGGAGTATGGAATTCCAGCTTACCGGATGTCGATGAGTAAAATGGAAATCCGGCAAACGCTTCGGATTCTTTCTGAAAAAGTAAAGACTTCCTACTTTAAAGATACACAAATTGGTGTTGAAATCATTGAAGTTGAATATTTTAACAGAGTGGCAGAGGAAATGAAAACTCCTTATCATTTACAGTACTTGGAGCTTCGGCTTAAAGAAATGTTAATTCAACTTGGTGAAAAAATAAATGGTTCCTTTTCAGAGAAAGGGAATGGAAGATACATGATTTTTAGTTCTCGCGGCGCAATTGAACGGGAAATTATTACGCTTGAGGATACCATTCAAAAATTGGCTTTTGAAGCAGATACAACCGTTGCCGTTGGAATTGGCTTCGGCGAAACTGCCTATTCGGCGGAAATCAATGCTTTTCGGGCTATTCAACATTCAAAAGAGATGAAGAAGCGTGAAATTGTAATTATTCAAGATGATGGAAAGATTATTGAATCACCAGGCAAAAAGAAAGAATTACAATATGCTACCCGGTCCCACAATGAACTCCTTATCGAAAAGTTAAAAAAGGGGAATATCAGTGTAAAAACATATAAAAAGATATCAGCCCTTGTACAAAGAATGGGCTGGGGTAAATTTACAACAAAGGAATTAGCGAAACATCTTGAGATGACAGAACGTAATGTACGGCGTATTATTGCGGATATGTGCGAAGTTGATTTGGCACAATGCGTTGGTGAAGAGGCTCACGCCACACGTGGAAGGCCGAGTAAAATTTATCGATTATTATAAGCACCCAAAATTGGGTGCTTTTTTATTTTGATGTAAAAGCACTAAAAGGAGAACTTCCACTATTAAATCTAGTAATCAAATAAAATGGTTTAGAATTTTCAAAAAACATTGAAATAAAGAACATGGGATATTATACTCTATTTAAGGAATTTATTCCTTAAACTAACCGAAAATAAAGATTACTATGTAAATTGAATGAAAAGGGGATGTATTGGGTGTCTCAAACGATAATGATTCATGATTTAATCGAGGCTGTTAAAGATGAAGTGATTGGATGGCGAAGATATTTACATATGTATCCGGAGCTGTCTTTTGAAGAAGTAAAAACAGCACAATTTGTTTATGAAACGCTACAAACTTTTGGTGATCTGGAAATTTCACGTCCGACAAAGACGAGTATAATGGCTCGTTTGATTGGCCAGCAGCCTGGGAAGGTTATTGCACTGCGGGCAGATATGGATGCGCTTCCAATTGAAGAAGAGAATGTTTTTGACTTTGTGTCACAGAATTCAGGCGCGATGCATGCATGCGGACATGACGGGCATACGGCGATGCTGCTTGGTGCGGCGAAGATTCTTACACAGTTAAAGGAGCATATTAAAGGGGAGGTGCGCTTTTTATTTCAACACGCCGAGGAACTGCCGCCCGGTGGAGCCCAAGAGATGGTGAAAGCCGGTGTGCTTGATGGAGTGGATATGATCATTGGCACCCATCTCTTGTCGACTCTTCCTTTAGGAAAAATTGGTTTGGGTTACGGTCCGGTGATGGCTGGAGCTGATACTTTTAACATTACCGTGGTCGGTAAAGGGGGGCACGCCTCACAGCCTGAACTTACCGTCGATCCCATTGCAATTGGAACTCAGGTTGTATCAAATCTCCAACACATTGTTTCGAGATATCGAGATGCCCAGGAAGCTCTTGTGATTTCAGTGACTCAGTTCCATGCGGGAAGTGCGATTAATGTTATTCCAAGTAAGGTAAGCATTGGCGGTTCCGTTCGAAGCTTTAAACCGGAGTTAAGGGAAAAAATACCGAATTTTATCGAACGCATTATAAAAGGAATTACTGAAGCGCATGGAGCTACTTACGAATTCGATTATCAGTTCGGTTATGCTCCGACCATTAATGATGAAGAAGTTACCCGATTGATGGACGAAACCGTCTGTGAAGTATTTGGTGAAGAAAGCCGAGAGATTTTAAAGCCGATTATGGGAAGTGAGGACTTCTCTGCTTTTCAAAAAGTAGTTCCGGGATCTTATATTGTAATAGGGGCCCGTAATGAAGAAAAAGGGATTATATATCCTCATCATCATCCGAAATTCACGATCGATGAACAGGCTTTACAAAATGGGGTGAAGTTATTTGTTCACGCGACTTTTAAAATGTTAAATCTAACTTACTAGGGGGCTAAGAGTATGAAAAAAATATATTGGCTCGGAATAATCCCGTTTCTTGGCATTATTGTAGGTGCTTTGTTTACAAATAAAGTGACTCCCTATGTTCTGGGAATGCCATTTTTTCACTTTTGGATTGTACTCTGGTCTGTGCTAACCACATGTATTATGGGGATTATCTATCTACTGGATCCAGCTAATCAGAAGGGAGATTCAAGATGAATATTGCCGTGTTATTCATCCTGTTTTTTTTCGTCATTTCCGTAGTGATTGGTATCCAGGCTAAAAAAGGGAAGGAAATGAACTTAGAACAATGGTCAGTCGGGGGACGCGGAATGGGAGCCCTTTTGATTTTCCTCTTGTCCGCAGGTGAAATGTATACGACCTTCACCTTTTTAGGTGCAAGTGGCTCGGCTTATGGGGAAGGAGGTTCCATCTTTAGTATCGTATCATACGGCTGTCTGGCAACAGTCATCTCCTACTGGACATTTCCTGCTATCTGGAGGTATGCAAAGAAACACCAATTAGTTTCCCAATCAGATTTTTTTGTGAAAAAATATCAAAGTCCTTATCTTGGTGTGCTTGTTGCTGTAATTGGTGTTATAGCTTGTACTTGCTACTTAGTACTGCAATTGAAGGGGTTAGGATATATCGTTTCTGCAACATCCTATGGGGCCATTTCTTCTACAGCTGCCATTTGGGTTGGAGCAATTGGTGTAACCATTTTCGTAATGGTTTCCGGTATTCACGGTTCTGCCAGGACAGCTATTTTGAAGGATATTCTGATTCTTGGCATTGTCGTATTTTTAGGGGTTTATTTCCCTCTTCATTATTATGACGGCCTTCAACCCATGTTTGAGGCCATTGAAAATGCAAAGCCGAACTATACCATACTTCCGGATCAAGGAATGGGCGTTTCGTGGTATATATCGACCGTTATACTAAGCTCCATTGGATTTTATATGTGGCCGCACGGGTTTTCTCCTATTTATGCTGCCTCTAGCGAAAAAGCTTTACGAAAAAATGCAATCCTAATGCCAATGTACCAATTGATTTTGTTGTTTGCCTTTTTTGTCGGATTTGCAGCTATCTTGCAGACGCCTGGATTAAAAGGCAGCGAAGCCGATCTTATCTTGCTGCAGCTTTCTAAACAGGATTTTGATCCATGGTTTGTGGGCTTAATAGGTGGCACTGGCGTGTTAGCCGCTTTAGTACCAAGTTCCATGCTGTTGATGTCAATATCAACATTGCTTGCAAAAAATGTATATAAGGTATTCACTCCATCGGCAACTGAAAATCAGATTGCAAAATTGGTAAAATACTTGGTTCCCCTTATTTCTCTCGTAGGGATTTACTTGACCTTTAAAGGTGGAAATTCCCTCTTTAGTCTTGCTTTAATCGCCTATAATTTTATCACACAACTAGCTCCTGCCTTTTTCGCAAGCTTGATGAGAAAGAATTTTATAACCAAACATGGAGCATTTGCCGGAATTATAACAGGGGGCGTGCTAGTCTCAATTATGGAACTAGGGAACATAAAAATTGGTCATCTATTTCCTTATCTTCCTCAAGCAATTAAAGACTTGAATGTAGGAATTATCGCTCTATTTGTGAATATCGTAGTTTTAGTGGTTGTCAGTGTGATGACAAAAAACATTACTAATACTCATAAAGATAATGATGTTTTGGAGACAACAACAGTAGAGAACAAGCTTCTAATACAAAAAGAATCAAATAGCTAACAACATGAAAATTTGCTGCTCCAAGTAATTCATTCCGATAAGATTATATTAATACGAATGCCCTCCAGTTAAATGATCTGGAGGGTATTTTTTCCTTCCTCTATTTTATGATTCATCATTAATTAGGATTAAACAACATAATATCCCAATTAAAAGGAGGCTTAATTATGAATGACTATAACTCTCTTTGTGAACAATTTGCCAAAATTCTAAATGGGAAAAGCGACATGAATAAAGGTGTTTGTTCTGTATCCTTGCATCGCAATATTGAAGTGTTTGTCCAAGGGCGTCCGAGCAACTCAGTTGTACCAGTAGGGGTTTTATTTGAATCATTGGATCAAAACGGTATTGCACTAAATTTGGGTGAAATAGCAATTTTACAAGAAGAAATTCCAGGATTTATGCAATCAGTTGTCCAACAGGGGATTATTGTTAGTGCCTTGCATAATCATTGGTTATATATGAAACCTTCGATTTTGTATATTCATATTCAATCAGTCGAACCCCCATTAGATTTCGCGAAAAAATTGGCGCATTCTTTTTCAACTTTAAGCAGCTATCCAGTTCGATAAATTGATATTTGTTCGTATAAACAAGGCGTTAGCGGTAAATTTTACTGGATTAAATTGAGGGATTTATAAAAGGTTTTAAGTATTTTTTATTGAATTCTTATTTAACAAAAGGATGTTTTACTAAAACCAGGGGGTGCTGCGGCAGCCTTTTTCTTATGGAACGAAGGGGCAGATCAATTGAAGATGAAAAAACAGAAGAAAAGTGAAAAGCTCTTTCCGTTTTTAAGATTTGCTGTTTAAAAGGTGAGTGACAACTCTTGTAAAAATACAGGATAGGCTGGTTCTGTATAAATGATAAAATAGTTAGAACTATATTAAAGGAGACTTACTATTTTGGAAGCTAAATGTGTTAAATTTTATGAGTTTGGGCATCCACAAAAAGTTATAAAAGTGGAAAATAAATTCATTCAAATGCCTGTGGACGGGGAAGTCCTTGTACGGATGACTGCACGTCCTATCAATCCATCTGACTTGCTGCCCATTCGGGGCGCATATTCCCACCGAATTCCCTTGCCTTCCATTCCTGGTTATGAAGGCGTCGGCATAGTGGAAGCGGTGGGTCCTTCGGTTTCGCAAGAGCTGATTGGCAAGCGTGTTCTGCCTTTGCGCGGTGAAGGTACCTGGCAGGATTATGTTAAAACATCTGCGGATTTGGCAATCGTCATTCCTGATTCCATTGAGGACCATATAGCAGCGCAATTATATATAAATCCGATAACCGCTTGGTTAACAATCACAGAAGTATTGGCATTGAAACCTGATGATGTATTACTCGTGAATGCTTGCGGATCTTCCATTGGCCGCATCTTCACCCAGTTATCCAAGATTCTTGGATTTAAGCTGATTGCTGTAACCAGAAACAATACCTATACGGAAGAACTGCTTAAACTTGGTGCTGCATATGTAATCGATACGTCTGAATCATCATTGCCTGATACCGTGATGGAGTGGACGAATGGACGCGGAGCGAACGCGGCCATAGATTCGGTGGGAGGTACAGATGGTTCCGAGTTAGCCTTTTGTGTTCGGCCTAATGGCATATTATTAACAATTGGTCTTTTATCAGGAAAGTCTGTAAATTGGGCGAAAATTTCACAAAGGACAAAAGTAAATGTTAAAATGTTTCATCTACGGCATTGGAATCAACAGGCGTCCGTTCAGACTTGGCAAGAAACGTTTAACCTTTTGATGGGATTCATTAACGATAAAAGGCTGAGTTTCATGATGCCGGATTCTTACTACGGCCTTGGGGATGTACAAGAAGCCATTCGTGTCATGGAAACTCCTATGAGCAATAGGGGGAAGATTTTTTTAAGCAACTGATTTTGCATTCTTCATCAATTCGTTAAATTTGCAATGGGCATCATCGGTGTGGTTTGCTGATAAAATGAAACAAGATTATTCCGTTCACTCTTCCAATAGGTTCCTAAGGTAAATGGAAATGCTCCCTGATAATATGGAATTACTTGATTATCTGTAAGAGGCTAGTTTAGAATGCGGAATAGTAACATGACATGTTGTTAAATGATACGAAAAGACTTTGGAGGAAATAATTACATGAAAACGATATATATGAATGGTACCTTTTTTACGATGGACAAGGAAAATCAAATCTTTGAAAAAGGGATGATGATTGTACAAGATCAAACCATATCCTACATCGGCCAGCATTCTGAAGAACAATTGGCAGATGCCGATCAAGTGGTCGACCTTGGAGGAAAATGGATTATGCCAGGTCTAGTGAATGCCCATTCGCATATTGTGATGACCCTTTTACGCGGAATCGGGGACGATATGCTGCTGAAGCCATGGCTTGAAACGAAAATATGGCCGATTGAAAGCCAGTTTACAACGGAAATCGCCTCTGTAAGTTCTCAGCTTGGCATTATGGAAATGCTGAAATCAGGAACAACGACATTTTCGGATATGTTTAATCCTAATGGAATAGATGCAGGTGCTGTCATGGAGACGATAGGCGAAACAGGAATGCGCGGAGCCTTTTCCTACACGATTTTCAGCTTAGGTACGGAAAAAGAACAAAAAGCGAACCTCATGGGGGCTGAGCAGTTTTCAAAAAACTATAAGACGTTTGCCGATGGCCGCCTGACTACCATGGTAGCTCCACACAGCCCTTATGCTTGTACACCTGAAGCGATTATGGAAAGTGCACGGATTGCAAAAGAGAATGATTTGATGGTGCACATTCACGTTTCGGAAACGGACTTTGAAATCCTTGACATCGAAAAGCGTTTTGGATTCCGTCCTGTCGAGCACCTTCGCCGTTTAGGTCTTTTTGATCAGCCTACCGTGATGGCCCATGGTGTCGTACTCAATGATGAAGAGCGGGCGATACTAAAACAGCATGATGTTCGGGTTGCTCATAATCCAATCAGTAATCTGAAGCTGGGATCGGGAATTGCTGATATCGTCAGCCTTCTTGATGCAGGCATTAAAGTTGGGGTTGCAACAGATGGTGTTGCATCCAACAACAACTTCGATATGTTCGAGGAAATGAGGACGGCGGCATTATTGCAAAAAGGCATCTATAAGGATGCCACTAAATTCCCTGCTCAAACGGCACTGGCCATGGCCACGAGAATGGGTGCCGAAGCAATCGGCATGGGTCATACGGGATCACTTGAAGCTGGTAAAAAAGCAGATTTCATCACCATTTACCCTTATAACAAAGAGCATCTGCAGCCGCTGAGTGAAGCGTATTCGCATTTGCTTTATGCCGCACGCGGAAATGATGTATCTGATGTATACATTGACGGCAAGATGATTGTGAAAAATGGCGAATGCTTAACGATCGATGAAGAAAAAGTAATTGCCGAAACGAATCGTCTGCAGGGCACACTATCACGATAAATACGACACGAAACTTGCAGCTTCTTTCAGACTGAAGGCAAACTCGATAAAAATGGAGTTTGTCTTCAGTTTTTTTAGGTTTTAAATTTTGACCGTTCCAATCCACTCTGCATGAAAACGAAGATCAAACCCAATTTGCCCACCGTTTTGGAGGGTTTGTACTACAACCGTTCCAATCCACTGCAGGCGTTCGCTTCGACCAAATTTAAATTAATTCGACCTCCAGTTTCGACCTAGTCCTGTATAATTCGGCCAACCAAGATCTAAAACCACTGGATCATAGTAAAAAGACTGTAGGCATTAACAACTTAACGTAAAGTATTCTAATCCCTTTTTAGTTTGAGGTCTGTCTCCAGTCCAGTTTCTTGGAAATAGAGAAGCAAAGTAACCCTGTTAAAAATAACAAGAGAAATATAGGTATGGCAAAGATGGTTAAAAAAGAAAAAATGAAAAAAATGCTGCTGACCGCAAATATAAGCCAGCTGATAATTAACAATGAACTGGATAAAAAATCTTTGATAGCAGCGATCATTAATTTCACCACCATCTGGGATATATTGTTAGTATGTATTATATATGATTTTACAAGTAGCTTGGGAAGTAGTTCACTAGTTCATGCACATATAAGTGTAAAAGGGGATGGAATGAATGGAAAATGAATGGTCTTCGTTAAAAGCGCATGTGCAGCAGCTGGAGAAGAAATTATTAAAATCTGAAATCCGTACATCTCCAGAAGAGCTTTCATCATTATTGAAAGATGATTTCTTTGAGTTCGGCAGTTCGGGTCGAATATGGACTAAAAGTGATTGTATCGGAGAAGAAGGAATAGGTGAGGTGACCATGATCTTAAGCAATTTTGACATGCACGAATTGTCCGAAGATACCGTATTAACGACATATCGGATTTTTGATGAAGGTAGAGGGGAGCATACCTTAAGAAGTTCAATCTGGAAATATGCGAATGGCAGATGGCAAATGTTTTTTCATCAAGGAACGAAAACGAAAGGGCCTCTTTAAGCCTACCCATGACATCCTATTTATCATAAATAGGTAAAAAAAAGGCTCCAGAATAACTGGAGCAAGGGGATGTCAACGTAGTAATTAACAAATGGGGATTAACAACTAAATTCTGATGATCTCTGCATGTAATACTTCAATTTATTAGCTTATGTAATTCATTAGGGCCTATGAGTATTAGTTTTTAGTTGTATCATCTATATGAGTAGAATTTGAAGTATCAGGATCAAAGGTATTAAAACCATTTAAATCAATAAAATGAGCAATTGCATCCTTATCTTTGTCAGCTATTATAAGGTTAAAGCCAGATAAGTTATTTTTTATTTTCTCTAATTCTTTTGTCGTTAAATCGATGCTTATTTTGAATTGAGTTTGATATTTAGTTTTATAGCCTTTAGGTTGCTCTGCTAACAATAATTCACTATTTTTATTATGAAAAATATCGTACACTGCTTCAGGGTACTCAAGTGAAAAGTAAATTTTTTGAGTGTTTTCTTGTAAGATTTCGTATATGTCTACATCGATTTCGTAATTCATAAGAAAAGTTAATTCCTTATTCTTAGGAATATAATTCATTTCGAAATTTGTTATGCTAAATTTAGGGGGGCGCAACTTGTTTTCTAATGATTTGTTTTTCTGAATAGATGAATTATTCTGTTCAGATTCAATTGGATTATTGGCACTTCTTTCACTTGTCTTTTCTGAAGAATTACACCCCATTAGAAGGGACATACAAAAGATAAAAGGACAAATATATTTTAGAAGCATATTTTAACACCTCTGTTTATTAGTAAAAAAAATCTTTAAATCTCGAAATATCATTATTGTTTAACTTTTTCGCTCCATGTTGCATAAGTA
Organism: Peribacillus sp. SIMBA_075; assembly: GCF_046534585.1. Taxonomy (NCBI): domain Bacteria; kingdom Bacillati; phylum Bacillota; class Bacilli; order Caryophanales; family Bacillaceae; genus Peribacillus; species Peribacillus sp. SIMBA_075. The sequence continues at coordinate 63,176 of NZ_JAWRYN010000010.1, read as the reverse complement.
TAATTAGCAGTTGTAGTAGTTCCGTTTGTTAAATTACAAGGTGCAACAACTTTATAACGAGTTCCTGTGGCTTTTACCCATTTACTTCCTGCAGTTAATTTCCATTTTCCCTTCGGAATAGACCAAGTTGTAGAAAGAGTTTTTGTACTATTATATCCATACCCGACATTAGCTGTTATTTTTGCCCCTGTTTGTAGTACTTTAAATGATGCTTCTCCTCCTATACTTACTGTAGCAGCATAAGAAATTTGAACAGATCTAGTAACACTATCAGTAACACTACTATTATTTGTTGCATAATGTGTAAATTCAGTTTTTGTTGAAGTTGTTTTAGATTTATAAGATGTTGTGTAAGTCCCTACTTCTGTACAAGCAAATGGTTCTATTGCAATAGGGTCTTTACTTGTTTCTGCTTTTGCCTCTGATAATGAAAAACCTGAAAATAACGTGAAGCATAGACTTGTTGATAATAATATTTTTGAAAATCCCAAGAATCCCACCTCATTTTATGTATTTAACTTCTTTGTTAATGATATTTTGAATTATATGAATAATCAATATTTAATTAACATTTTTTTCATAATTAGTTAATTAAAGTTGAGGCCCTCCAGAGATATTATCCCCTCTAAGTAGACAGTGTAAAAGGCTACAGATAATCTGTAGCTGTTATAACTGAGCGACTTCTATGTTGTGGAGAATGAGCAAATCATTATAAAATAGAGAAAGAATTATATTTATATAATAAAAAAAACCGTCAATTGACTATACTGTGAAAATGTTTAGAATGATGGAAAATATGGTTGACTTTAGGGAAATTAGAATATATAGTGAAGGACATAATTAAATATAACGTTAATTCTTATCAAGAGATGTGGAGGGACTTGGCCCTATGATACCTCGGCAGCGGGTTTTTACTTTTGTAAAAATACTGTGCTAATTCCAACGGACGAAAGTTTGAAAGATAAGAAGGAGCTTTTCTTAGATAATTAATTTAAGAGTTTACTCTTTTTTATGTCTAAAAGAGGCCTCTTCTGTCTGATGACGGAGGAGGCCTCTTTTGTTTATTCAGAATGTATATGGTTATTTGGAGAATTGGTGCATTAACTCGTAAGTTTCGATCATTAATCATGAGTTGTGAGTATTTACTCGTGAGTTTCATGCATTTACTCGTGAGTTTCGTGCATTTACTCGTGAGTTTCGAAAATTTAACCCGATCATTATGAAACTTTGCAAAGCTCTTCTCTGATAATGAATTTGTACAAATAAACAGCATGGGGGGAGATTGGATGATAGAGTTTCAAAATGTTAAAAAGGTTTATCAAACAAAGAAACAGACTGTCGAGGCTTTGAAGGGCATTAATTTGACAGTGGAAAAGGGGGATATATTCGGTGTAGTCGGTTATAGCGGAGCCGGGAAGAGTACATTGATCAGGTTGGTCAATTTGCTGGAACACCCTTCAGATGGTCAGGTGATTGTTGGCGGCAAGGATTTAACCAAATTGAACCCAAAGGAATTACGGGCTGAAAAGAAAAAAATCGGGATGATCTTTCAGCATTTCAATTTGCTTAACTCAAAGACCGTTTTTGATAATATCGCCATGCCGCTCGTTTTGTCCGGAACCCCTGGTAAAGAAATCAAAAAGCGGGTAGGCGAGCTGTTAGAGTTCGTTGGCTTATCAAGCAAGTCAAAGAGTTATCCGGAACAATTATCCGGCGGTCAAAAGCAGCGGATCGGAATTGCGAGGGCATTGGCTACCAATCCATCGATCTTATTGTGTGATGAAGCTACATCTGCATTAGATCCACAAACAACGAGTGCAGTACTGCAGCTCTTAAAAAAAATTAATAAAGAATACAATATTACCATTCTGCTAATCACTCATGAAATGTCTGTCATCAGGGAAATTTGCAATAAGGTAGCGGTCATGGAGGGCGGATGCGTCGTTGAACAAGGTTCGGTTTTCGAAGTTTTTGCGAAGCCGCAAACGGATATTTCAAAAAACTTCGTGAGAACGGTCATACATGACGAGATTCCACAAAGTTTCCTGAAAAGTATAGGGTCCCATATCCCGATTATTTGGAAAATTAATTTTATTGGGACTACTTCGGGTACTCCTTTACTTTCAACCATCTCGAAGAAATATGATGTTCATTTAAGTGTATTATCAGCCAATATTTCTGAAATTCAAGAAACGCCTTTTGGGAATTTGATCATCGAAGTGACAGGTGACAAAAAAGAGGTGGGCAAGGCTTATCAATATATTAAAGATGAGGGGATTCTCGTCCAGGAGGTGCAGGTAAATGGGTAATACGCTTTGGGGAATGGAAATAACGGCAGAGCAGCTGTCGACCGCTTTCGGTGACACACTTTATATGGTAGCCATCTCATTGGTATTTTCCGGATTGATTGGGCTCCCGCTAGGTATCCTGCTTGTCATTACTAGAAAGGGTCATATCCTGGAGAATAAATGGATCTTTAATGTATTGAATCCGATCATCAATATATTGCGGTCGGTTCCTTTCATCATCTTGCTTGTAGCACTGATTCCGTTTACTAGAATGATTGTAGGCAGTGCGATCGGAACGAATGCAGCCATTGTTCCGCTTATCTTTTACGCGGCTCCTTATATTGCCCGGCTTGTGGAGAACTCCCTGTTGGAAGTGGACAAAGGGATCATCGAGGCAGCTCAGGCAATGGGGGCGACGACATGGCAAATCATTTATCGCTTTTTGATTCCCGAGGGACTTAGTTCGTTGATCCTTACATTTACAACAGCGACAATCGGGCTGGTTGGTTCTACAGCCATGGCAGGTGCTGTCGGTGCAGGCGGGGTAGGAGATTTAGCCTTGGCTTACGGTTATCAAAGGTTCGATACGATGACGATGGTCGTCACAGTGGCGGCGCTCGTGATCATCGTTCAATTATTGCAAACCACCGGGAATTTCGTTTCAAAAAAAATCAGAAGAAGATAAAAATAACAGGAGGTTGGGGAAATGAAGAAAATCTTATTAACGATCATAGTATTGGCATTGGCCATCGTGTCAGCAGCATGTGGGAACGAAGAGGGTGCATCAGGCAGTTCGGATGATGTGAAAACAGTGAAAGTGGGTGTCAGCAACGGGGATACGAGAACGTGGGAATACATTGTCAGCTTAGCGAAAAAGAAGGGGCTGAATATCGAACTGGTCACGTTTAATGATTATATCCAACCGAACCTTGCGTTAAGTGAAGGTGAAATTGATGCGAATTCATTCCAAACGGTCGCCTACTTCGATGAATTCATCCAAGATCAAAATTTGAAATTAGAGGCCATCGGGTCGACTGTAATTGCACCAATGGGCCTTTATTCGAAAAAACATAAAAGTCTTAAAAGTCTTCCAGATGGCGCGACTATAGCCGTTCCTAATGAAGCAACAAACTTTGGCCGTTCCTTACTCCTTCTTCAAGAAGCTGGATTGATTACATTGAAAGAGGAATTCAATGGATCGGGCTCTTTGGAAGTCATTAAGGATAATCCGAAAAAATTGAAAATCCAACCTGTTGCTGCCGGCAATACACCGCGTCTTTTGGATGATGCCGATGCTTCAGCCATTAATAATAACTTTGCCGTCGAAGCAGGACTTACATTAAAAGATTCTTTATTCCATGAAAGTAAAACGGCGAAACCATATATTAATATCATTGCAGTTAAAAAGGGAAATGCCGATCGTCCTGAGCTGAAAAAATTAGTGGAACTTTATCACTCGAAAGAAGTGGAGGCATTCATTAAAAAAACGTTTAAAGGAAACACCATTCCTGCATATGTTTCTGTAGATGAATTATTGAATTACCAGGATGCTTGGACAAAACCAGCCATTGAAAAATGATGATGAGGACAAAGTGAAGGGATGCCGGATGGATTGAAGGATGCCTATCCGGCTCTTTAAACCAATAAATGAAAAGGGAGATAAGAATATGGCGAGAGAATTAGTACGGGAGCAGCATCAGAAAATCATTGAAGATCACATCGACCTTCATTCCGAATTATATATCGGAACGAGTCAAGCCATTCATTCCAAACCCGAAATTGGGAATCAGGAGTTCTTCGCTTCCGACACGTTAACCGGAATACTCCAACATGAAGGATTTGAAGTGACTCGCAATATAGCTGGACATGAAACAGGATTCATCGCCAAAAAAACCTCTTCAAAGGAAGGACCCACAATTGCCTTTTTAGCCGAGTATGATGCATTGCCGGGTTTAGGTCATGCTTGCGGTCATAATATCATCGGCACAACGAGTGTTGCAGCAGGCATTTCCCTGGCTCAAGTGCTGGAGGAAACAGGCGGAGAGGTGATTGTTTTCGGTACACCGGCTGAAGAGGGAGGACCGAATGGAAGCGCAAAAGGCAGCTTTGTGAAGCACGGTCTATTTGATGGTGTGGATGCAGCCATCATCATCCATCCTGCAGGAAAAACGGGTATAACCAGTCCATTTTTGGCTGTCGATCCCCTTGATTTTCATTTTTACGGAAAATCAGCACATGCAGCTGCTGCTCCTGAACAAGGCGTGAATGCGCTTGACGGGGTGATTCAGCTGTTCAATGGCATTAATGCTTTGCGTCAGCAGCTTCCAAGCGAGGTCAAAATCCACGGAATCATCACCAATGGCGGGGAAGCGCCTAACATCATTCCTGAATATGCATCTGCCAGATTTTACATTAGAGCAACAACTTGGAAACTATGCCAAGAGGTATCCCGTAAAATACGTACTGTTGCTGAAGGGGCAGCACTTGCCACAGGAAGCACGGTTAAAGTCGAACGTTTCCAAAATGAAGTACTTGATTTTGTCATTAATCCAGTCCTGGATGAATTGTTAAAAGAAGAACTGGCTCAATTGGGGGAAACGGTGGCTCCACGAAAAGAGAGTGGTTTTGGCTCGACGGATGCGGGTAATGTAAGCCATGTAGTGCCGACAGCCCATCCTTATATAAAAATTGGACCGGATGAGTTGATTGCCCATACGAATGAATTCCGCAACTGTGCTAAGTCTCAAGCTGGGGACAAAGCCATCCTGACTGGTGCAAAAGCACTTGCGCTTACAGGTTATCGATTGATTTCGGATAAAGATCTGTTGGATAAGGTGAAAACTGCTTTTGATGAAGCGAAACAAACAGAAAAATAAAAAAGTGCTTACCCAAAAGCAGAATCAAAAAATATTAAATTCAAGAAAATCAAAACTTTGTGTTGACTACGGAGCACAGAGTTTGTAGTATAGGTAACAACAATACTTAGTAATTCAATAGGAATTATAGGTTAATTGACCGGAAAACCGGAGACTTTTCTTTAATGTAAAGAGATGTCACCGGTTTTTTTGTGAATGAGCCAGCCGGCAAATTCCGATTGAACTTATTTCAAGGCTGTTCCAATCCGTAGAAGTTCATATAATAAAGGAGGATTTATTATGGGGATTTTATTACGTAATGCAATTGAGAAGAAAAGAGACTTCCTAATCAACAAGTTGATTAACGAGGGTGTCTATAAAAAGAATGACATACATCTATTTGAATTAACCTTAACCGATTTAGAGAAGGAATATATTAAAATACGTAAAATTGAAGAGAAGGAATCCTCTTCCGATGACAGTTCCCCCTGTCTAAAGATATAAATCATTTCAGTTAACTTCAGAAAATGCGGGTGAGGCGGTTATTCCTCTAATACCATCAAATAATTAAAAGGAGAGGGTGAAATGAGGAAAGGTGTGGAAGAAAGACGGAAGGAATTAATCCATAAGCTTATGGTCCATCATGTAAATATGACTGTGGAAAAGCTTATGAAGTTATCCTTGAAAGAATTGGAAATAGAGTACAAAAAGGTTCAAACGGACTGTCATCCCCATAGTGATGCTGGTTCGATACATTGGATCAATACAAAACGATGTTAGGTTGAACGTTCAGTTCATTCATTTACTGTTCCAGAATAAATTTCATCATTTTACTAAATGCCTTATGCGCTGATTCTACATGATATTTTGAACTGTAAGGGTCACTGAATCCATGTTTTCCGTTGAATTTATGCACTTCGATATTCTTTATTTCTAAAGCTGAAATTAACTCGTCCACATCAAACGATGGCTCGTCTTGCGGAAAGAATAGCAGTGCAGGGCATTGTGGCGTTAATTCTACATAATTCCTAATACGGGAACCGTAGTATCCAACTATTCCATCGACGCATTCTTCCTCACTGCACAGCCAAGCTACAGTTGCCCCTGCACTAAATCCAATGATGAATATTTTTTTGTATTCATCTTTAACATCCGATATTATATCCCTTATTTTATGTAAAGCTTCTTTAAAACCTACGTTCTCCATAAAATGACGATATGCAGCTTCCTCTTGGGAATAATCAAAAGGCGTTTCGCGACCTAACAAATTCGGACAGATGACATCAAAGTCCTGTTTTGATAATGCCTCACAAAAGCCCTGCATATGTTCGTTCAATCCATAAATTTCGTGAATGACCATGATTACAGTATCTGAATTGTTCTCTATGTGCAGCATTTTTTACCCCCGTATACAAGTGTGCTAGAGTTTTCAATATATCACATCTCTCATTGGGAATCCTATCGCGCAAGGCACTAACGTAAGATAACCATCTTCTCCATCAGAAGCTGTCGCTACAACAAAGCCCTCTTTTGTTAGAAAGCTTTTTACTTTAACATATATTTACACACGTAATTATTCCCCCAAGATAGATTTTATAGGAAAAAGAGGTGGAATCTCTTTTTTCTGGTACAAAGGATAAGTAAAATCCTAACCTCCAAAAATCTTTGATAAAAGGGGGTGCTTGCCGGCAGCTCTTTTTTGTATGAAGAAAAGAAGTCAGATTTAAGAAGTTAATACAGACTTAATATGGATCATGGGATAATTTTTACAGTTTTCGAAATTCTTGATCTTCTAGTGCGACCACGTGACAATATTGTAAGATGACAGCTTAAACTGTTAGGGAAATCGATGGAGATTTACCCCCTTTCTCTTTTAATATGAAAGAAAAAGAGGAAAGGCGGGTATGAGATGAGTTTTTTTGAACTGAATATTCATGTATTTAGAATGATAAATGACTTAGGGAAACAATACACTTATTTAAATCCTTCTGCCATTTTCATTGCCGAGTACATGGTATTTTTTTTGGCTTTAGGAGTCATCGTAATTTGGTTCACTCGAAATGAACAGAGTAGAATGATGGTTGTTTGTGGGATGATTACGTTTGTAATTGCTGAAGTGATTGGGAAAATGGCAGGGGGATTGCATTCGAATAATCAACCATTCGCTGAGCTGGCAAATGTTAATAAGTTAATTGAAAAAGCAGTGGATAATTCATTTCCAAGTGATCATACCATTTTGTTTTTCTCGTTTTGTGTATCCTTTTGGCTTTTCAAAAGAGGATGGTGGTTGTTATGGATCATGCTGGCTTTCATTGTTGGCATTTCCCGTATTTGGGTAGGTGTCCACTTTCCGGCGGATGTGCTGGCAGGAGCTATTATAAGTACCATTTCAGGCTTGATGGTTTACCTTGTTGTTCCGAAAATAAGCTTGATTCATAAATTTTTAGGTGGTTATGAAAGGTATGAACAATTGGTTCTATCCCCGTTAACTAAATCGAAGGAAAAAAAATCAAAGGATTTGTAAGAGAAATCAACAAACAGGGTTGCTCAGGCAGCCTTTTTTTTGTTGAACGAAGTGCAGTGTAATAGATACAAAAATATCCATATGATGATACAGATGGTAAAATAAAGTGAAAAAAATTCATCGCAATGGGGGACTTACTATTGATTGATATACAAAAAATCAAAGATATTATCATGCATCGCTATCCATTTCTTTTAGTTGATAGGGTTTTGGAATTGGAAGAAGGAAAGAGAGCGGTGGCCATTAAAAATGTAACAGCAAATGAAGAGTTTTTTAATGGGCATTTTCCAAATCACCCAGTGATGCCAGGTGTATTGATCGTTGAGGCTTTAGCACAAGTAAGTGCTGTTATTATGCTTACAAAAGAAGAAAATCAAGGGCGTATGGGGCTATTGGCTGGGATTGATAATTGTCGCTTTAAAAGGCAAGTAAGACCAGGGGACCAATTACGTTTAGAAGTGGAGATTACTCGCTTAAAAGGTCCTATCGGCAAAGGAAAAGGAAGGGCAACTGTTGATGGAGAAACTGTATGCGAGACAGAGCTCATATTTGCTTTTGGCGATTGATCTCTCAATAGGGTTCATATCAACAACGGGGGAATGAAAGTGATACCGATAAGAAAAGCCTACGGGTATGTGACAAGGACCATTAATGGAGAAACACAGGTATTGGTTTTTCAACATCCCATTAGTGAAGCGGGATACAGATACCCAAAGGTACAGTGGAGCCTCATGAAAATACATATCAAGCAGTGGTAAGGGAAATGAAAGAAGAAACAGGTCTTGAGAATTTTAATGTGGAGGATTTAATTGCAGAAGATTTTTGGGAGAACGCTGATGGTGCCATACATAACAGATTTTTTTATAAAATTTGTGCATCGAATGTTCCTGATGAATGGGACTATCAGCCAACAGGTGGGAGGGATGAAGAAGGGCTGACATTCCATTTCTTCTGGATTTCTTCTGAACATGAAGTTCAACTTATTAAGGGGCATGGTGATTATTTAAACCTAATTTTTACCTAATCGAGCAGTGAAAGTGCTGTGACGATCACATGCGAAAAGGGCGGCGCTTCAAGAAACAGTGAATATGAGGCGTGAAAGTAAATATTAGGTTTGAAGCTGGTCAGAAAAGCCAAGGTCACTATTGACCTTGGCCTGTTGCTTTTGAACGATCAGGTCTGTTTTTCAGTAATGAAGGTTTTTATGGTTGGCGGTTCATATGTATTGAATTGATCAAGGAGTCCATTTGGTTCAACATCTACCAGCGCCATGGAACGGAATTTTTCATGAAGGAACTTTTCGTCGGACATATGATTGAATAAAGCGACCAAAGGATCATAATAATGATTAATATTTAAGAGCCCGCAAGGTTTTTGATGAAGTCCAAGCTGAGCCCAAGTGAAGATCTCAAAGAATTCTTCTAATGTTCCTGGTCCGCCTGGCAAAGCCATAAACCCATCTGCAAGCTCAGCCATTTTTGCTTTTCTTTCATGCATGGATTCCACGACAATCAGTTCGGTCAGGCTCTTATGCGCTATTTCTTTTTTTTCTAGAAAATCTGGCATGACTCCAATTACATTTCCGCCTGCTTCCAAAACGGAATCTGCAACTGCACCCATGATTCCTACACTTGAGCCCCCATAAACAAGGGTAATATTACGTTTTGCCAGTTCCGCACCCAGGTTTTTAGCCTCTTCTACATAGACAGCAGATGCACCAATGCTTGATCCACAAAATACAGCTAGACTTTTCAAAATATCACAGCTCCCATTCAGTAATCTTCCTTTCTTATCATACAAAATTCAGGGGGATTTGTTAAACTTGAATCATCTGAATGAAAGGTGGATGAATATGGACGTCACTGAATTTCAACAATGGGTAAAAGATTATTATGAAGCACGAGGATGGTCAGAATTGGACATCTTCATTCGCATTGGCTTTTTGGCAGAAGAAACTGGCGAGGTTGCACGCGCCATTCGCTCCCTTGAGATTGGCAGGGATAGACCTGATGAAGTAAGCGGTACGTTTGAAGAGAATAAACAGGAGTTAACAGAAGAATTGGGAGATGTACTAGGTAACTTGATTGTGATTGCGAATAAGTACGATATCCCATTGGAAGAAGTGTTTAATGCACATAAAAAGAAACTATCTGAACGCTATAATCATGCGTAAGCTCTTTTCATTTAATGGGTAAACATGAAGTTTAACTTAATAAAGGGCATGAGCCTTACTTTAGCTAACCAGTACAAGAGCTGTGACGATCAGCTCTTTTTTTCATGAGTCAAAAGATGTTGTTTAGGGCGGTTTAACTCGTTGAAATAAGATGAATAGGTCTTTTGTCTCTGTTTGTTTATAAAGAATTCACAAAATATGGGTACTATGCGCGATTGAGATGGAATTTTAATGAGTATACACTTACATTAACAGAAATGAACATTCATTCCGCATCTAAAAAGGGTGAATCATGATGATTCGATTCCCAATCAGTTCCACCATATTTTCAAATCAATGGTTCATTCTACGACAGGGCAGGATCTAGCTCTTTATTTTATAAAGATTCATAGTGGAGCCCATTTTTTGAATATATTTAAAACTTTCTTTGATTCAGGAAAAGAGAAAAAAGAAATTACGGAGAATTTTCTTGAGCTTGCGCAGCTTGTTCGCATTGGGGAGCTAGAACCTGAATCAAAACTTTTGGCAGATGTGGAAGAAAGTTTTTGGGATTTCTGTCCGGTTGCACGTTTGAGACATTTTCAACAATTAAGCGGAATGAACGTTCATTTCGCATTTTAACCTAATAAAAGAGGTGCTAATAATATGGAAAATACAACTCAGTTTCCACAGCCAAAGTCATACGGCCCCCTAGGCAGCCTGCCTATAATAGATAAGGATAAACCGCTTCAGTCATATATGAAGCTGGCACGAGAACTTGGACCGATTTTTCAATTCCAATTTCCTGGTCGCATCTCTACATTCGTATCCAGTGCTGCCCTCGCTAAAGAAATTTGTGATGAAACAAGGTTTGATAAGAAAGTCGGTCCTTCACTGCAAAAAGTGCGAGCATTTGGTGGCGATGGTCTCTTCACAAGTGAAACGGCCGAGCCGAATTGGAAAAAGGCCCATAACATCCTGCTGCCCAGCTTTAGCCAGCAGGCAATGAAGGGGTATCATGCTAAAATGGTGGATCTTGCAACCCAACTCATTCAGAAATGGGCTCGCGTGAATCCGGCTGATGTGATTGATGTTCCTGAAGATATGACACGTTTGACCTTGGATACGATCGGTCTCTGCGGGTTCAATTACCGCTTTAACAGTTTTTATCGGGAGACCACCCATCCTTTTGTCACCAGTATGGTGCGTGCATTGGATGAAGCAATGAGCCAAACGCAGCGACTTGGCATTCAAGATAAACTGATGGTCAAGTCTAAAAAACAATTCAGGGAAGACATTCAATATATGTTCTCTCTAGTGGATGAAATGATTGCTGAACGAAAACAAAATGGTGATCAGGGAGAAGATGACCTTCTTTCACATATGTTGAAAGGAGTCGATCCTGAAACAGGCGTATCACTGGATGATGAAAATATCCGTTTTCAAATTATTACCTTTTTAATAGCTGGACATGAAACGACGAGCGGCCTCCTATCGTTCGCCATCTATTTCCTCATGAATAACAGAGACAAGTTAAAAAAAGCACAGCAGGAAGTCGATGAAGTGCTGGGTGACGATGTTCCTGATTACAAACAAGTGAAAAAGCTGAAATATGTCCGTATGGTGCTGAATGAAGTGCTTCGTCTGTGGCCGACAGCTCCGGCGTTTTCCGTTTATGCGAAAGAAGATACCATTTTGGACGAAAAATACAATGTGAAGAAAGGGGATGTGTTCACGCTGCTTATTCCTGAGCTTCACCGTGATCCATCCGTTTGGGGTGATGACGTTGAATCATTCATTCCTGAGCGGTTCGAGAATTTAGATTCCATCCCTTATCATGCTTATAAACCGTTTGGAAACGGGCAGCGAGCCTGTATCGGACAGCAGTTTGCCCTTCATGAAGCGACATTGGTGCTCGGAATGGTTTTACAGCACTTTGACTTGATTGATCATGAAGATTATCAATTGGATGTTAAAGAAACCTTGACTCTCAAACCGGACGGATTGACCATGCGCGTTTCACCTAGAAAGCGGGCGATGTCGTTTACCGTTGCTTCTCCAGAACCAAAGTCTGCGGACAAAGGAGCCACGGCATCTTCCATCGAATCTGCGCATGGCACACCATTACTCGTCCTGTTTGGATCAAACATGGGAACAGCTGAAGGGATTGCTCGTGATCTTGCTGAAACAGGGAAGCTACAAGGCTTCAATGCCAGGGTTGCCCCTTTGAATGATTACACCAATCGACTTCCTCAAGAAGGGGCCGTTCTCATAGTTTCGGCATCTTATAATGGAAATCCCACGGATAATGCGGATGACTTTGTTTCATGGCTGAAGGAAAGTCATGATGCCACTTTGGATGGTGTTCACTATGCGGTCTTTGGCTGCGGAGACCGCAATTGGGCCAATACGTACCAACGCATTCCGATTTTCATTGATGAACGGCTGGAACAAAAAGGAGCAGTGAGGCTGTCAGAAACAGGCTATGGAGATGCAAGCGATGATTTTGAAGGGGATTACGAGAAATGGACAGAAGCACTTTGGCCAAATCTTGCCGAAACCCTGAACATCGAAGTGAATATGAATGATCGGGTAGTCAGCTCGATTACGATGAACTTCGTAAGTAATGTGAGCGGCACGCCACTCGCCCGCACCCATCATGCATTTACATCGATTGTAAAAAGGAATCTCGAATTACAACATGTAGAAAGCGGAAGAAGTACACGGCATATAGAGCTAACTGTGCCAGAGGGCATTCACTATCAGGAAGGTGACCATCTCGGGGTTCTTCCTCAAAATCCATCTGAACTTGTCGAGCGAGTGCTCAGTCGATTCAACCTGAATGGCCAGGATTATGTCAATCTGACTGGGGATTCGGGAAAAGCTGCCCATCTTCCTACAGGAAAACCTATAAAACTCGAGGAGTTACTATCCAATCATGTGGAGTTCCAAGAACCAGCCACCCGGTCTCAGATTCGGGCGCTTGCCACTCACACGGTATGTCCTCCACATGTAAAAGAACTTGAAAATCTTCTTGAGGACAACAGTACCTATAAACGAGAAATCCTGAACAAGCGCATGACCATGCTTGATCTGACAGAAAAGTACCTTGCATGTGAAATCCCATTTGAACGTTTCCTGGCTTTACTGCCACCTTTAAAAGCAAGATACTACTCTATTTCAAGCTCACCGCTCCACAAGGAAGGAGAAGCAAGCATCACGGTCAGCGTCGTCCGTGGGAATGCTTTAAGCGGCAACGGGGAATACAAAGGAATTGCATCGAATTATTTGGCAGAACGCTCCGAGGGCGACAAGGTAGCCTGCTTTATCAATACGCCGCAATCCAATTTTCAGCTTCCGGAGCAAACAGAGAAACCAATCATCATGATTGGCCCAGGAACAGGAATTGCACCATTCAGAGGCTTCATTCAGGCCCGTCGCGCTCTTAAGAAAAAAGGTGAAACCCTAGGGGCGGCCCACCTTTACTTTGGATGCCGTAATCCTGAACACGATTTCCTCTATCAAGAAGAACTCGTGGAAGCCGAACAAGAGGGACTTGTAACACTGCACACCGCTTTCTCAAGATGTCCCGGTCAAGAAAAAACATATGTCCAAAACCGGTTAGCGGAAAACGCTCAAGACATTCTTCCTTTATTAAAAGAAGGAGGACACCTATACATCTGCGGAGACGGAAGCAAAATGGCACCCGATGTTGAACGAACATTAATCGACAGCTATATGCATTTCTATCAAACAACTAAAGAAGAAGCCACTGAATGGCTGAAATCCTTAGAGGAGAATGGCAGATATGCCAAGGATGTTTGGGCAGGAGCATAAATAACAGGGAGCAGCGATTCCAAGAGGATCGCTGCTTTTTTTGCACAAGTAATGATTAAGATACGAATTCACGAGTAAAGTGCATATTTCATGAGTAAAGCACGAATTCACGAGTAAAACAGCAAAACTCACGAGTAAAGAGCGGAAACTCACGAGTAAACAGCAAATTTCATGAGTAAAGCACGAATTCACGAGTAAAGTGCGGAAACTCACGAGTAAAACAGAAAAACTCACGAGTAAAGTGCGGAAACTCACGAGTAAAACAGCAAAATTCATGAGTAAAGAGCGGAAATTCACGAGTAAACAGCAAGTTTCATGAGTAATTCACGAGTAAAACAACAAAACTCACGAGTAAACAGCATTAATTCACGAGTAAAACAACAAAACTCACGAGTAAAGAGCAGAAATTCACGAGTAAACAGCAAATTTCATGAGTAAAGCACGAATTCACGAGTAAAACAGCAAAACTCACGAGTAAAGAGCGGAAATTCACGAGTAAAACAGCAAACCTCACGAGTAAAGAGCGGAAATTCACGAGTAAACAACGAAATACAGGAGTAAAGAGCATTAATTCACGAGTAAACAGCAAAACTCACGAGTAAAGAGCGGAAACTCACGAGTAAAACAACAAAACTCAAGAGTAAACAGCAAAATTCATGAGTAAAGTACGAATTCACGAGTAAAACAGCAAAACTCACGAGTAAACAGCGGAAACTCACGAGTAAAACAGCAAAATTCACGAGTAAAGCACGAATCCACGAGTAAAACAGCAAAATTCACGAGAAAACAGCAAAATTCATGAGTAAAACAACAAAACTCAAGAGTAAACAGCAAATTTCATGAGTAAAGCACGAATTCACGAGTAAAGCACGAATTCATGAGTAAAACAGCCAAACTCACGAGTAAAGAACGGAAACTCACGAGTAAAGTGCATTAATTCACGAGTAAAACAGCAAAATTCATGAGTAAAGCACGAATTCATGAGTAAAACAGCAAAATTCACGAGTAAACAGCGGAAACTCACGAGTAAAACAGCAAAACTCACGAGTAAAGTGCGGAAATTCACGAGTAAAACAACAAAATTCACGAGTAAACAGCAAATTTCATGAGTAAAGCACGAATTCACGAGTAAAACAGCAAAATTCACGAGTAAACAGCGGAAACTCACGAGTAAAACAGCAAAACTCACGAGTAAACAGCAGAAATTCACGAGTAAAGAGCGGAATTTCACGAGTAAACAGCATTAATTCACGAGTAAACAGCAAGTTTCATGAATAAATAGCGCAACCTCACCAGTAAACAGCGAAATATAGGATTAAATAGCAAAATATACGAGTTAAATAACTATTTTGCGCAAAAATAGAAGCTATGAAACTTATATCTAATGGGGGAGTTCATTCATTCTTCGACGCAGGACGTTTACGGATTCTTTTTTCATTGTTAAAATTTGAGAGTGTGTTGGAGGCAGATGACAAGCCAATGTTTTAATGAAACTAACGGTAAAGGGGTCACTTTATAAAATGTTTAAGTATACAGTTTGTTTTGTAAAGAAAAATAATGAAATACTTATGCTTAATCGGGAGAAAGCTCCAATTATGGGTGTTTGGAACGGAGTGGGGGGCAAAATCGAGAAAGGTGAAACCCCTGATATAGGTGCACTGCGTGAGGTATTGGAGGAAACGGGCATAGAGTTAAAGACCTTTTTTTCTAAAGGAACGGTAACATGGGAGACCCCGGAAGGTGAACTGGATGGAATATATGTATATTTGTATGAAGCGGATGAACATTTAATATATGAAACACCGAAAAAAACGCGGGAAGGTATTCTGGAATGGAAATCGATTGATTGGATACTCCATCCACATAACCTTGGAATTGCTGAAATGGTTGCACAGTACTTGCCGGTTTTATTGAAAAAAGAAGGAAACTACACATTCACTTACAAAAATGGGCAAACGTATAATTCATGTTTTTGATCTGACAATTGAATGTTGATTGAATCGAAAAATTAAAACTCGAACGCGAACATCGAAAACGTAAGCGAAGTAATGACATAGGTTGGCGGAATAATATTGACCGCAATCGCACCTAAGGTCAATTGGGTGAACAGATAAAATGTAACTAACAAAAAAGTCTAAAAGCAACTTTATACAAAATGGTATAATTAGTGGATTAGGATAAGGGGGAATATTTCTTGAAAATAGTTAGAATCATCTTAGGGATCATTGTTATTGCTTTATCAGCAACTCAGTTAATTACTGGGATTTCTGAGTTATTACCGTATACCATGTTGTTCATGGGGTTAATGATGCTGGTGATAGGATTTATCGAACTTCAAAAGGATCGAAAAGGATTTGGGGGGTATATGTGTCTTGCTGTCTCGTTATTTGTTTTCTATGTCGCCGCCCAAGGTTTCTTAATATAGAATTCTATGGTTTTTTATGAAATTTTTATATGGTCTTTATTCATCATTGGGGATTTAGAATTAACAAGGGAGTTGCTCTGGCAGCTCTCTTTCTTATGCGCTTAAATATTATGGTGAAAGATAGATAAAATGGTTGTCAAGAGGATGTTCCTTAGTTTCATCAACATATGCTGTGATTTATTTAGGTCTATTTCCAACGGTGATTCCGTATTTTGCCCTTGCTTATATTACTTCAAAAGTTGGGGCATCGGAAGCGACAAGTTCGCTGTATTTGACACCTGCTGTAGCACTTATTATTTCATGGCTTTTGTTAGGGGAATTTCCAACCATGCTAGCTTTAGGAGGAGGGGGATTAACTTTAGTTGGTGTGAGTTTATCGAACCTAAATATAAAATCAAAAACGAATGTGAAAAATAAAAGACAGGATTATGTTGATTTATAAGAGTAATATTGTACTAAAAGTATATAGGGCTTTTAACATGAGAGTTGCTCTGGCAGCTCTTTTTTTTATGGAGCTAACTGGGTAAATAGCGTCTTCTTTTTTAAAATTTTACATGCAATAATTTGTACATTCGTTAAAATAACTAAAATGTAAACGAGGGGAAGTTTATGGAGAGAGTTAATTATTCTATTGTTGATGTGTTTTCTAATGGAAAATATACAGGAAATCAACTCGCTGTTTTTAAGAACGCTGGAAATATTCCGGAAAATGAAATGCAACAAATAGCCAAAGAAATTAATTTTTCCGAAACTACCTTTATCTTGTCTGATTCAAAAAATGATGGCGGCTATGATGTTCGGATTTTTACACCTAATGAAGAGGTTCCCTTTGCTGGACATCCGACTTTAGGAACTGCATATATCATTCAAAACGAAGTATTAGAAGCAACATTGGCAAACATTATCTTAAACTTTAAAGGTGGACAGATAACAGTAATATTCAATAATCAAGAAGAGCTTCTATGGATGAAACAAAATGAACCAACTTTTGGCCGGATTTTAGATACAGATAAAATTTCTGAAATTTTAAATATACATAAAAAAAACATAGATGATAGATTTCCCATTCAAGAAGTTTCGACGGGACTTCCAGTGCTTGTTGTCCCATTAAAATCATTGGAAGCTGTTAAAAAAGTAAAGATTAATAAAGAAAAATATTTTGAGTTAATCGAACATACGGATGCAAAAGCCATTATGGTTTTTTCTCCAGAAACGTATGATTCGAAAAATGATTTGAATGTTCGCGACTTTGCGGACTATTATGGTATTCCCGAAGATGCAGCAACTGGCAGTTCTAATGGATGTTTAGCTGCTTACTTAGTTAAATACCGGTATTTTGAAAAAAGTGAAATAGACATTCGCGTAGAACAAGGATGCGAAATCGAAAGACCTTCTTTATTGTTTTTAAAAGCAGGTGATGTTAACGGGGAAATCGACGTTCATGTAGGAGGTAAAGTAGTGAAAATTGCTCAAGGTGAATGGTTTCTTTAATAACCTGACCTTTTCAACTGACAAGTGCTTTACTTCAAAACAAGTAAGGTTGCTGAGGCAGCCTTTTTCTTCTTGAACTTCGCTTCCCTATCAATCTCGTGATCAGGAAAAAAAACAATGTTTTGAATGAATTTTCCTGACAGGATACCACAAAAAAATCCCCACAAAAGGAGGCATTCCAAATGAATAAAGAATCAATATTAATAGTGGAAGACGAAGAGAAAATTTTGAGATTGCTTGAATTAGAGCTCGAAATCGAAGGCTATCAAACCGGAAGGGCAATGGACGGATATGAAGCCCTTGAAGCATTTCAATCAAAAAAGTGGGAATTGATCTTATTGGATGTCATGCTTCCAGGCATAAGCGGAATCGAGCTGCTTCGTAAAATTCGTACGAAAAACACCGTCACTCCTGTCATCCTGTTAACGGCAAAGGGTTCGGTTGAAGATAAGGTTTCCGGTCTTGATCTCGGCGCGAATGACTACATCACAAAACCCTTCCAAATTGAAGAATTGCTTGCTCGAATTCGTGCGGTTTTAAGAATGCGAACTGGCGCACCTTCAAGGGAAAATGAAGATGGTGAATGGCTAAATACTGCTGATTTAAAGGTAAATGTCAAAACGCGCGAAGTCATTAGAGGAGAAAATGAAATTGACCTAACCCCGAAGGAGTATGATTTACTTCTATATTTACTGAAGAATAAGCGTCAAGTGCTAAACCGGGATCAAATTCTGGAAGCAGTTTGGGGGTACGATTTCTATGGAGAAACAAACGTAGTGGATGTGTATATCCGATATGTTCGAAAAAAGCTCGAATATGGCTTTGATACGCCACTCATTCATACTGTAAGAGGCGTTGGCTACGTCATGAAGGAAGCAAAATGAGACTTCGAAAGAAAATAAATTTATATACAACGGTGTTATTCATTTTCCTGCTGCTTTTGATGAATGTTTCCATTTATTTTGTTTTCAATAACCTGATAATGGTGAATGAACTTAATCATGCAAAAGCGGAGACAGAGAAAATTGCATTTGATGTTAGTAAAAACGTTAATCAAATTTCACCAAATGATTTACTTCGTGCATATCTGCCTATAGATGGCATGGTTGGTATTGTAAAAGAGGATCAAAGAAAAGAAACATTTGTTACATCCAATTCCGAAAAGCAGTTAAGCAATCGAAATAGCAGGTTTTACCCAGGTGAGAGGAGCGTGATCATCACTTTTCATCAGAAAAAGTATGTGTTCGTTTCAAACCCGATCGTTTGGGGGGATGGAAGTGTTGTTAATCTTCAAATCACCAAAAGCATTCAAGCAACAGAAGAAATGCTCTCTGTTCTTCGCATTGTATTAATTGCCGTAACTGTCATTGCCATGATACCTGTTCTGATATCAAGCAGTATTCTTAGTAACTTCATCGCTCGTCCGATTCGATCGATGATTGATACGATGAAGGAGATTCAAACAAGTGGCCAATTTAAGCGACTTAGCCTAGAAGAAGAATCAAAAGATGAACTTGTGGAAATGGGGAAAACCTTTAACCACATGATCGATTTGCTGCAGGCTAACTTCGAAAAACAGGAGCAATTCGTATCAAATGCTTCACATGAATTAAAAACACCGCTAACTGTCATCGAAAGCTATGCAAGTCTTTTGAAAAGAAGAGGGATGAAGCGTCCTGATTTGTTTGATGAATCAATAGAGGCCATTCATTCGGAAGCCATTAGAATGAGAGAGATGACAGAGCAATTGCTCCTGCTTGCAAAGCATCAGGAAAAATGGAATATAGAGAAGGAAAACGTAAATCTGACCGATATCGTAACAGAGTTAGCAAAAGTGTATAAAAATGCGTATCAACGAACAGTGGAGATTTATAGTCGCGATGAAACTGAAGCATTAACGGACGTTCAAAAGTTAAAACAGCTTTTGTTTATTTTTTTGGACAATGCAAGAAAGTATAGTGACGGGCCTATCTCAGTCTACATAGGAAAATCAAGTAATGAAGCATATATCCGCATCGAGGACAGTGGGGATGGAATCCCAAAGGCTGAATTGCCAAAAGTGTTCGATCGCTTTTATCGTGTAGATGAAGCAAGAAGCCGAAATCAAGGCGGATCAGGATTAGGGCTTTCCATGGCAAAGGAAATTGCTGATGCAATTGATGTACGGATTGAAATGGATAGTCTTGAAGGCAGGGGAACAATAGTTACTCTTTTATTTACTCAAGTCTCTAAAAGAATGCTGCTTTAAACATAAAAAGAGACGTTTAAATAAAAGTAACCGGTGAGTTGCCGATTGATCCCAGTATCAAAGGTAAATTCTTATCGGGTTCTGCCAAGATATTATAAAGACAGAATGACGTTGGATGGGTGATACGATGAAGAAGCATAGAAAATGGCTGGTACCAGCTGGATTAACTCTTGTTTTTGGTCTGCTTTTATTTGTCGGATTTCAATGGTGGGCTCCATCATTATCCGCGGAAAGCTTAACTATAGAAGAAGTGAACCAGACGGCAAAGGATAAATATCCTGGAACCATTATAAAGACAACGAAAAATGAAGGTGAAGAATATCAGATTGAAATGCAGCTTGAAACTGGGGTATATCAAATTAGGATTGATGCAAAAAGCGGTGAAGTTAATTCGATAAAAAGGCGAAAAGTGACTAAAGAAACTTCAGATAATACAACTGAAGATTCGACGGAAAAAACACCCCAAAAGCAACTGACCCAAAAAGAAATAAAGGAGCGTATTTCCTCCCAAGGTGATCTGGAACAAATTGATTTTGTGAAGGAAATAGACAACTCCGATTATTATAAAGCAGTTGTCAATAAGAATAACGAGAAAATCACATTAATACTCGACGCATATACAGGAACCATTATTGACTCAACAAAGGTAGCGGATAGTATCATTACAGAAAGCGAAGCAATTGCGATTGCGGAAAAACATGTAAAAGGAACAGGTGATGATACAGAATTTTATCAACCCTCTGGTCAGACACCCTACTATTTGGTCGAAGTTGAATTAGAAGACGATAGGGACGCAGTTGTTCAAGTGGACGGTTATACAAAGGAAGTAAAAACAGTCACATGGGAAGATGATGAGGATGACTCTGAATAGATGTTTTCCATCAAATTTTAATGTTTCTTTCCTCAAAAAAAAGGGTGATGCATATTAGATATCTAATATGCATCACCCTTTTTTTGTTTATTGATCTTAATGAGTAAGGAAAATGCAAAAAGAAAGAGAAGAAATTGTAATAATTCTCACTGATTTCTAATCCTTCTATCATTTAACTCTAATTTAATAACTCTAACATGGAATTAGCTTAAAAAAAGGTTTTATCCATGGATTCGCCTTAAATCATTGGTGAAGGCACCAAATGATAAAAAGGAGGCAAATAAGTTGGATGAAAGGCATCTGGATTATTGTACATAGAACATTTCCAACATATTTCAACATGAGAAGGGAGAATAAGTAATGTCTATCATTTCTAGAATTCTGGATTATAACAAGAAGTTTGTCGATCAAAATAAATATGAAGAGTTTCAAACCACAAAGTATCCAAATAAAAAGATCGTCATCATTACGTGCATGGATACCCGTCTGTTGGAGCTGCTTCCAAAAGCGATGGGTTTAAAAAATGGTGATGCGAAAATCATTAAAAACGCTGGAGCTATTGTTTCGCACCCTTTTGGCAGCATTATGCGCAGTATTCTTGTCGCTATTTATGAGCTGAAAGTGGAGGAAGTGTGTGTGATCGGACATCACGGCTGCGGTATGGTGGGGCTTCAATCATCTTCACTTCTTGATGCCGCAAAGCAGAAGAAAGTCAGTCAGGAGCAAATTGATGTCCTTACAAACTCTGGTATTGATCTATCAAAGTGGCTGTCGGGATTTCAATGTGTTGAGGAGAGTGTAACAAATAGTGTCCAGTTGATCAAAAATCACCCATTATTACCAGATTCCATTGCCGTTCACGGTATGGTCATCCATCCCGAAACGGGTAAATTAGAGCGAATCATAGATGGATATAGCAAGGTTGCAAGCAACGACTAAATACACATTTAATAAAAGAAGGAGTGATAGAATGATTCGTTCTAGCAGGCTTGAAGGATACAACTTAGGCCATCTTCAAAAAGACCTGGTTGCCGGGGTGGTAGTTGGGATTGTAGCAATTCCTTTAGCGATGGCTTTTGCCATTGCTTCAGGAGTAAGACCAGAATACGGACTTTACACATCAATTATTGCTGGAATTATGGTCTCCCTTTTGGGAGGGTCCAAATATCAAATTGCAGGACCGACTGGAGCCTTTGTCCCGATCTTGTTGGGAGTGGTGATGCAATACGGATATGAAAAACTGTTAATCGCCGGTTTCTTGGCAGGCATCATGATTTTTCTTTTAGGTGTGTTCAAATTGGGAAGATTCATCAAGTTTATTCCCCGTCCAGTTACCATCGGCTTTACTGCTGGAATTGCTGTAATTATCTTCTCTGGCCAGATTGCCAATTTCTTTGGACTCAGTAACTTAAAAAAGGAAGAATCATTTCTTTTAAATATGAAAGAAATCATATTGAATTTTAATACAGTGAACATCTACAGTGTACTGGTGGCTATCATCAGTTTAGCACTCGTCATATTAACTCCAAAGTATATACCAAAAATCCCTGGAGCATTGCTGGGATTGATGGTATCAACTCTAGTCGCTGCCTTTTTCTTTCCTGATCAGGTAGCGACCATTGGATCGACCTATGGTGCCATTCCTAATGAATTGCCCCATTTTCAGTTTCCCCAGATCACCGGCAGCCTAGTGATTGAACTCCTGCCGGCTGCTTTAGTCATTGCCATGCTTGGAGGAGTTGAATCACTATTATCTGCTGTAGTGGCAGACGGCATGACCGGCAGTAAACATAACAGTAATAAAGAGCTAATTGGGCAAGGATTGACCAATATGATTACGCCTTTATTTGGAGGCATTCCGGCTACAGGTGCCATCGCGCGTACCGCAACGAATATTAAAAACGGTGCAGTTTCCCCTATATCTGGTGTGGTACATGGGTTGGTGGTATTACTGGTGCTAGTTAGTTTAGCTCCTTATGCTTCGGCCATTCCATTGGCCAGTATGGCCCCCATTCTTATGTTTGTCGCATGGAACATGAGTGAACGCAAAGAATTTTCGCATATCTTAAAAGCAAAAACCATGGACTCGGTCGTATTAATCGTGACCTTCTTGTTAACGGTTTTGATTGACCTGACAACAGGTGTTGGGATCGGTTTACTATTAGCTATTCTATCTTTTGTTAAACTAATGAGCGGTACATTGAAATTATCAAGGGTTTTACCAGATCCAACTGATAAACTAGTTAAACCGGAAATGGTTCAACACGGTTCAAATTGTCCACAGATTCACATTTATACAATAGAAGGACCTTTATTCTTTGGTTCAATCGAAAGGCTGCAAGAAGAAATCGAACAAATCATGCGTTCTAAACCAAAAGTCCTCCTATTAAGAATGAGCAATGTGTCATTTATTGATACATCGGGAGAAGCACTTCTCACCGACATTGTGAAGCAATTCAAGTTTCACCAACTACAAGTGTTGATTTCCGGGATTCAACAGGAACCTAAAGAAATGCTCGAAAAAACAGGTTTTAATAAACTAGTAGGTGAGGAACAGTTCTTTTCCAGTACGGGTGATGCCATTAATAAAGCTTTATCAAAACTAGATGTTAACCGTTGTATAGGGTGTAAACAATTTTCTTTTGATGAATGTACGGCACTCTCCCAGCAGGCTCCAAAGCCTGCGGTATTAAAACAGAAAAGAAAACAAGAGATGGGATTAACATGACTCCTGTCAACAAGATAAAGATAAGGCATCTGCTTTTGGCAGATGCCTTTCTCTTAAACCTTTAATACACCAATTCCCTTTTGAAGAATTTTCACAAGCAGTTCGTATATCCAAGAATATAACAAAAAATAATTATTACTGCCTTTAAGGGGAATGAATGTGATATATGATAGCCTAAATTAGTCTTAAGACTGTCAAACAAGTTGACTTACTTGAACGAAAAAAAGAAAGAAGCGCAAAAGCGTTGATTATTTTTGGCTTGATAAAAAACCTAAAACAATAACTAAAATCGTCAAAATTGAAATCATTAACATATAAGCATGGTTTGCACGGCGATTAATCAAGACAGAAGTTAATTTAATTGTATGCCACTATAAGCATGATTCCAAATGGCCTCATCTTCAATCTGGTTAGGAACTTTTAAAACAAAAAACATTTTCTAGGTTCCATTCCAATTCGGAAATACTTGTTGCATCATCCGAGGGGATTAATATTAATACATTAAAATTTTTTTCTTTTAACATGTCTTGCATAGCTTGTTGAAACAAATAGGCATGGTCATAAATTGTTGACCATCTAACAAATAGGATTGAATCACTATTGTTAATTGTTTCATTGAATCTTGCTATTTTTTTATTTAAATTTTCTTTGAAATCAGGATATGTTTCAAACCACTTTTTATTAGGGAGGATGGGGAAATCGTGAACTGAAGTAACTTTATAATGGTTATCTCTGATCAAATAGGTATTTACAGCATTTATAACTATGTCATCATCAAAATAAGTAGCTGATCCTTCCACTAAAGTAAGATTCCTCAATTCCATATATTCTTTGAACTGATTTCTATATAGATTAGCCACTTCTGCAAATGACTCAGTATAGACCCAGTCAAGAGGCAAAGAAAATTTTCTTAAACCAAGTCTTCTTAGGTGCAAAGTGGGAGAGCAAGCGCTGCCACAAGGAATGATTACATCATAAGTTTTCTTGATTTCGTTTAATTTCAATATTAATCCCCCTATCTACTAAATTATCAATACTAGATGAGAATTTTCTTATTTTGATTGGACAATCCCAAAAAAGGCTTCAGAGTCTTGGTGAACAGGAAATAGCCAAGGCTATCTATCTTTCAATGCACGTTGAGAACTACCTTTTTAAAAGATATGTGAAAACGGATGATATCCTCTTTAAGACAAAGCAAAACGCATGCCCAAGTTTGAGGCATGCGTGAACTATTATTCTTTTATGATATCCAGGTCTTTCAGGACATCCAGTGTAATCGCCTTGGCTTTGCTGCCGCTAGCGTCCGTGTTCGTTGCGAAAGCCCATTTCCCTTTGTCCGTTTCAATGTAACCCACATACCAGCCCAATCCCATATCGGAAAGGCGTGTACCTGTTTTTCCATGGAGGATATATGAGTCTGCTTCTTCGTTAATCATGATTCTCTTTACGGTTCTCATATGTTGCTTATCGATAGGCAGTGTTTCCTCTACAAGGTTTTCGATGAATTGTACTTGTTCCCGGGCAGATATTTTTATGCTGCTGTCCAGCCAGAAATGATCGATTCCACCGGATATATCGCGATTGCCGTAGTCGATCAGGTTTATATATTGCTGCATTTTTTCAGCCCCTATGTCGCGGGCCATTTCTTGATAATACCAGATCACTGAATGCCTCATGCCTGAAGCCAGAGTATGATCCCTGTTCCAATCTTCAAATTCCCTGATTACACCATCCCATCGCTTCACTTCATATTCATCGCTCACCGCTTTTGTCTGTAAGCCAATTAATGCATTCGCGACTTTAAATGTCGATTCTGGAGTGTAGCGTACGTTACTTCTCTGTTTGTTATAGATATATACTTTATCATTTTTTAAGTTTTGGATGACCGTCGTGCCTTCCACACCAGCGAAAGATTCCCCGATATGCAGTTCTTTCACCTTTTGATCGTTTGCACTTGCATCAATCGTGCTCATAGAACCAGTGACTAGCAGGACAAGAATGAAACATAACGTTTTAATTTTCATTACACACTCTCCTTTAAGGCATGGATTGATCGATCATATGAAATACAGGTCTTCATCATTTCCATAAAATAGGTTAATAGTTAAAGTATACATATTTCCGGTTAGAAACAAAACCTTATTTGGGGATTCAGTAAATGTACAAAACTAGATCATATCAATCAAGGAGGATTGCAGCGGGTAGCTAATGAATATATATAGCAAACGATTCAATGGGGGGAGTCTATCATGAAGGTTAATCAAAGAAAAATAAATAATAATGAGAAAGAAGTTTCATACACACATATTGAAAATGGAAGTCGGGCCGTTTGTTTTATGTTTTCAGGTGCGGGTTACACGTATGAGAAGCCGTTATTTTATTATTCGACAATGCTCATGCTTCAAAATCAGTTTGATGTCGTGCATATTCATTACTCTTACGACCAGGATATATTCAAGCATCCTTTGGTGGATATCACAAAAGTGATCGTTAATGATATGAATCCCGTCCTTACTGAAATACTTCAAAATAATGAATATCAAGAAACTGTGTTTCTGGGCAAATCACTTGGCACCATTCCGATCATCAACGGAATTATGAAAAGTGAGCGGTTCATGAATTCCAAAATGATTTTGCTTACGCCGCTATTGAAGTTCGATTCTATTGTTGAAGGGCTATTGAGCAGCAATCATTCAGTACATATAGTAATAGGAGAAAAAGATCATCATTATATTCCAGGTAAAATTCAAATGATAGAAAATAAAACGAATATAAGCATGGATCAAGTCCCTAATGCTAATCATTCTTTGGATATTGAACCTTTGCATGCTTCAAGGTCGATTACGATGCTAGAAGATGTAATGAAAAGAATAGAAGAGTTCTTAAAGATAGGATAGAACTAACGAACTTGAGCGGATAGCCAGTTATGTTGAATCTGAATGCATGGTTTTGATCATTCATTAAGCCTGCAATCAACTCACGGGTGCCCGGCCTTAGCAGGGAGTTCTTTTTTAAAGAGTGAAGGGGGATAATGATAACTAATCATGAATTTATGAAAGGAGAAATCATGGAGGGAACCCATAGATTTAATTCAATTGATGAGTACATTATACAATTTCCCGAAGAAGTTCAGGAGATACTAAAAACGATAAGAACAGTCATAAAGAATGCAGCACCGGATGCAGAAGAAAAGATAAGCTATCAAATGCCTACTTTTGCTTTATACGGAAATCTGGTACATTTCGCTGCCTATAAGAAACATATAGGACTTTATCCAACTTCAAGCGCGATCTCTGCTTTTGAATATGCTTTATCCGATTATAAACGTTCAAAAGGGGCCGTTCAGTTTCCACTGAACAAGCCAATTCCTTATGAATTAATAACCGAAATCGTTACATTTAGAGTGGAAGAGAATAAAAAGAAGAAAGCGGAAGGGAAATTGAAAAAGAAAAAATAACAAAAACTATTATCTATGTAACATTGTGAGATTCAAAAAGATAGAGAAGGGTGGAAATAGTATGTTCAAAAAATTATTCGGTAAAAAAGAAAATGTGGAACATCTGCTTGCTCCTATAAATGGACAAGTTATAAATATTGAAAATGTTCCCGATCCAGTGTTTTCCGGGAAGTTAATGGGGGATGGAATAGCGATTCTTCCTGAGGAGGGGGTGGTTGTATCTCCTATTGATGCAGAAGTGATCCAGGTTTTTCCTACCAAACATGCTTTAGGCCTCCGCACAAAGCATGGCATAGAATTGTTAATTCATATAGGTTTAGATACAGTTAACCTTAAAGGTGAGGGATTTGAAGTCCATGTCGCAGAAGGGAAAAGTGTAAAAGCAGGAGACAGGCTTGTTACATTTGATATAGAATTTCTAAAATCCAAAGTTCCCAGTATCATAACTCCGATTATTATCATGAATGGCGAGCTAGTTGAAAAACTGGAAAAAACAAATATCAGCCAAGCAAATAGTAACGAAACAACGATTATGAGTGTTCATTTGAAGTAAGGTAATAGGTGCCTAATGTAGAATCGGATTCTTTTGAGAATGATAAGGCATTAAACCCCGGTTCATTCATTGATTCTACAAGTTTAGCCGGCGGAGTCATTAGCCCCATGGGTGTTTACGGTCGGCGATGGTTCTTGAATTGGTTTTGCTATGCATACATCCATTCTTTTTTTGTTGCGGGCAGGATTATCGGAAAATGGAGCGAATAGTAGGTGAATGAACATAAAATAAATCAAGTGAGGGTGAATTTGATGGGAGTTCAAGCAGAGAAGATCTTTGTAAACTTGCCTGTTAAAGATTTGGATGCCTCAATAGAATTTTTCACGAAGGTGGGCTTTAAGTTTAACGAGCAAATGACCAATGAAAATGCAACATGCATGGTTATCAGTGAGTCTATATATGTCATGTTATTGGTTGAAGATTACTTTAAAACGTTTACCAAGAAGGAAATCCCGGATCCAGCAGCAAGTACGGAAGCCATCGTGGCCCTATCGGTTAAAAGTAAGGAAGATGTGGATGAGGTCGTGAATAGGGCACTCGATGCTGGCGGAAAGCCTTTTAATGAAGCCATCGATCATGGGTTCATGTACGGGTGGAGTTTTCTGGATATCGATGGGCATTCTTGGGAAGTTTTTTACATGGATGAAAGCGGATTTAATCAAAATTAAATCAAACGCAAGGCACACTCCTCACTTAAGGGCTGTGTCTTTTTTTGAAGTCAACATGAATGCCTGTTAGAAATAGGAACCCGGTAGTTGGAGTGTAAAACATCACATTTAACAAGTAAGACAAAGCAGGGGAAGGTGAGAAGAACTGAAGTTCCCAACAAAAATCGGCACTGATATGAAGGATAACAATATAAAAACCCTTCCCACATAGAAGGGTTTTCCAGTTTATGGACGCAAAACTTTGAACTATTATTCTATCGGTTTAATTCGAGAAGGATGACATAGAAAACTGCTAGAAATAAAAGGACCCTTCGCATCCAGCAGCATTCATCTTAAATGAAGTTTAATCATAACAATACAGGGCTAATATCTTTCCACTCATAAACCAATAGATTTAATTCAGCATCAGACATTTTGATTTTTTCGGTTTTAAGCAATTCAGCACCAAAAGCCTCATAGAAAAATCGAGAGTTATTATCTTCAAGCACCTCAACAAAAATTGTATGGAAGCCCAGTTTTTTAAATATAAAAAATAATTCTTTGATGAGTTTCTTTCCTATTCCCATTCTTTGAAAATCTTCGAGGATATATATCGCAGTTAGATCACCCGAATCTTCAACTTCATTCGTTTCCCTTTTTCCTCCGCTTATAAATCCGACTATTTTTCCCTCGTTATTTTCTGCTACATAAACCTGGTTTCCATCTTTAGATATATTCTCTATCCATACGTCTTTCCTTTTCCCATAAGACAGTTTATCTAAAAAATCACTTGGCATTATATTTTTATATGTGGTACGCCAGCAATCGACATGGACTATTGCTATACCTTCAGCATCAGCAACGTTTGCCTTTCTTATTAACAAATTGATTTCCCCCTTTACAGGTTAAATGAAAAACGCGGTTCAAATAGGTAAATTCAAATTTTTCACCATTGACGCACTGAATTCGGGAGTATGTTCCATATAAAAAGGATAACTATCACTAAGTATAAATAGTTTCTTAGAGTCATCTAAAAAAGTGTGATCCATTTGTTTTGTCAGTTCATCAATAAACCTTTTATCGGGTGTACCGAACGTCACCGCCATTTTTGGCGGTAAGGCCTTCATGGCAATAGGGATCCAAGGCCTTTGTTTTGAAACCACTATTGCATGTGCTGTTCCGCTAATTACGAAATTAAATATATCTTGATCTTGTTCCGTTTTCATACCAAGGTTACTTTTCAGCCAATCGCGTAAGCTTGGTACCGAATCAACAGGGAAGCCAATCTCTCTTAAATAAAGTGTTCTTAACATTCCGGATGCCTTCAGTTCATCTTCATTTACATAATCATGGGCAATGATTTCGAGAAGGTGGCCATCTCCATCACGAAAATATAGATTTTTTCTTCCGTTCGTTTCGTCGATATACTGACCATGTTCTTGTCTTAGGACCAATAATCCGGATTGTTGGATAAATGATGCCGCTTCATCAAATTGAGAATATGGGACTTGAAATGCAAAGTGTGCTGGAGAAATGGGCTCAAACGCTTCTTTAAAACTCAAAGTAGTAAAGGGCGTCAGCTGAAACTGAATGAACTCTTTAGATTCTGATAGAATGGGGAGCTGCAGGCGGTTAGCGTAGCATTGCTTTACACCTTCAATAGATACTGTCAGTAATTCTAAATCTGCGAAATGAGTAATCAAAATTTTCACCCCTTATCTTCAAGTTTGCTATACCTCCATTTTTTACTAATATTATCCATTTTGCAACTAACCTGCCCGAGTCCAAGAAATCAACAGGGCCTTCTTTTTAAATGAACATGGAATAATTGTTAATGATTACTATTATATGATACTATTGACCTAGTTTGTTTCGTGGGGGAAGGTGTAGGATGAAGCGGATTTTCCGTAATAAAATATTTTATTTACTAATCTTCTTGGTTACCTTGGGGATTGTGTTTATTTTTAATAATGACAATGAACCGACTGAGGAATTAACTGAAGATGAATTTTTCACAACTTTAGAGGATGGCAAAGTAACATATGTGGAGTTGGAGCCCCAAAAAAGAGTTTTTGAAATAAGCGGGCGGCTGAAAGGTTATGAAAAGGATCAATATTTTATCGCCACTGTCCCAAATAGTGAAATTTCGATGAATAGAATGAATGACGCTGCAGAAGAACATGATATAGAAAAAATTGTGGTCATGCCACAAGACACAGAGACAAGCGCATGGGTAAATTTTTTTACAACGTCCATCTCGGTCATGATCATTTTCACTCTATTTTCCGTTATTTTACTATTGGTCAAAAGAATGAACCATTCTAAATGATGAAAAAACTTGCTTTTCCAATTGGATGGTTTGAAATGAAAGGGAAATCATTAGAGGAAATTGAAGAATACTGGCGTGAGCATGATTTAGCAAAGGC
Organism: Peribacillus sp. SIMBA_075; assembly: GCF_046534585.1. Lineage (NCBI taxonomy): Bacteria > Bacillati > Bacillota > Bacilli > Caryophanales > Bacillaceae > Peribacillus > Peribacillus sp. SIMBA_075. The sequence continues at coordinate 32,674 of NZ_JAWRYN010000010.1, read as the reverse complement.
TATTAAACCTGCTTAAGTTGGCCATTCGCAAGCGGTCATGCTGAGTGTTGACTTCTTCCATATAAAACCTTTAAATTGATATTGAAATTTGCTGAATAATTTGATAGAATAAAATCAATCAAAAGACTATGTGCAACTGGCGAAACACGGATAACCGTGAGGGAACACATAGTGTCGTAGCCGTTCGCCTGGGCAGAGGTAAGGGATTTTATCCCTTGCCTCTTTCTGTTTACTAACAGAGGATAGTGAAGTTTTAAAGAATGCAGATTTTCATGGGCAAAAAATATTGTCAATATTTCGAAATTTGAAAAAAAACTATCATAACCAAAAGGGGACAAACAAGATGAGCACAATTCTTTTAGAAAAAGTGAAAACGATCAAAACATTAAATAATATTGCTGAAAGCGGACTAAATGTATTTAATAAAGGCGAATTTACGGTCGACAATGACAGTGAAAACCCTGATGCGATCGTTGTACGCAGCTTTAACATGCATACAACGGAATTCGGAGATCAATTAAAAGCAATCGCAAGGGCAGGGGCGGGAGTCAATAATATTCCGGTCGACAAATGTACCGAACAAGGAATCGTTGTTTTTAATACACCTGGTGCTAACGCTAACGCTGTAAAAGAAATGGTACTGACATCATTAATGGCTTCATCTCGTAACCTTTTTGCCGGTGTGGCATGGACAAAGACATTAGAAGGCGAAGGAGAACAAATTCCGAAGCTTGTAGAAGCAGGAAAGAAACAATTCGTTGGAAAAGAAATCAAGGGAAAAACTCTGGGTGTAATAGGCTTAGGTGCGATCGGTGCGCTTGTGGCGAATGATGCCCTGGATTTAGACATGGATGTAATTGGATTTGACCCGTTCATCTCTGTCGATACAGCTTGGAATTTATCTCGCAATGTACAGCGCGCCATGACGATTGAAGAATTGTTTGCAGAATCTGATTACATTACTGTACATGTTCCATTAACGGATGACACAAGAGGGATGTTTAACCAAGAAACATTTGGCATCATGAAACCAGGCGTTCATATTTTGAACTTCTCACGCGGTGAGCTAGTGAATGAAAATGATATGGAAGCTGCACTTGAAAGCGGGAAAGTTGGCAAGTTCATTACAGACTTCCCGAATGAAAACGTGCTGAAAATGAAAAATGTCGTTCCAATTCCGCATCTTGGTGCCTCTACGCAAGAATCAGAGGAAAACTGTGCCATCATGGCAGCACGTCAGGTGAAAGGATTTTTAGAAACAGGGAACATCAAGAACTCAGTGAATTTCCCAAATACTTCCCTTCCTTTTACAGGAAATCGTCGTGTGGCAACATTCCATGAAAACGTTCCGAACATGGTTGGGCAAATCACACTGGCTGTATCAGGCTTTAATTTGAACATCGCTGACATGGTTAACAGAAGCCGTGGGGGATATGCGTATACGATCATCGACATTGACGGTGAAGTAAACGGCGATATCATTCCTAGCTTGGAAGAAAAAATCAAACAAATCGAAGGCATCGTTACAACCCGTATTATTTAATTGGAACAGGAAGAAAGCATGAAGGAACGCCCTGATGCTTTCTTGCCCAAATGATAAATAGCAATGCAAGCCTCAATTCCTTTAAGGAGTTGAGGCTTTTTAATTTGCATGGGTTTAGCGTTATAAAGGAATTGTTGGTAAGTTCATTGTCTTCAAGATGCAATTCCTCCAGTTAATTCTCCTTAAACTCCCTTAATAAAAAATTAAGAAAAACTATTCATAATAAGTTTCACCAATATGAATAGGGAGTTAGTTAAAAAAATTCAAGGACAAACTACTTAGGAGGATAAGATATGAAAAAGCTGATGTTCGTGAAGCTTGGATTAGATATTTTAATGGCCGTTACGTTCGTATTATTTTTCAATAAACGAGTATTAGGAGGATTAACGTTTCATGAAATTGCCGGGTTAGTAATTGCCGTATTATTTTTCATCCATGTATTGCTCAATTGGCGATGGGTAAAAAAAGTCACGGTTAAATTGTTTGACCTTAATTTACCTCTTAAAACAAAATTTGGTTATTTTTTAAACGTAATGTTATTAATTACAATGACCTTTATTATGATCAGTGGTATTTTTATTTCAAGAGTTGTATTCCCAAATATCAACGTTGGTAATGAACAATGGTTTAAAATTTCTCATATATCCATTTCGTTTTTAGTGCTTATTTTAGTTGCAGCTCATATTGGATTACATTGGAAATGGGTAATGAATGTTTTTAAAAATATGATGAAGTTCAGAACCCCCAAACCATTCATAGGGATTTTAGCAAGAGCAGCAACAATTGCTTTATTAGTGTTTGGGGGCTATCAAATGTACTCAACAAATTTCATCATGCAGCTGCAAGGAGTTGCGAACGTGTTTAATTTTTCTTCCTCACAAATGCCAGAAGGCGGCTTCGAAAGGGGAGAAAAACCGAACTTTCAAGGGGATTTCAAAAGGGGAGAAAGACCAAATCCTCCGGAAGGCGGCTTCGAAGCGGGAGAAGGCCAATTTGAAAAACCAATGTCAGAAGGCAGCCTAAGAGGGGAAAAAGGCCAATTCGAGAATTCGAACGCTTTAGGTGTTATCATATCGTATTTTGGCATTATGTCTGTATTTATAATTATCATTTATTATATGGAAAAATTTATAATGAGAAATAAAAGTAAAAAGAAAAAAACTAACTCCAGTAATGGGGATTTAACGAGTGTATAAAAAGTAACTCTATAATGGGGATATTGGTTGAACCAGTATGTTCCCTTGATTTTTTAAATAGGCTTTGGAAAGGTGTATTTTACTTCTTGCTAATCCAGCTAGGTTTAGGGAGAAGTGAAATTTTTTCCTTTTTCTCAGGCAGGTTGAAACAAAGCGAAAGGTAATAACCAAGAAAAGCAGTATCCCCCAAAATTCTGACGATGCTTTTGATGTAGTATATTCGATGTTAAAAAGACTCCAACAGGAAGCAATTGCTCGGTATTGCCTTCATTCCAAAATCCATTAATCGCAATAGGTATACCATTCTCTCCAATCCATAAAATATTGGTTATTTATTAAAATAACAAAAATAAAAACTAAAATTCTTACCCTATTATTATCATTACCAACAAAAACGGGGTAGCAAATATCCATAGAAAATCCGGTCTTCAAATGAAAACCGGATTTTCGAAAAGATTTAATGATGGTGTTCATGACTTTCCTCTTGTTTATGCATACCTTTTTGCATGATTTTTAAATCACTTTTAGAAAGTTTTCCTACGATAAACTGTTTTTGAGGCATAATTATTGAACCATCGTTACTAGCATGTACTTTTATATAGTATAGACCATCACTATCAAAGTTTTTACTTAAACTATAAGTACCGTTTCCCTCTGCCTCAGCTTGTTCCATACTATATTTGAGAGATCCATCTTGTTTCCATATCTCAAAGTGAACAAAATCTGCGCTTCTAACCCTTTTACCACCTTGAGTAAGAACAACCTTTATCGTCTCCTGTTTATTAGCAGTAAAGGATTCTGGTATGATTATTTCTGATTCAAGAGGCGTCTCTTCTTTGTATTGATTAGCGGCATCCTTTTCAAGTGAACATGCACTTAGCAATAGGATGAAAATAAAGATTAAAAAAATACATATATTTTTTTTCACGGCAAAAGCCACCCTTTACATTTCGAATTATGCATTCATAACCTTCTTAACTGCAGATCTTCTTTTAATAATTAACCAGTCAATTAGCCACACAACAATAAGCGACAAACCAACCAAAGGAAACAAAATTCCTAGACCTATTAACAGAATTAGAAAGGATTTCATGTTCTTTATATGAGGAGCTTTTGGTGCACCTAATCCTTTTTTCGGCTTTCGCTTCCACCATAAATAAAAACCACTAACGGCAACAAGAATTATTCCTAAACAAATAAGAAGGCTGCTTATTTGATTAATCAAACCAAATTGGGTCCCTTTGTGCAATGTAATTCCCCATGCAACTATTTTTCCTATTAAACCGTAATGATCATAACGATAATCAGCTAGAACTGCACCGGAATATTGGTCGATATGCATAGTTGCTTCATCTTGTGCTTTCGGTGGAAAAGCTGATAATGTATAAACGCCATCTGTTTCATTTGGAATATTTATGCTATAACTTGGATGCATACCCTCACGATTCGCAATTGTAACTACATCATCAATGGACAGTGGGATAAAACCTTGAATACCTGAGATAGGTACATCTAAATTTTCTGCTGCCCAAGGAACATCTGCAATATCTTTTGTTTTAATTGAGGATGTTGGAGCACTTCCCGACCATATAGATGGAGGATACCCAGATCCAGAATTGGTAGCTAACGATTGAAAATTACTTCCCCAAAAACCTGACCAAGGCAATCCTGTCATAATTAAAAATAGCATACCTGCAGTTATCCAAAAGGCAGGTACTGCATGTAAATCTCTTCTGAAAATATTTTTTCCTTTATTTAATCTTGGAAAAAGTACACCAGAAAGACCTTGCTTCTTTTTTGGATACCATAAATAAAGACCGGAGACAATTAACACAACTGCCCAGCACGCAGCTAACTCTACAATTCTATCACCTAAGGTGCCAGCCATTAGTTCACCATGAATTTCCTCGATTTTATCCATGATTCTGTCTTCATCATTTAACTCTCCAATAGATTTACCAGTATACGGATCCATGAAAATCGTAAGAGACTCATTATTAGAAGTAATGCCTACTTCACTTGAACGAGAGGCACTTTCTCCGGGATGATATTTTGTCACCACTGCATCAGGGTAAAGTTTCTTCACTTGCTCAATCTGCTGGGATGCTGGTATTTTATCTTCTTGCGGAGTAACCTCGTTGAAGTCTTGATAAAGTACTTGTTCAATTTGTGGCTTAAATAAATAGATTGAGCCAGTGACTGCTAGAATAATAAGTAAGGGTGCGAAAATAATTCCAGCATAGAAATGCCATCTCCATACTGTTCTATACAGAGAAGTGTTTGGTTGTTTAGTTTCCATTTATTCAGGACCTCCGAGTCGTACTATTAATTTCACTATATAGATGATAAAAGAAAAATGTGAGAAAAATATGAAATTTATTAAAAAATTGGAAGTTTGTATTTGTTAAAGATGAATGGGCATATCGACTAAGAAGAATAACTGTAACTAAGGAGTGAATTTGCCGAGAAAGAGTTTGCAAGTAGAAGAGTGGAAGAAATGGAGGAAAATGGGGGTAGTCCGGCGAAAGTAATCTATAGAAATGTGTTGAATATAGGAAAAGCATCAAACACTTGTTGAACGGATAAGTACCATGAAGGATGTTGAGGACAGACGCGTTGGCATTATTGTATAACGAAAATGTAATGGATCGAAAAAAAACATGAAGGAGTGTTGAATATGCACAAAAGAGATTGTTCCAAAAAGTGTCAGTGTTTCATCGTACCTAACTATATTCTTGAGAATTTGGCACAAAATGATGTGGAAGAAGCACGGGTCAGTTTAGCGAAAAGCCGTCATATGCGCAGGCGCAGAATCTTGAAGGAATATGATATTGATGGTGTTGTCGCTTTAACTGATGCAGGAGCTGGTCCTCGTGGAGAATCTGCCCGTCATGTTTATGATTGCAAGGGAGGAACGAAACTCCGGGAGAATGAGGCCAGGAAAGAAGGGGATCGATCAAATGCAGACCCAGTAGTTAACGCTGCATATGATTATAGCGGAGTTGTGCGTGACTATTTCAAGGATGTCTTGCATCGTAATTCAATTGATAACAAAGGCCTTGATCTCATTCTGAACGTTCATTATGGGAATAAATTCACGAATGCCTATTGGGACGGGGATGAAATGGTATTTGGTGACGGCGATGGGGTCATCTTTAGCAATTTTGCCAATTCACTCGATGTTATTGGACACGAACTTACACATGGGGTTACGCAGTTCACAAGTGGATTGGAGTATGATGGTCAGTCTGGGGCCTTGAATGAACATCTTTCGGATGCGTTTGGAATTGCCATAAAACAATTTCATTTAAAGCAAACAGCGGGAGATGCAGATTGGCTAATTGGTGCTGATATAATGGGACCATCACTGAAAGGACAGGCGCTCCGTTCGATGAAAGCACCAGGTACTGCATTTGACAATAAGTTAATGGGGAAAGATTTGCAGCCTGATCACATGAGGAACTTCTATAAAGGAGATCGGGATAATCATGGTGTCCATATAAATAGCGGCATACCAAACAAGGCCTTTTATCTAGTATCGATGGAGATCGGAACGGACAAAGCGGCTTTGATCTGGTTCAATGCGATGCAGAATTTATTTGCAACGGCAAATTTCAATCAATTCGTACAGATTGTCATCAAGTCAGCGCAAAAACTAGTTGATAGTGGAGAAGTTCCGAAAACGGCTGTAGGGACAATTGAAAATGCTTTTAAAGCGGTTGGACTGCCTGAGTAGTCATAATCCATGAATAGGAGGCTTCATTTAACATGCATATCCAATTTAGCTGCATAGGGGGATTTGCCAACCTCGACTTGAACTTTAAGATAGACACAGATGAATTGCCAGAGGGAAAAAATGAGGAATTACTGAATTTATTGAAGACAGCTGACCTTCCTAATGCCCACCTAAGTAAAATGGCTGGAGCCAAAGCCCAAGGAGCGGACTCGTTTTCATACAAGCTGGATATAGCCGATGAAAAGCAGAAACAGTCCTTCTCATTTACTGACACAACAGCCCCGGAGGAAATACGGCCCTTATTGGATTACTTACGTAACTTAGCCATTGAAATAAAGATGGCAGAATAGATTAACTTTAATCAAATTTAGAAGAAAAAAGTCTATCATTCAGATAGACTTTTTTTACGTGTTCTTAAAACTTCACAAAAATGTCATTTCATTTCACTTTTTACATGGATTTTGGCAGTTTGTTCTTTAAATGGACACAAAATAACAAGGAAATATCGATATAGAGTAGCAGATTTGAAAAGGAAATTGGAAAGTATAGCTCTTTAATGAGAGCTTGTAAAGAGTTAGCCAGTCAAACAGGTAATTGAGTCACAATAGGGAACGAATTTTGATAGAGGAACAAACAGAGCGGTTTTACAAAAAATGCATAAAATAGGATAATGGTCACAGAGAGGTGAAGTGAATGACATATCAAGAAATGAAAGTGACGATACCCGGAAATAGCTGTACCCAATTCGGGAAGAGCATATTGATCTCGCAAATCCAATTCTCCACATTGGAGGCAATATTCGAAGTCGATGAGGCGGTTCAAAGAAAGCTTGATCTCAATAGAAGGACTGAAATCAGGGAGTTCATCATCGCTTCTGTATCGGAAGGGGACTTTTACTTTTCCCCGTTCATCTTCTCGAGCAGGGGAGCGATCAAGGAAGTGAACGATGGCGGAGAACTGCCGCCAGGAAGCAAAATATACATACTTGATGGTCAGCACAGGACCTATGCCCTAATTTCAGCCATCAGTCACTTAAGGGCGCGGAAGGAAGCGGAAGAAGAAATCGGTAACTTTAAGCAAGCGGAAAAGCTTCAAAATCAAATTGATAAGTTAAAGACCTACCCCGTCACCATTCAAATCTATTTAAATCTGGAAACGCATGAAGAAAGACAGCTATTCAATGATATTAATACGAAGCGAAAAGAGCCGCATATAGGATTGGTGATGAAGTACGATCAGCGGGATGAATATGCAGAACTGACACGGGACATTGCCAGGATATTAGAAAGTGAGATGGAGATAGAAGCCACCCTTTCGAGGATAACCGTGAACTGTACGGCGTTGACTTCGCTGACGATCATGAGGCGCTGCCTTATCGCTTTATTTGAAGGAAACGTCTCCGTGAAAACGGGCAAAGCCAATTATGGTGATGTAACCAAAGACGAAATCATCTGCATCGCAACCGCATTTTTCGAATCATGGCTGGAAATCTTTCCGAAGAAGATGGCAGACCGGAAAACATTCACATCCGGCTATTCCGGCATTCAAATAGCCCTTGCCCTAACAATCCACCAACTTCACAAACATCATGAAATCCCCTATGAAGAAGCAATCGATCACATGCTGCCATTGAAAGAAGCCTGCACATGGAAGCATGAGGATCCCTTGTTTTCACACATCTACGATCCCTTTAAAAAAAGAGTCAAAAACCATTCGACTACAAACGCCATCCAGAAAACGGCTCTCGTGTTCAAACGAAAAATAGAACAGGAAGGAGGATGGCTGCATGATTCTAGGTGAATTGGACCGGAAAAGAAGGAAAATGGTTTCCTACTCAATCATGGAACTGGTCCACATGTATCGCAATGGACAAATCGCCACTAGGGAAATCAACCAGCTGCGGGTCCGGTCGATCAAGAATTATCTGTTGGACAATGCTTTAACGAAAAATATCTATCTGCCACCACTCGTAGCCAACAGCAGGGAAGGAACCATCCTTAATGGAGAAGCGTTCGAACTATCGATCATCGATGGAACCCAACGAATTGCGGCCTTTGCACAATTGGAGGACAGTATCCTTAAAGCGTTAAAGAAGGATGAAGAAAAAGTGAAACAAGCTTACGAACTGGATTCACTCATGAAGGAAAGCTCGATTGCCATCCAAGTATTTGAAGGGCTTACACAAGCGGAAGAATCCCAGCTCTATCTGGATCTCAATCTAAAAGGCAAGAAAGTGGCCCTTTCCAAACGGATTTCATTCGACTCGCGAAACAACCTCAACGTCATTACCAATCAGGTGCTTCAAACTCATCAATCGTTAAAAACAGCCGGTGTCGAACTTGAAAAGCGTTCCATCAATCGACCAGGCAATAAAAACCTGCTATCGCTATCGCAATTGAGGCAGGTCATCGGCATCTTCATGACTGGGAAGGTACACGTAAACATCGAAGAGAAAGTTTCATCAAGTCCGCTTTCTAACAGTGAATACATCACACTCATTCATTTATATCTTAATGAACTATTCGACATATACCCGGCCGAACAGATGGGAGACTACACAAAATGCATGCTTGCCAGCTACCCTCTTTTCGTTGCCGTTGCGCTTTATGCCAATGACAATATGGAAAACCAGCATATCGAACAAAGACAACAGCTGATTTCCACGAGAATGTCAAAATTGAAAGAGGTGGACTGGAGCCCTGCCAATCCCATTTGGAAGGAGTTTAAAGGAACGTACAAAGGACGGCCGCCATTATTTCACCTAAGCAAAGATAAAAACAATATCGAAGAGCTGGTGCGTTGGCTGTATAGCTGTTGAGGAGGTGAGGAAAATGTGATTTTGAAAACAGTAAAAAACCCCTAGGTGAGTACGTCCGGTCAGACAATCACCTAAGGGCTTGCGAGCAGGAGTATACCTGCCTCTTTACCAGTATACTCCTAAAAAATGAATAGTGAAATGGGGAGTGAATGGAATGATGATACGAAAAAACTATTTATTGAATATGGAAACGGTGGGAATGATGGAGCGTTACGATTCAAATGGTGTCGAGATGACGACGGTAGTGGAGGGAGAGAACACATTCCATGTTGCACAACCGCGCCAGGAAATCCTGAATAACACGCTAAACCACTTTGGCTTGGATCTGGATGGCGGTCTTGCAGCAGCCAAATCCGTACTTGGCGGTAAATACAGGCTGCCCGTCTGCATAAATGCCCAGCTGGGAATGGTCTGGTTCTCCTCCCGCTCATTCCGGAAAAGAGGAGGGGTCTGGTTTTCCTACATTCACATTAGTGACCTCGAGGAAATGAACGAAAAAGAAACATTGGTCCACACAGACTATGGCCATTGCCTTCCTGTATCCTTAAGCAAAAATCAGCTTGCCTTCAAAAGGGACCAAGCATCCTATCTGCATACGACCTTCCATGGACGCTCTTTGGGCAAAAAAACCTTTTATTACGAGCCGGGAAGCGGAATCACCTTTTGCAAAGAACCTGGGGAGGTTCATTACAGGGTGAAAGGGAAGGGATAATAATTGTGATATAAGAGCATGGTTTCTTCTGAAATCATGCTTTTAAATGTGTCTACTACGATCAAACAGAAGGAACTCTTCCGTCAGCATAATGCAAATATTGGATCATTTCCTTTTTGTTTTGAACGGATTCTTTAAGGTTTCAATGTCTTCTCAGTTGATAGATTAAAGTCTTTCTTCAAGGGCATCAACATGTTATCATCCTTTTGACGATCTTAGCTTCATTCTAACTTGAACTTTTTATATATTGTTATAAAAATCACCCTGAATTCCAAGGTACATGTGAAAAGAGATGTGGAGAACAAATGCATCCAGAGTATAATAAAGAAGTGCATTGCGCAGAGTACAAGCTACCTGACAATAGAGTTATATAGAGTTATTGGGGGTGACATCATCTTTGAATTATTGATCATCATGACAGAGCGACTCGGTATTATCGTGACGATCGCTTTTATCGTGACACGTTTTCGCTTTTTTCGGCAAATGTTAAATGAAGATAATTTAAATAGAAAACAGCGTGTTAAGGCGATCCTGTTTTTTGGTGTATTTGGCATTATAGGCACCTATACAGGTCTAACAATAAACTTTGATTCACTTGAAACGGGTCGATGGGTCAATACGGTCGGGGAAGATGAAGCCATTGCCAATTCTCGTGTCATCGGTGTCGTTCTTGCCGGTTTATTCGGCGGCTGGCCCATTGGATTGGGGGCCGGTTTGGTGGCGGGTATCCACAGATTTATGTTAGGTGGATTCACGGCGTTAGCATGCGGGTTTGCAACAATCGTGGCGGGGCTGCTTGCTGGACTTTTCTTCAAAATAAATAAGCATGTCAAGCTTTTGACTGCTTTCATGATTGGGGCAGCGGCAGAGTCGATTCAGATGATCATTATCGTTCTAATGTCCAAGCCATTCGATAAGGCACTCTCCATTGTAGAGCATATTGGCATTCCGATGATCATTGCAAACGGCTTAGGCAGTGCTTTATTTTTATTAATCATAAAAAGTGTCGTAAACGAAGAGGAAAAGGCAGCCGCCCTGCAGGCACAGAAATCGTTGAGAATTGCGAGGAAAACACTCGGTTATATGCGCCAAGGAATGAATGAACAGTCTGCGACAGCCGTATGCAGGATTTTATTCGAAGAAGTGAAGGCAAGTGCGATTGCCATTACCAATGAAACGAAAATCCTCGCCCATATCGGGTTAGGGGGCGACCATCACTCTCCGGGGCGTCCGCTGCAGACAGAGATTACACGCCAAGTGATTGAAGGTGGGGACTTAATTGTTGTAGGTAAGCGGGATATTCATTGCCAAGTATCAAATTGTCCGCTTCAAGCTGTAATTATAGGGCCACTTAAACAAGGGAACAAGACAGTCGGTACATTAAAATTATATTTCCGTAATGAAAAAGAAATTAATAATGTAGATATAGAGCTAATGTCAGGACTTAGCATGCTGCTTAGTTATCAATTGGAAGTGTCACAGCTTGATGAAGCACATGAACTGGCACGGGAGGCCGAAATTAGGGCCCTTCAAGCTCAAATCAATCCGCATTTCCTTTTCAATGCCTTGAATACTGTCATATCATTAACGAGAATTGATCAGAACAAAGCCAGGAAAATGCTGCTGAGTTTATCTCAGTATTTCAGACAGAACCTTGCAGGAACAACGAAGGAATGGACTACATTATCAGAAGAGATTCAGCATGTCCAGTCTTATGCGAATATTGAAAAAATGCGGTTCGTCGATAAATTGCAGATTACGTATAGCGTTGATGAAGAAGTGTTATCGGCCAAAATTCCCCCACTTACGCTGCAGCCATTAATCGAAAATGCCATACACCATGGATTTAAGAACAAAACGGAAGATTGCTTGATTACTGTTAAAGCAAAAAATGAATCTGCTTCACATGTTCGGATTGTCATCAAAGATAATGGTACCGGAATCGATCCTGAACAATTACCGAAGCTAGGTCATGAAATGATTGTATCGAAAAGCGGTACAGGCATAGCGCTTTATAATGTTAATAAACGTCTTACGATGATGTTGGGTCAGGACTCCGCTTTACATATAAAAAGTGAGCATGAAAAGGGAACGGAAATATCCTTTATGATTCCAAAGGGAATAATGGAAGAAAGCAGGTGAGAATATGAATGCAGCCATTCGAACACTGGTCATCGATGATGAACGCTATAGCCGGGAGGAATTGATTCATCTATTGAAGCAACATCCGTCCATTGACGTAATTGGTGAGGGGGAATCGGGAGAACAAGCAATCCTAAAGACGATGCAAATGCAGCCGGACGCGATCTTCATCGATGTTGAAATGCCGATCATGAATGGCATGGATGCAGCGAAGGCTTTACGCGAATTGAAAAATGTCCCGAAACTAGTTTTTGCAACCGCATATCCTCAGTTTGGAGTAGAGGCTTTTCGGTTGGATGCAGTAGACTATTTATTAAAGCCTTATGATGAAGATCAACTAGCAGAAACGATAAGGCGTCTTGAGAAATTGTGTCTTAAGCCAGAGGATAACAAGCCGGTCAAATCAGCAGGGAGGCTGGCAGTCGAGGTGGAGGGAGAAATTCTATACATCCATCCAAATGACATCATTTACATTTCACGCGAAGATAAAGTTTCGAAAATCGTTACGACAGAACAAGAATATGAAGTGAAAACGACGGTTAAAGAACTTGAAGAAAGGTTGAGGGAATTTCCATTTTTCCGGATCCATAAAAGCCACTTGGTGCATTTAGACTATGTAAAGCGTCTTACTCCATGGTTTAACGGTGCTTACCAGCTGGAGCTGAATGGACGCGATGAGTTGCTTCCCGTAAGCCGAAACTATGCGAAAGCTTTCCGAGCTACATTAGAACTATAAGTAAATGTGACTAATTTGCGAACTTTTTACATCTTAATTAGCAAAATGAACATCTTAACTTACTAAATCGACATGATACAAAGAATTCGCTCTTTTCTGTCTATTCCTCCTTTATACTACTTGTAAGCGATTACAAAGGAGGTTATATAGATGTATACATTTATAGCCGGAGTCATTCTATTAATACTCGGATATTTCACATATGGTAAATTCATCGAAAAAATGTTTGGAGTCAAATCGGAAAGGCCAACACCGGCTTATGCGAATCAGGATGGTGTCGATTACTTGCCTATGAGCACAAGTAAAAATTCATTGATTCAATTATTGAACATCGCAGGCGTTGGACCAATCTTCGGTCCGATCATGGGTGCCTTATACGGTCCTGTCGCCTTTATCTGGATCGTAATTGGCTGTATCTTTGCTGGAGCGGTTCACGATTATCTTACAGGGATGATTTCCATCAGGAATCGTGGAGCACATTTACCAGAACTTGCAGGAAAGTTCTTAGGAAAAGTGATGAAGCACGTCGTAAATGCATTTGCTATTCTATTATTGATTCTGGTGGGTACAGTGTTCGTCACGTCACCAGCAGCATTGCTTCATAACTTAATGAACGGAACGGTCAGCTTAACGCTGATCACGGTTGCGATTTTCCTATATTATATTTTAGCGACACTATTGCCGATCGATAAAATCATCGGTAGATTTTATCCAATTTTCGGTGCCTTACTTTTAATCAGTTCAGTTGGAGTGGGCGGAGCCTTAATTTTTCAACAAGCACCAATTCCAGAACTAACATTATCCAACTTACATCCTGACAATATTCCCATCTTCCCACTATTATTTCTAACGATCTCATGTGGAGCACTATCGGGCTTCCATGCGACGCAATCGCCAATCATCTCACGTACGACCCAAAATGAACAACAAGGCCGGAAAATTTTCTATGGAATGATGATTGCTGAAGGAATCATCGCCATGATCTGGGCCGCGGCTGCCATGAGCTTATTTGATGGACCAGTTGGTCTGAACGAACTTCTTGCAACAGGCGGAACTGGACTGATCGTAAGTGAAGCAGCAACAGTAACACTTGGAGCCATTGTCGGAACCATTGCAGTACTTGGTGTTATCGTCCTGCCAATCACTTCAGGAGACACCGCTTTCCGAAGTGCGCGAATGATCATTGCCGATTATGTTAAATTCCCGCAACTGAAAATGAGCAGCCGCCTAATCATCGCCGTCCCGCTGTTCATCATCTCAATTGCCCTAACACAAATCGACTTCAATATCCTATGGCGCTACTTCTCATGGGCCAACCAATCAACAGCTGTCATAGCCCTATTCGTTGGAGCCATGTACCTATATATCGCCAAGAAAAACTACTGGGTATCCTTACTGCCAGGAATATTCATGCTCTACACAGTACTTGTCTACATCCTAAACGCACAAATCGGATTCAGACTATCGATGGATATCTCCTATATCATAGGAGCCATCATTAGCGCCGCACTAGTCGCCACCTTCTTCGTAGCAGCCAAGAAGCAACGGGCAGCGAATATCCCGCTTGAAGTAGATATAGGGCATTATAAGAAACCAGCTTAAGGGAGAAGCCACCGGGGGATCGGTGGCTTTTTCGTTTGGTCTGGCGGATGATATAGCTATGAACTTTAAAGCTGATGGAATAGCATCTGAAGTGAACTAGTACATACATAAAAATATAAAAAAATATGGAAACATTGGTATTGTAAAAAGTGGAATGATACATTATGATTAGGGAAAAGTTAATATTTAGGAAAGGGTGTATATATTTTGAAAAAATTATTTGCTATTTTACTATCTTTTGGACTAGTTTTGGGTCTCTCGTTTGGCGCGAATGATGTTGCCGGTGCCAAAACAAAGGTGAAGACGTATAAAAACTGTACGGAATTGAATAAAGACTACAAAGGAGGAGTAGCTCGTACATCTTCCGTTAAAAATAAAGGAGGAAAAACGAAATACAAACCTCACGTTTCAAAGGCCCTATATGATGCCAATAAAAAAAGCGATCGTGACAAAGACTTGATCGCTTGTGAAAAATAAAGCTTATACAAAGAGACCTTTTAAAAGAAAGGTCTCTTTGTATTTAGATTGCTACTTTACATAAAAGGTGCAGCAGCCATCACTGGTGAAGAAATCGGCGTTACAGGCGGGATATAATATATAATTTTGTTACTCATAGTATTCCCCCTCCCCAGGGATCTTGTGGGCACCAGCGGTCTTTTTCAATGGAGAAGGTAGAGAAACATTTTATCCATACCGTTTCATTTTCGCAACGGTAATATTCATTTTTTTCTTGCGCTTCATTTTAAAGACTTAGACAAACCCTTCTATTATCTTCTTTTTAACAGAATAGCTACTATTAATGACACTTGTAGGAAAATTATAATTAAAAAAGACAACATATAATCACTATCTAAAGATGCATTATAGCTAAGTATAAAAAATAAAATTACTGATATTACTAGAATAAAAATAAAATTAATAATGATTTGCCTCATAGCCCCTCCCATTCTAACAACAGATCAATAAGACAGAGTTAATGCATATGACCTAGTATCTGTAGTTTGAGTTGGTGTAATAGATAAACCGGCCGGATAAACTGACACAGAAGGTGTACCAGAAATTCTTTTATGACCATATTCTATTTTTATGTTTATTTTACCATTTTTGGATGTGGGAACATATACGTATTGTCCAATATACCCTTTATGCTTAGTTTTACTAGTAGAAGCTTTTAAATCATATGAACCAGCCACACCAGCACTTGGTTCCCAATTACTTGGAGAATACTTGATTGCATAATCAATCCAACGTCCATTTCCTTGTTGATCTTGAGAATATCTGTGTTGGTGTTGTGTTACTTTTCCTCCACTAGTTGGCAGATACAGTCCTGAACTTGAAGGGAAACCAATAGTCATTTTATCAACTAAATTATATGAAGGTGTTTTTAACCATTGAAAGTTACCGTACATATAAAATTTATCTTCTTTTGAACGATCACTAGTTACTTTATATACAGTTCCACCTAGTTTTATAGTTGTTGCAGCGATAGTGGCAAAAATACTAACTTGCCCTGGTTTAATAGATTCTGGTTCTATATCCATAATTTCTGATCCAGAATCTATAAGTTGAGCCTCCTCTTCAATTAATTGTCTTGCAACTTCAACAGGTAACTCCTCGGCTTCTTCTGGAGTATTGCCAACTTCATTTACAAGATAATCTAACTCTTCTTGGGTTAGTATTTCTTCACTAACGTTTGTACCATTTTCCTCAGCAAATCCTATTGTTGTAAAACTAAAAGAAAATAAAAATACTGATACTATTGATAGGTATCTCACTTTTTCCTCCCCCTTTAATACTATTATTCTACCATTAAATAGTACTATTTCCTCATGTTTTTGTATAAATTTATTTAAATTTATAATTTAAATAAATTTTGTCGATTAATGGAAAATTCCGAATGACCATTAAATAATAAAAATCGTTTCGCAAATTGTTAACTAATAGTGAATTCTGTAGAAAAGAAAAAATAAAAAAAGTGATAAAGTTTAATCCTAAACTTTTATCACTTTTTTACCTTGTTTTGAGTATGTTCAGCTTGGCGAAATGTCCCTGCCTGCCAAATTTCGAAGTGCAAGGGGAAAGGGGTGAAGATTTTTTGAGTGTTTTTCTCAAAAAATACTACCCGAACCTTGCGTGGAGAAAAGCCTTCTAGGAGAAATAGAAGGTAATATTAGTCGAATATCCATTCATCTAAAAAACGTCAAGACCGTAGTTTTATGCTATAGAATCTCATTGCTATAGGGACACCCTCTATGTCAAAAGTACCGTTATTTATTAGATGCCTAACTCGGTATTCAATAAATTCGTCTCCTAAATATTGTTCTAGATGACCCATTACTTCACCTACTAATCTTGCACTTTTCATAAAATCCTTATGCTTTTGCTGGCTGTGTAATTTACTTGCCTTGTTGATGATGAATGGATCATAAAAATCTTCATCAACGCCATGCACTTCACCATTTTCCCAAATACGCAATACATTTTGTGCCTCAGCTAAAGCCTCCCATTCTCGATGGAATTTTCTTCTATCCTCGATGGCAATAGGGTTGTTCGTTTTATTTTTCTCGTAGATCGACTTCAGTTTTTCCGGAGGAATTCCACCGGTAGTAAGAGGGGAGTATACTCTATTCGAATCCTTGAATTGTTCATGATAGGCTTTAGTCGTATTAATTAAAATAATCTTATTTCGCTTATTTTTCAATAAATACAAAACATATCTAACTCCTGTTTGTTCATGGGAACTATCTCCTGCCCAAAGAAAGATGGTGGCTTCTTCGGGAACATGACAAACTTTATCCTTAGTTTTATTAAAATCTTTCCCATAGTCCATTTCATAGTAATCATCTTCTGATAAATACCGTGTTCTGAACCAATCTATCCTTTGTTTCACTCCAAATTCATCATGTAATTTCCAGATAGGTCCGACTGAAAAGATGTCTGAAAAACATATCACCTGCTCTTCATTTTCCATACCTATTTCTCTTAGACTCATTTTCAACGAACCAGAAGTTGATGTCCAAAAACAATGTGTAAAACTTCACTCTTATTTATCACAGCACTTGCACCAACTTTTTATAAAAAGTTTAACTTATATACGGTAAATAATCTAATAAGTAAAGCATCCGTTCGTTAAGAACCTTTCAAGACATCCCGGAAATGAGCAGTCTTTTTCGACATAAGGATATGTTTACAAGAAATGGGAATTAATTGCATCTTCAACTTTCTTTAACATGCCTTTATATGCTTCTTCATCAAGGTATCCAATACTTCCGAATAGTAAATGATCCACAGGTTCAATTCCAGTACCAGGTATTTCAAAAGGAATATGACACGTCAGTTGAGAGAATTGGAAGAAGACCAAATGGTTCACAGAGAAGTATATAAAGAAGTCCCCCCCAAAGGTAGAATACTCGTTAACACCTATAGGGAAAAGCTTTATTCCGATACTGGCTAGTATGGGAGAGTGGGGAAAAAAATATGAAAAATTAATAAAAAGCTAAAGCCTATACAGGTCTTTAGCTTTTTCTCGCGGTTAATCTTCCACTAAAAGATATACTTTTTATCTTTGATACCGTCCAGTATGTGTATTTTCTCGATTTATTAGTGCATCACCAAGATTGATTCTGCTCATAAGTCTCTCATGATCCGAAGGAAAACGATCTCTAATGTTTGCAACTCCCTCTATTGTTGGGATATCACGATCAGGGCTAGGACGTTCTTCTCTTTGAAATCCTGGGTTCAAACCATCATCAATCATTACAGGTCTGTCAATTGTATCGTTGTCATCATTATTATTAGTGGGATTATTAGTTGGGTCTATATCAAGGTTCCCGTCATTATTAAATGGATCATTGTTATTTTCTTGTGGCATATATTTCACTCCTTCGCTTATATTATCCGCTTATGGCTTTAATCTATTCGCACGTCCTTATCCGTATGGTAATGATCCTGTTTTTTTCTAACCCGCAACAACGCCAATTCTCTTGATTTGTCATCTAGTACGAAGGGCCAAAAGGTTTTTTTATGAAAGGATATTAAAAAAACATATAAATATTATGATTGACTTACATTTTAATTTGTCTTACAATTTCAATGTAAATAGTCAAAACATTCAATTAAATGGAAGGGGAGCTTTTTTAACGAGCTGATTCACTTCAACATGAAGCATGACAACATACTGCAGCGTACACTTTATGTCAATTCGGAAATGACATAAAGTCTTGGCATAATTTCAATATCTGTATGGCTAGGGTTATCAAAGTATTAATGCATTAGAAAAAAATGAAAGCGAATACATTACTCGTTGGAATGGAGTGAATAACTTGAAAAATCAATCAAACCTTGCTGAATCCACTGTGATTGTTCCGGAGGCCGTCAGTAAGAAACCCAACTTCATCACGCAGTTTAAAACATCTTATGGTCCGGGGATACTTGCCGTGTTAACGTGGCTTGGAGCTGGAGATCTGGTGACTTCTTCTGTAGCCGGGGCAGATTATGGATATAGCTTAATGTGGATTTTAGCGCTGTCACTCATCCTTCGTTTTCTTATCGTTAATGTTATCGCCAGATTCCAGCTCTGTAACACAGAGGGGTTAACCATACTTGAAGGATATGGACGTATCCACCCATTCTTCGGTTACTTCATGTTTGGTTATGCATTAATAATGGGGCATCTTTTTAATGCATATATGATTAAGGGAGCGGGAGAGGTTTTATCGACCTTATTCCATGTTAACCAGCCATTCTTAGCTTCAATGGTAGTTGTAGGATTAGTTTTTATGCTTATTGGCAGAAATATTTATAATAGAATTGAAAGTGTAATGAAAGTGCTTTTAGCATTATTGACCATTGCCTTCTTGTTCCTGGCCATTCAAGCAACACCGGATGTGGGGCAAATCATTAAGGGAACTGTTGGTTTTAGCATTCCAAGTGATACTGGCGTTCATGGAGCTTTATTGGTAGCGATTTCAATTATCGGTGCAGTGGCAGGATCGATTTCGAACTTTGTACATCCATATTTCATGAAGGAAAAGGGCTGGACGAAGCCGAGTCATGTCAAGGTTCAAAGAAATGATTTGCTGTTTGCCATCGGAGTTTGCATCGTGATTAATTTAGCCATTTGGGTTGTTGGGGCAGAAATTTTAAAACCGAAGGGAATTCATGTGGAAACGATTGATGACTTGGCAATGGCATTACAAATGTCGTTAGGACAATTTGGCTGGTACATTTTTTATCTTGGTGTATTTGGCGTATTGTTCGCGAGTATAGTAGGGAAGTCAACTGGTTTTCCAAGATTGATAGTAGATGCCTTTTATGTAATAAATAAAAACCGACGCGAAAAGTACAAGGGTAAATATGAAAAAGATCCAATGTTTAAATGGATTATGATTTTTGTATTAGTTACGCCGCTTATTTGGTCCATTCCCGGCATGCCTGGTTTCATCGCATTGACAATTGGTGTAAATGCAATAAACATCATCGGTTTTCCGGTTATCGCTATTGGGATGCTGGTGCTATCAAATAAAAAAAGCTTGATGGGAAAATATAAAAACAATTGGTTCGAAAATATCATTCTATCTTTAGCTTCCATTTTAGCAGTTTGGTCCGCCATTCAATTAGCTACAACCTTTTTTTAAATAATGGTAGATTATAGGTAGAGGTATTTCAAAATACATGTGTCTGTATTTGATCCCGATGGGGTCCTACTTTATTGGAAGTGAGGGTACTAATGATGAAACCGAAAGTAATCATCTATAAGAAAGTGGATCAAGAAGTATTGGATTATATTCAAAAGACTTGTGATGTCGTTTATTTTGAAGGTCTTGACTCACAAAATCACTCTGAATTCCTTCAAGAGCTGAAGAACGCACAAGGTATATTAGGGTCAGGATTAAAGGTGGATAAAGCTTTACTGGATCAAGCACCGCAATTAAAAATCGTCTGTAATTCGTCAGTTGGTTATGACAATTTGGATATAACGGAGCTGTCCAATCGCGGAATCATGGCTACGAACACGCCCGAGGTATTGAATGAAACAGTCGCAGATACAATTATGGGTTTGATGCTGTCCACAGCGAGAAGAATGCCAGAGATGGATCAAATGGTAAAGTCAGGGCAATGGACATCGAATATCGGAGAAAAATCGTTTGGGTTGGACGTCCATCATAAAGTATTAGGGATTATCGGGATGGGCGGAATAGGCTCGGCCGTTTCAAAAAGGGCCCGTTTTGGATTCGATATGAACATCCTCTATCACAACAGATCTAGAAACGAAGAAGCAGAACAAAAGTATGGAGCTACATACTGTTCTCTGGAAGATCTGTTAAAGCAATCTGATTTTGTCTGCTTGATGACACCGCTGACTCCCCAAACTGAAAAGATGATGGGGGAACAAGAATTCAAGCTCATGAAAGAGACTGCCATCTTCATCAATTGTTCAAGAGGGAAAACCGTTGATGAAGAAGCCATGATCACTGCGCTAAAAACTGGTGAAATTCATGCGGCAGGACTGGATGTTTTTGTACAAGAGCCCGTCAAGGAGGACAATCCATTGCTTTCCATGAAGAATGTCGTCACTTTGCCTCATATCGGTTCCGCAACATATGAAACCCGCCTGAAAATGGCGATGCTGGCAGCAACCAACCTTGTAGCCGGATTACAGGGAGAAACTCCGCCTACCTTGATCAAATCTGGGGTAAAGGTAAAGTGATCTTTTAGACAGCATTTATAAATTAAGCTGGATAGCCTTATTTGGGGCTATCCATTTTTTTAGTTCCGGATTATTCATCGTTACAACGAATCAACCGTTGGTGTGAGTGTTGCAGCTATTATGAAAAACATGACTAACATGTATTTAGTCATAAAAAAATAACCAGTCAAGCTACTTGCTCAACTGGTTAATGACTTTAAAACGCCGATTCATTATGGAAACTGTTATGAAATATACATTGATATAATTCAGTAGTTATGATAAATTAGTATAGAAACACATTTAATTATACACGAAAACAGTTTATCCCTTACTATAAGTATAAGGTAAAGCTCACCTCTAGTCAACCCCTATTTTTATTTTTTGAAGGAGTGTCTGATATGAACGATGAAATTCGGCAGGAGCAAGAACGTTTGGACGGGGTGATAAAAACAATCACGAAACAAATCAGCAAAATTGAAGGAGAAACTTCAAAGCGTAAAAAAGAAGTTGTTAATATCCGTAAACATTTCTGGGATGACCTCAAGGTTAATATCGATACTTTCGATGATTACCTCGAGACCATCATTGGCTTAAGGCAGCAGGCTCAAGACTTGTCACAAAGCGAAGGCGCACATAGATATTCCTACAAGAGGCTATCTACACTGCGCCGCATGCAGGAAGTTCCTTATTTCGGCCGGATCGATATCACTGAAGAAGGGTCCGAACTTACGGAACAAATTTATATTGGGACCTCCACTCTTACTGATACAACAGGAGAAAACTTCATTATCTACGATTGGAGGGCTCCGATTTCGAGTGTTTATTATGACTATCCTCCCGGCCCCGTACAATACTCTACTCCCGGAGGCGTGATATCTGGGATGTTGGAGAAAAAGTGGCAATATATCATCAAGGGAGGCGTTATCGTATCAATGTTCGATACGAGTCTCACCATTGGAGATGAGATCCTGCAGCAGGTGCTTGGCAAGGGAACAGATAAGCATATGCACAGTATTGTTGCCACCATTCAACGGGAGCAAAATAGGATCATCCGGAACGATCGCGGACGTCTGCTCATTGTTCAAGGTGCCGCTGGCAGCGGCAAGACATCAGCTGCCCTCCAACGGATCGCTTACTTGCTCTACAAGAATCGGGAATGGCTAAAAGCCGACCAAATCATTCTATTCTCCCCTAACTCAATGTTTAATAACTACGTATCAAATGTGTTGCCCGAACTTGGCGAAGAGAATATGCAGCAGGTAACATTCCAGGAATACTTGGATCATCGTCTGACTGACTCGTTTCAAGTTGAGGATCCTTATGAGCAATTAGAATTTTTGTTGACTGCAGCGGATGATCCTTCCTATAGCACCAGGACAGCGAGTATCCAATTTAAGGCATCGATTCGCTTCTTTGAGATAATCAAAACATACAGACAATCACTAGAACTTTCTGGAATGATCTTTAGAGGGTTAAAGTTTCGGGGGGAAACGCTCGTCTCCGCCAAACAAATCTTAGAAAGATTTTATAACACAGACACCACACTAAGGTTTCACAATAGGGTTGAAAAGTTGAAAGACTGGTTATGTGAGTTACTTGATGAAACGGAAAAGTCTGAGTTGAAAAAACCTTGGGTCCAGGAGGAAATCGAGTACCTAAGCAAAGAAGACTATCAAAAGGTATACACCTACCTAGAGAAAAAACGCGGCCTAAATGAAGATTCCTTTGACGATTATGAGAAAGAACATAAAATTCTCACGCGTATGATTGTTCGCAAGAAATTGAAGACGTTACGCAAACGGGTAGAAGCCCTTCATTTTATCAATATTAAGGGAATATACAAGCAACTCTTTGACGAACAAATACGGAGTGAACTGTGGAATGAGGGTGAAACAGCTGTCGAAAGGGAAATATGTATATCAACGCAAAAAATGCTGGACGAAGGTAAACTGCATTACGAAGACGCGACTCCATTTTTGCTGCTGAAGGAGCTAATTGTAGGATTTCAGACGAATTCCTCAATAAAATACGTGCTTGTAGACGAAGCACAAGATTATTCTCCATTTCAATTCGAGTTTTTGAAACGGTTGTTTCCTTCTGCAAGGATGACTGTGCTCGGTGACTTTAACCAGGCGATATTTGCACATGCTAGCGAACGGGTGGATTTCCAGACTCTTACCAGTTTATACGGAGTAAGTGAAACCGAGAGTATAACCTTGGATCAAAGCTACAGATCCACTAAGCAGATTATAGAATTTACACGTGAACTAGTTCCAGAAGGCCATCGAATTAAGGCATTCGAACGTGAAGGTGAGAAGCCTGTACTGACTCAAGTGTCAAACCGTGATGAATTGCACCACAATATCGTGTCTAAAGTCAAAGACTTACAAAGCCGTGAATATAATACCATCGCAATAATATGTAAATCCGCTGCCGAAAGTGCCGCTGCATACGATGCCCTTAGTATCATTGGTGAAATTAAACTCGTACAGAAAGGCACAAATGAATATGAACAGGGTGTTGTTGTTATTCCGGCTTATTTGGCCAAGGGCATCGAGTTTGATGCTGTCATCATTTATGATGCATCTGTGCAAACATACGGTGATGAGAGCCTGCGAAGATTATTCTACACCGCATGCACCAGGGCTATGCATGACTTACAAATATATACGGTTGGCGAACCCAGTCCTTTCTTGCAAAACGATGCAACGAAGCATTTACTTCTGACATATTAGCGCTTCCTTTTTTTTCTTTAATTTTATTGTTCTTTTATCAAATACTATAAAGAATCTTTAGAAAAGGAGGAGATGAATTGACTAACGGTAAAGAACAGGTGGAAACGAGAGGAAACCAGGTGACTGGTGAATCAACAACTCAATCAGTTAATGATGGACATTATCATTATCCAGGACCCATGGAAGAAGGCTATAGCGGAAATACAGGAAGAGCGGTACAGCCTGCCGGGAAAAAAGATCCGGATGTTCCTCAAAACAAAGACACATTTAATTACACTCGCGCTTTAAAGTAGATTCTCCAACTTAGTAGGGTGTTTAAGGTAATTACATTATAGGATTATTGGTTTATGGTTATACAATATGGAAAACGGCTTTTTTGAAACCTGTGTAGACTTTGGTTCTATGCAGGTTTTTTTCGTGATCTTGATAAGTTCCTGGTATGAAGGACGGGCTCTTCAGGCTGTAGACAAACTCGATAATCGATTTTAGTTTTTTTGAGGGTTTGTAAAGTTAGAACGTTCTTTCCAAACCAGGCACTCGCTTTCCGCGGGCGGTCCGGGAGCCTTCTTTGCGCTCTTTGCGCCTGTGGGGTCTCCCTTGGACGCGCTTTTCCCGCAGGAGTCTCGCACCTTATGTTCCAATCACTATTGTTTAAAATTTAGAAGCCCTCTCTATAAAGGAGGTTTTTATATCAATTTCCCAGACTCCTGTTATTCATCAACCATATCTGCCATCAAAATCGGAAATTACGATCTATCAAACAGCTCAGCCCCAGAAATACCGGGTTTGTCATCTAGTAAGGATTTAAAATAAGATCAAGCTCTTCCTCTGTTAACACATCATACTGCAGGCATAGTTCACGTACTGATTTTTCTTTTAAAATGTAGTTTATGCTACGTCTGATTGTTTAATTGAATCAACGTAATGGTTTGCTTTTTCCTGGTCAAATTCACCTTCCGCCTTCGATATGACAATCGCCGCCAATGAGTTCCCCACGACATTTACCGCTGATCTTCCCATATCCAAAATACGATCGATACCGGCAATGAACGCAACACCTTCCACCGGCAGTCCCATAGAGCCGAGTGTCGTTAAAATAACAACAAATGACGCACCCGGAACGCCAGCTATTCCTTTTGACGTTAACATCAATACTAGTAACAACGTAATCTGTTGTGTAATGGACAGATCAATCCCATACATTTGTGCCACGAAAAGCGAAGCAAGTGCTTGATAAATCGATGAGCCGTCCAAATTAAATGTATAGCCTGTTGGAATAACAAATGATGTAATGGATTTCGGGCAGCCAAACCTCTCCATTTTGTCCATAAGCCTTGGCAATACCGACTCTGAGCTTGCTGTTGTAAATGCCAAAATCAGTTCATCCTTTAATACTTTCAGGATAACAAAAATGCTTGTCCCGGACATTTTCGCAATAATTCCAAGAACGACGAACACAAAGAAAACCATCGTCACATAAACAGCAACTACTAAATTCCCTAAAGGGACCAATGTTGCAATACCAAATTTAGCAACAGTTACACCAATCAGCGCAAATACACCAAAGGGGGCAAATTTCATGACTAGATTCGTCACCCAAAACATGACTTCTAATACACCTTCAAAGAATCCAAGAATAGGCTTTCCTTTTTCTCCTATCGCAGCCACACCTAAGCCGAATAACACAGAAAAGAAGATGATCGGTAATAAATCGGCTTGAGCCATTGATTCAAATACATTTTGAGGAACAATATGAGAAATTGTTTCCCCAAAGCCACCGCTTCCAGCCGTCTTTGTTGTTTCTTCATATTTTGAAATATCACTTTTTTCAAGCTTGCTTGTATCTAAACCAGACCCCGGGTGGAACAAGTTTGCCGACAATATTCCAATAACAATGGCAATTGTGGTGACAATCTCAAAATAAAGAAGAGTCTTCCCACCCAATTTCCCTAGTTTTTTAATATCGCCCACTCCCGCTATTGAGACTACTAATGCAGCCATGACGATCGGGATGACAATCATTTTAATTAAATGAATGAAAATATCGCCAATCGGCTGCATGATGGACATGGCTGTTTCATTGCCATGGAATAAAGCACCGACACCGATACCCAGTACAAGTGCAACAAAAATTTGTGTAGCTAAGCCAAACCTTTTCATTTAAATTCCCCCTATGTAATTGTTTGTTAACGCTTTCAATATTTAGATTATTCTAAGTTTATAATCGACCTACTGAAAACTACTGGAACCTACTGATACTTACAAGTGCCGGAAAAAATAAAAATTTCAGTCAAAACCCATCTCTCTTTTTTACCAGTTCATGTGTTATCTTTTTATAAAGTGACTGGGGAGGTACCATATTGAAAGAGAGAATAAGGATATTACTATTGATTATGATTGCAGTGCCTCTTGCGGGTGAATTCAAGTTTTATCCATTCGACGATACATTCAGAGTCAGTTTGGGAACCCCCGTTTTTTTCTTGTTTTTGCTGTGGGGGAGGGGAATCAACCCGAATATTGCAGGCTTTTTAACGGGGATGAGTGTGTTTGTTTTTCGTTTTTCACTGGCAGTTGGAATACGGGACATATCTGTTGGGGAAGCGATGTATCTTCATTTTCCCGCCTTTTTCTATTACTTCATCTACGCGTTTGCCTTTCATAGGACGAAAATGAACGACCGGCACGACCAGCCGTTTGTGATCGGGATTTTAGGGGTATTGATCGAGCTTTCTGCAGGTGTATCGGAATTGGTGATCCGTTCCTTCTTGGCCAATCAGGACACACCATCGCTAGATATTGACCAACTCGTGTTAATCGCCTTCATTCGAAGCTTTTTCGTTCTCGGTTTTTTTAATATATTAAAGCTGAGAGAAGCAAAATTCGCAGAAAAAGAGCAGCGCATGCAAAAAGAACAAATGCTGCTTTTCATTTCAAGTTTGTATGAAGAAACGGTTCAACTGAAGAAAACGATGCAAGCTGCGGAAGAAATCACCCGCACATGTTATGATTTTTATCGTCGGTTAAAATCAGACGAGACGAACGGCCGGGATGCGCAAACGGCGCTGCAGATTGCCGGTCTTGTACATGAAATCAAAAAAGATAACCAGCGGATTTATGCGGGGTTATCGGAACTCATGTCTACCGAAAACCTGCAGGAATATATGAATATCGAACAGCTTTGTAACATAATGGTCGTGTCCAATAGACGATATGCAGAGTCCCTTCACAAAGATATTTCATTTTCCTTGCATATAGATGGGGATCATCCTCCTTACCATGTATTTATGGTATTATCATTAATAAATAATTTGTTGGCCAATGCAGTGGAAGCCATTAAAGAAGAGGGAAACGTATCGCTTCATGTGAAAAGGAAAGATCAATCCGTGGAGTTTTGCATCAGTGACAATGGACCCGGCATTGCACCGAGGCAGAAGGAAGTCATTTTTACGGCAGGATATACAAAGAAATTCGATGAGGCGGGAAACCCTTCGACGGGTATCGGTTTATCATATGTGAAACAAACTGTTGAAAAATTTGGAGGACATATCAGGCTTATGGATAACTATAAAGAAACCGTATTCAGCGTGGAACTTCCGATTAATGCGATTATGGAGAAAGGGTTAACGAGATGAATTATTTCATTATAGATGATGATCCTGCCATTCGAGGAATGCTGACGGAGATGATTGAAGACGAAGACTTAGGAAAAGTGGTGGGTGAAGCAGAAGACGGATCGTTAGTGAATAATGGCTTGTTGTATTTAAAAAAAGCAGACGTTGTCCTAATTGATTTGCTCATGCCAATCAGGGACGGAATTGAAACGATCAGGGCTCTTGCTGATGGATTTCAAGGAAAGTTTGTGATGATTTCGCAAGTGGAGGCGAAGGACCTGATTGGAGAGGCGTATAAATTAGGGGCGGAATACTACATTACAAAACCGCTGAACCAAGTTGAAATTTCATGTATATTAAAAAAAGTAAACAAACGGGTACTGGTGGATCAATCAATCCAGGGCATTCAACAATCGTTGAACTTATTTACAGCCCCGAAGTCAACGTTCGTGTCCCCACCACATACAAAAAATATAATGGAAGCCGGACGTTCCTTAATTTCCGATTTAGGTATGATTGGCGAAGTGGGAAGCGAAGATTTACTAAACATTTTACGATTCCTTCAAAATGAAAAGCAAAGACTCGGTTCTGCCTACACGTTCCCATATTTAAAGGAAATTTTTGCAGGAATCGCTGTTGAAAAGCTGGGAGATCAAGCTGGAGAGGCCGAAATCCAGAAAGAAATGAAAGCCTCTGAGCAGCGTGTCCGCCGCGCTCTTCACCAGGCGCTCATCCATATCGCATCATTAGGATTGACGGATTATCTGAATCCAAAATTCGAAGCCTATTCTTCCACATTTTTTGATTTCTCGGAAGTCCGCAAGAAAATGCTGGAGCTAGAAGACAAAAGCAAAAAAGTAAGCAACCAGAGCCGCAATAACCTGAAAAAGTTTATCCAGGTGTTGTTTATGGAAGCGAGACAGATGGTAAAATAATAAACCCTAAATTAAACAACGAAAACGTGACCGAAACCCATAAACACAAGCTAAATAGATTGAAAATTTACAAAACAATTAATTGCTGGATAAAGACAAATTCGTTCAAATGTTTTTGTCTTTATCGCTTTTTTCTTCATATTCGATATAGTGTTTTGCATCTTGTTCATGGTAGTTTCTTTTAACATCATCTTTTTTCCCCATAATCATGTCATCGTAAGGTGTATACATGCTAGAAGGTGTTTTCTTTTTGAAAATCATCCTGTAGCCAATCAATCCGATAATGCCAACTACAACTATAGTAAATAGATACGAAACCATACAAGCACCTCCATAAAATTGAACTTATCTATGCAGTATTTAAGATAAGTATATAATTACCATATTATAACATATGATAAAGGGCCAATTTTACTCTATATCTTTTATGCATGAACAGATAAGGAGCAGTGGAATTACGGATTACAAAGAAGGACTCGTTTTTAATTTATAACAGTTCGGACATAATATACTTGGAGGTGAAGGAAATGAGTAAAAAGACAGGACGAGGTCGCATCGCACCAAGTGTTAACCCGCAGGGACATGGAAAAGATGTGGAATTCTCCACTGAGCCAAAAAGCGAGCTTGAAAACAAGGCAAAAAAGTCCAATACAAAATAAGCGCATTGGGCAAAAATATGGTCATACTTCGTAATGAATGCCCTTCTTTTAATCGAGAGGGGCTTTAATATTCTATAAAAAAGCTCAATCTGCAGAGAATTGTAAAAATATCCTACACTAAGCCCACGATTTTTGTCGATGAATCATACGTTTTTGGAGCAGGGAAATGTGAAAGAATAGCAGAATGGAGCTACCGTTAAAAAAACACCAAATACATTTGTCGCTGTGCTAATATGAAAGACTGAGCATTATAAAATAGAGAGGAGTTACAAATGAAAATAAATCGATTAATTGCGAACAATATAAACCATTTAGATGCAGCACTGCCAGACGATCAATCATTAGGAATTGCTGGTTTATCCGGTTCTGGGAAGACGACTTTTTGTCAAACCATTGGGGAAGAATCCAAGAAACGTCTCGTTTCCTTATTGCCCAAGTCTGAATATCAGTATTTATTTCCTAATATTATGGAAACCAACTTCAGCGCCATCAAGATGGAAGAAATGCCGTTGGTCCTTTTTCTCGGCAAATCATCCATTTCCGCCAATCCCCGT
This sequence comes from Peribacillus sp. SIMBA_075, assembly GCF_046534585.1. Classification (NCBI taxonomy): domain Bacteria; kingdom Bacillati; phylum Bacillota; class Bacilli; order Caryophanales; family Bacillaceae; genus Peribacillus; species Peribacillus sp. SIMBA_075. Next base: position 3,004 of record NZ_JAWRYN010000010.1, on the reverse strand, counting down.
TCGACCATTGGCACACATACTGGTGTGTTTAAAGAGATTCGTGTTTGTCTTGCTGAAAAATTCAATCTTTCTCCAGAAGTTTTTTCCTTTAATAATGCCTTAGGCTGGTGCCCCACTTGTAAAGGACGCGGTACGACGAAAAATGTCGAATGTCCAAAGTGTGAGGGGAAGCGCTACAATCAAGAGGTCGAGCAATATACGATTGAATTATTAGATCGCCCGCATACTATTTCCGATATCAACAACTTAAGCATCGAAACGATCCTTTCACTTGCAGAGACATTACATATTAGTGAAGCTAAACAGCATATTCTCCAAAATATAATCAATATGAATATTGGCTATTTAGGCTTAAACCGTATTATGGGGACAGTATCAGGGGGAGAATTAACACGGCTTTACTTGGCCGAATTCATGGCAACAAGTAAAAATACCGTGATCATCATCGATGAAATCTCCGTCGGTCTTGATCATCAAACCCTTTTGAAAATTTTGGAGCAGATTAAGCAATTAGGTTATAAAAATCAAATTTGGCTCATTGATCACTCAGACACGGTGTTAGATAGCACTGATGAACAATTGTTCTTTGGACCTGGCAGCGGGAAATATGGCGGGAAAATCGTTGAGGAATCACCGCGGCCTAAACCAATCAACTGGGAACGAAATGAAGCAGCGCCAACGGAATACTATCAATTTCAGGATCTTTACTGCCGTAATATTCAAATGAAGGAAATCCGGATTCCCAAGAATAGGCTCATTACCTTTACGGGTGAGTCAGGCTGCGGTAAATCTACACTTGTCAATGAGTGTATCTCCAAGGATTTTCAGAAGCGATATCCAAAGGATAAGCTTGTAATGGTCGGGCAGGACCGAAACAAATCGATCACCAGCCGGTCAACCGTTGCGACGTTTCTTGATATTAAAAAGAAGCTAACCAAATACAGTGATGAAATTGATGATATTTTTCAGCGTTCAATCGAAGATATCATCGAGGAATTGCCATCTGAAGACATCGCACATAAACGCTTGAGTTTATTGATCAAACTTGGGCTTGGTTATTTGACGTTAGAAAGAAAAACACAAACACTATCGACGGGTGAATTTCAATGTGTCCACTTAGTTTCCGAGCTTTTTGCGAAGACAAGAAACCCGCACACGCTGTTCATTTTTGACGAGCCATCAAAAGGGTTATCGCAAAATATTTTAAACCAATTCATCGATAGTGTCAGGGTCATTCTGGAGGATGAATCGGTCTCCATCATCATGATTGAACATAATGGCTATATGCTGGATAGCTCGGATTATATCGTGGATTTTGGTAAAAGACAGCTTGAACCTGTCCAACATCTTGATGTTGTCAGTCATGATGATCATTATCGTCACAAAGAAAGTGGAAATCGAGTGGAGCCATTGCAAATCACTTCCACACTTCGCTCAAAAAATGGCATCAATTACTTACAAGAAAATCATCTGGACTATTTTAAAAACGCAGAGAACGTCTATAAGGGCGGCATTTTAAAAAGCTTATCACCAATCGCTCGCGTGATTTATGGGGAGTACGAGTCCGACACGATTGCACCTGTGATCGCCATCGATCTTGAACGGCATTTGTATAGTCAATATACGTTTCTTTATGAATTGGGCGGAATGATTAATCATATAGTGGCTGCACATCCGACCAATAAGGATACAAGAAGCTTCGATTTCTATTCTGCAGAAAATCATTGTCCAAGCTGTTCGGGACGCCGGGTCATTGAAAAATTCGATTTCGATGTCGTCATACAAGACAAAAACGTGCCATTCTGGGATGGTTTATTACATCCGGACGTGATGGAAGTATTAAAATATTATCAGCATCCAAAACTGCAATTCCTGTTTGATGAGATCAAGAATGAACTCGGTCACGACATTAGTAAAAGCTATAATGAGATGACAGATGCCGAAAAGCATACCTTCTTATATGGGTATTGGGAAAAGTCCTTTTATGATAAAGCAGGCAAGGCATCAAGAACATGGGAAGGATTCAATTTCATCATTGGCCGTTATATCTTCGTATCGAAATCAATCATTAAAGAGCAGATGAAAGAAACAAAAGAAATGATCGACTGTCCAGTCTGTCAAGGAACGGTTCTCAAACATCATAAAAAGCTGATGTTTGGTGATACGGACATTCGCGAGATCATCCAACAGCCAATTGATCAAGTCATCAAAATTGCAGGGAAGCTGCCGGAACTGGAAAAACTAAAAGCAATTGTGGGCGGCGATATCGCACTTACTGATGATGTCTCATTCCTTCCACGTGAAACAAAAGCGGCATTGAAAATGCTAGAGCTCGAACTAGCAAGCTTTGTCGGCTATGAAGTGGTTCTTCAAAATACCCAACCATTCTGGGACAGCATTAAAGGCAATATTGAAGCAATCAGCAGCAAAAACCAGATCACCATCTGTGACTTTGCCAATATTAACGAAACAAGAGAAACCATTATTGATAAATACTTCACCAATGGCAAATACAAAAAACTAACCTATGTCTATGAAGCATTTGGCTACAAAAAAATCGTTACCCAAATCAATAAAATTAAAGCAATTCATAAATGTCCATTCTGTAATGGGAAGAAAGTCATTACAGAAGATAACATCCATGACGGTGTGTATAAATTAACGATCCCTTGTGTGAGCTGTCATGCCAGTGGCATCGATGATGAAGGGCGCAAAGCAATCGTAGATAGCATCGACGTGCAAACCTGGCTGACAGGGAAAGTAAGCGATGCCGTGGCTGAAAGTGAACGTACCGAGGCCGTTGCCGATATCCCCATTTTCGCCCGAATTCGTGAATTGAACAAACGAGATATGATGGCGGTTTATCAATGCCTTGAACAGAATAAATAAATTTGACAGCACTCAATTGAAAAAAAGTCCGCCGTTAATGAACTATACCCCGGATAACGGACACACATAAAAAAGTGTCCCTTATCCGGGTTTTTTTATGTTTCAATAGATGTAA
>NZ_JAWRYN010000657.1:0-270 GCF_046534585.1 Peribacillus sp. SIMBA_075 | reverse complement strand
CTTCCAGCCAAACACTTCCATTTTCGATAATAGACAGCTCATTCATCCGCTCACCGACTACAGGTGCCTTTGAACCGCCAGCCAGTGTAGCAAGCTGGCTGGCATGGCGAATCCATACAGGTTTGGTCATGGCTCTTACTCCTTCATCATTGGAATATGGACGCCTTTTTCCTTGGCGGTCTGAATAGCCAGATCGTAGCCGGCATCCACGTGACGGACGATGCCCATTCCAGGATCAGTAGTCAATACGCGCTCCAGGCGACGTGCTGC
>NZ_JAWRYN010000656.1:0-270 GCF_046534585.1 Peribacillus sp. SIMBA_075 | reverse complement strand
CAACAAGCAGAAGGCTATAAAGAGCGTATTGAGAAAAGTATTTCGTTTTTAGAAGAAAAACAGCAGATAAAAGAGCAGCTGCAAACAACCACATACGATTTAGAGAAGGAGCTTGATAAACTAGCGCATCAGCTAGAAAGTCAGCAGCAGCTCATCCATCAATATGAAACAGATATAGGGCGATATCCATTAAAAGCTGCCTCTATTTCTGATGAACTGATCGAGGTTGAACAGTCTCTTAGTCATCTAAATGAAAAAGAACAGCAATCG
>NZ_JAWRYN010000655.1:0-270 GCF_046534585.1 Peribacillus sp. SIMBA_075 | reverse complement strand
CCACTACACAGAGGAAATTCTGGTCAATCACCAAATCCAATGCTCTTTGAAAGCGGTCGTTCAAATGGATCAGCGGCAGATCGGTCTGCATGATCTCCTCGACTCGAATATTGCCTAGTTTCTCGTATTCTATATGGTCCATTCCAAGAATGGCGTCTGTGATGCGCTGGGCATTAATTAAGCCGTGAAACCGGTACTTCGCATCCAAAACCGGGATGGCTGAATAGCCGGTCTTCGTCAAAACCAATAAAGCATGCTCGGCACTATTGC
>NZ_JAWRYN010000654.1:0-270 GCF_046534585.1 Peribacillus sp. SIMBA_075 | reverse complement strand
AAGACATGAACCAGAAGAAGCACAAGGATCCGGCGCACTTCCCGGTGATGGATGGCGCTCAGCCGGCGCCTCGCGAGGATCAGATCGCGGGCATCGTCCAGCGGGTCTGGGCCGACTCCCGCGTCTACCACCAGGACGTGGAGGTTCTGCTCCGCGAATGGCTGACCACCGACCAGTGCGTCGTGACCGAAGCCGAGTTCGCGATGTTGCTCGACAAGGCTCGAGGCGAGTTCGATCGCATCGCTGCTCCGGACGAGTCAGGCGCTGCTG
>NZ_JAWRYN010000653.1:0-270 GCF_046534585.1 Peribacillus sp. SIMBA_075 | reverse complement strand
CCAGTTCCCCGTTCTTTGGCATGCAGCAGTGCTGTTCCTCCGTGGATTTCTGCTTCATATGCCGTTTTTCCAACGCCGATTCCGCAGGTGACCAGGTCTGCGCGTATGCCAAGCATTCCTTGGAGATCGGGAATGGTTTTGTAATCATGCGTCACTTCCTGCAATCTGCCTCTGGTGGTGAAAATGACATAGCGTCCGGGTCCTGCCGTTTTCAGCGAGCCTTGGAGGTACTTGGTGTAGCGCAGCAGCTTTTCCATGGTCTTGATCTCG
>NZ_JAWRYN010000652.1:0-270 GCF_046534585.1 Peribacillus sp. SIMBA_075 | reverse complement strand
CACTTCATTCAAAGTAAATTAAATATCCAATTACCGAGTCATGTGTATAGAGCGCTTCAACATAAAACGATAAGTAGGTGAGAAGATGCTACAATTACAAAACATTTCAGTTGATTATGTAACACCTCACGTTGTAAAGATTTCATTAAATCGTGAAAGACAAGCAAACTCATTATCTTTAGCGTTATTAGAAGAGTTACAAAATATATTAACTCAAATAAGTGAAGAGTCCAATACTCGCGTAGTTATTCTAACTGGTGCTGGTGAAAA
>NZ_JAWRYN010000651.1:0-270 GCF_046534585.1 Peribacillus sp. SIMBA_075 | reverse complement strand
CCCAAGGGTTTGAATGGTCTTTATAATGTCGTACTCGGCTTTTTTCTGTTCCCATTGATCAAGCTTAAAAATACGCAGCAACCGGTTCTCTCCATTAGACAAATACACGCGGTACTTCTCATCAGTAGAAAATCCTTTTAGAATCTTTTCAATGCGGGTTGAGCTTCTAAGGGCTGCAATTTCTTTTTGCAGTTGGTCAAGCCATTCACTCATGGTAACTCCTCCTGCCTGTAGCCATGTAAAAGAGGAACGTACAGGTAATTTACATGA
>NZ_JAWRYN010000103.1:0-598 GCF_046534585.1 Peribacillus sp. SIMBA_075 | reverse complement strand
ATGTATAAAATATAACAAAAGAAAAAACCAGTTTTATTAGACTGATTTTTTCATCTAAATATAACACTTTGTTACATTCAGTTTTTAACACTTACATGTTCAATTATACGCTTCATCGCCTGAATTTGCCCCATATGAGTCGCTTCATGCATTAATGTTAAACCTGCGAGTTCTCCAACAGTCTTACAACCTAGGAATGGTGTATCCAAATCTTGATCTAGCTGTTCAGAAGAAATTTGCTTTATACGAGTTAATTGACCTTTCAACTGTACAATAAGTTGATCCATAGCAGGTATATTCCCTGTCCAATCAGCTGGTTTTGTACCATTCCCAAACAATTCTATATAATTCATGGGAAGGTGAGTTGTTACATGCGGGAAACCAAACATAGTTTGTTCAGTAATTGTCAAAACGTGACCTGTATGCCAATGAATTGTGTTATTAAAACCATCTGGCTGCACATCAGTTTGTTCCTTAGAAACGGACTCTACATTCTTGATGAAATATTCTCTTGTCATCTCAAATTGCTTAAATACAAGTTGATTCATCTTTTTCTCCCCTCTCATTAACAAAATCATCCATATTATACCAGTAAAAA
>NZ_JAWRYN010000650.1:0-270 GCF_046534585.1 Peribacillus sp. SIMBA_075 | reverse complement strand
GCAACATCATACGTGTCCCATTTCTGGCCGATACGGGCGGTCCAGGCGGGGGTATGCAGCAAGCATGGCGGCCGAAAACGTGGAACAACGCGTCGCAAATCGCAGCCTTCATCGGAAGGTTTCCTTTCGAAAGTCGCTGGCCCCGAGTGGGCTAGCGTAGCTGCGAAAACGAAAACGTCATGTCTGGATAGTAGCGGCAAGGTGCGACGTTCGCTGACGTGCCCCTGCTTACCGCGCCCGCCTTCTCCCCCGCGACTTCGCCGACTGCAC
>NZ_JAWRYN010000649.1:0-270 GCF_046534585.1 Peribacillus sp. SIMBA_075 | reverse complement strand
CCTTTTAAAATGTTAGCAAGCATTCCAGGATAGTACTGGACCCTGCTGCCTAATACGAAAAAGGTGGCGTGTCCTTTATTTTCCTTCAGCGCATCTAAGATTTTTGTCGTTGTCGCTGGATTCGGACCATCATCAAATGTGAGTGCGATGGCTTTTTTGTTCGGATCAAGCTTTGATTTTTGCGGCAGCTTAACGGCTTTTCTTTTAGGGTTCGGTTCTTTGATTTCATTCTGATTTTTGGTCTTATTTATATATTCTGGCTTCAAGATA
>NZ_JAWRYN010000648.1:0-270 GCF_046534585.1 Peribacillus sp. SIMBA_075 | reverse complement strand
CCTTCGAATTCGAAGTAATCGTGCGCCTCGACTCCATGGTAGACGTAGACTACTACCGCAATGGTGGTATTCTGCAAACGGTTCTTCGCCAACTGCTGGACGAAGGCAAACCTGTAACAACAAAGTAAGAGCTTGAAATAAGTTCGTAGCAGCACCCACCCAACGAAAAGGGCGGTCTTTCGAGAAATCGACAGACTGCCCTTTTGTTATTTAAGCCTACCAGATCATTTACCCGTAAAAAGCCAAGGCAAAAACCACCCTGAGGAATAC
>NZ_JAWRYN010000647.1:0-270 GCF_046534585.1 Peribacillus sp. SIMBA_075 | reverse complement strand
ATTACGTCGCCGGTTCCCGAATAACTTGGCCTTCATCAATGCCGTTTGCTCTGACGCATCCGCCAGTAGCACCGGCTCGTTTTCCGCCTGCCCCGCCTCCATCCATCCAAACACGTCGGCCGGCCCAAAGGGGTCGGGCCGTTGTTTCGTGTCTCGATTTACGTTGTAGATCGCCGCCGCGATCCCGCCCATGCGCAAATCGTCCATAGCCGGCCCGAACCGCTCAATGTTTCCGTAGGCAAGCCATTCGGCAAACTCGGCGCTGTCGAC
>NZ_JAWRYN010000646.1:0-270 GCF_046534585.1 Peribacillus sp. SIMBA_075 | reverse complement strand
GAGATGAAGTCATTCAAGGACTTGCTAGTAAAGAAACGCTAGAAAGAGTAATTGATAAAGAAATCGAAAAGGATAAAACAAATTCATTTGAAGGTATGCAATGTAAGACGGATGGATATTGCTAATTCGTCTTGCATGAAAGACTCAAGTTGATTTGTTTAAATAAAAATAATAAAACATATATTTGGAGGAATTAAAATGTCAGCAACTACAACAAATTTAAAAGAAGCAATCGTGAACCGTCGTTCAATTCGTAAAGTAACAAAAAAC
>NZ_JAWRYN010000645.1:0-271 GCF_046534585.1 Peribacillus sp. SIMBA_075 | reverse complement strand
TTTTTTCATCTTTGATGAAAAAGCAGATTATTGGTACACTTAGCAGGGAACAGCATTAATGCAGACAAAATTTCTTAATCTGAGGAGCTGAGACGATGAACACGAAACAATTTGAAGTAATGAAGAACGGAAAAGGCTTTATTGCAGCGCTCGACCAAAGTGGTGGCAGTACGCCAAAAGCGTTAAAACTTTATGGTGTGAACGAAGATGCTTACTCCAACGAAGATGAAATGTACGACCTGATCCACGAAATGAGAACACGCGTCATGAC
>NZ_JAWRYN010000644.1:0-271 GCF_046534585.1 Peribacillus sp. SIMBA_075 | reverse complement strand
CCCACGTCTGGACATCCGAGTGCCTCACGTCACCGACTGGGACCTTTCCCCAGCGGGGCTCGACTTGAAGGCGCCATGCGATCTCGAGGGGCCGGAGTGACGAGGGTTTGAGGTGCGTCTGGTTTGCGAGCCATTCTGTGCCGAGCGAGGCGATAGTGACCCGAGCAGCACTCGCGTCGATGTACTCGCCACGTGCCTTGTTGGTCTCGACCGTGGCGAGGTAGAGCTCTGCTTCGCGCTTGGTCTTGAATCCACGTTTCGTTGTCTGGCG
>NZ_JAWRYN010000643.1:0-271 GCF_046534585.1 Peribacillus sp. SIMBA_075 | reverse complement strand
CTTGCGCGACGCTTTCGTCAACAAGCGGACGATCAGGATCGACAGGATGAAAATGATGACGACCGAGATGATTCCCGGAATATATTCTGATTTATCTTCAGGAAAATAGAGAAAGTCCATAAATTACTACCACCTTTAAACTTCAAGTTTCCCTTGTATTATACATGAAGCTGAGCGGCTATTGCCGCCGGTAAGGTGAACATTTCATGGCAATCGGACGGCATGCGATACCGCTTGTTTCAGGATTTCATAAGAACGTACCCGTTGGCCC
>NZ_JAWRYN010000642.1:0-271 GCF_046534585.1 Peribacillus sp. SIMBA_075 | reverse complement strand
CCTACTTTTGGATGCTTGAGCGTGACAAAGCGCGCTTTCAAGATTCTTTGAAGCGGATTAACGTCTCTCCACTTGGATGCGGGGCGTTAGCTGGAACGACATTCCCAATTGATCGTGAATATACAGCAGAGCTGCTTGGCTTTGACCATATTTACGAAAACAGCCTTGATGGCGTGAGTGATCGTGACTTCATTTTAGAGTTCTTGTCTAACAGCAGCCTTGTGATGATGCACCTCTCACGTCTTTGTGAGGAAACCATTTTATGGTGCTC
>NZ_JAWRYN010000641.1:0-271 GCF_046534585.1 Peribacillus sp. SIMBA_075 | reverse complement strand
GTCATGTTCGACGGCATAAAAGACTGTCCCTTCCTCCATCACCTTTTGGATGTAATCTGGCTCGTTCATTGGCGTGGGATACGTTTCAAAGACGGTATCATAGAGCTTTGCCAGCTTGTGCACATCCTCTGGACCGGCTTTCCTCATCACATACTCATCCTGCCATGTGCCTTGGTCTTTTTTAATCGGCTTTTCTTGAATAGACGCAACGATTTCATCTTCCTTCAGCCAAAACGGGCTGTTCATTCGATCTTCGGTCAGAAAGAGCGAC
>NZ_JAWRYN010000640.1:0-271 GCF_046534585.1 Peribacillus sp. SIMBA_075 | reverse complement strand
CCTTGTACCGCTTTTCGAAAAAATGGGACAAAGCGGAGTTGACCGCATTAAAGGTGACGCAAGAGGAAATCCAGCAAGCAGCTGAGCGTTTCGATCCCCAACTGCTGGCCGACCTGACAGAAGCGGCGGACAATATCCGCAGCTATCATGAAGGCCAACAGCAACAAGGCTATCGCCAAGACCGGGCGGACGGGTCGTATGTCGCACAGCGCGTCACAGCGATTGAATCTGCTGGATTGTATGTTCCGGGCGGCACAGCGGCCTATCCATC
>NZ_JAWRYN010000639.1:0-271 GCF_046534585.1 Peribacillus sp. SIMBA_075 | reverse complement strand
ATCCTCATCCTCACAGTGAACAGCGATCATACGTTTACTAATATTGATTTGCGGAGCTGCTAGTCCTACGCCGGGTCTCAGTCCATATTTTTCAGCAATGTCTTCATCCTGACTATTTTTAACGAATTCGATCATGTCAGCTAATTGCTGTTTTTCTTCTTCTGTTGGCGGGAGTTCGACCGCTTCAGCTGTTTGCCTCAAGACGGGATGCCCGTCCCTTACGATATCATCCATGGTAATCACAAAACTTCACTCCTATTTCCTTTGTATG
>NZ_JAWRYN010000638.1:0-271 GCF_046534585.1 Peribacillus sp. SIMBA_075 | reverse complement strand
TATCATTTCAAAAGAATGTTTTCTTTTCTAGCTGGCATATCACTATCAGAATATATTCGCTGTAGACGTCTTACCCTTGCTGCCTTTGAACTAAAAGATAGCAATGCAAAAGTCATTGATGTCGCTATAAAATATGGATACAACTCACCAGATTCATTTACACGTGCATTTCAAAATTTGCACGGAATAACGCCTTCAGAAGCTCGAAGTACAATTCGTTCTTTGAAGGCTTATTCACCAATGACCTTCCAACTATCCATTCAAGGAGGAA
>NZ_JAWRYN010000637.1:0-271 GCF_046534585.1 Peribacillus sp. SIMBA_075 | reverse complement strand
AGCTGAAGCCCTTGAAAGAAAAAGCCAATCGCCATCACGGTAGAAAACACAACAATCCCCGCCAGCGCCCACCAGCCAACAGCACCGAACGATAGCTCAAGCCCGCCATCCTTTTGCGCCACAAAGAATGTAGAAATGGCCGCGAATAAGGAAATATATCCGGCAGTCACAAACGGCGATAGCCCTTTTACCACCCGGTTACCCACAACGATATAAACGGAGTAAAACAGGGCAGCTGCGAGTGCCAGCACGACCCCGATCGGTTGAATCC
>NZ_JAWRYN010000636.1:0-271 GCF_046534585.1 Peribacillus sp. SIMBA_075 | reverse complement strand
AGACCTTTTTTTATAAAGTTTCTTCATGGGAAATCTTTTATATATTCATTATAGATCATATTCACAATGCCAGTCCTTGATACGTCTGTAAAAACGTATCAAAAAGTGTACTTTTTAATTAAGTAAATGTCCCTTTTTCGGGGAGATGAGCAAAAACACCTAATTTAAAAATTTTTACAACAGAAACAGATAACATGATAAAGTGTTGATTACTGTGCATGTAATTATAATAAAAGAGCCTTCCAAAATGGTGTATTTAATAGTTTAGCTC
>NZ_JAWRYN010000635.1:0-271 GCF_046534585.1 Peribacillus sp. SIMBA_075 | reverse complement strand
CCCCCGAAGCTTCGACCGGGCCCCGCCGCAAGGCGGGGCTTTCTTTTGTGCGGGAAGGTTGGAGTTGGGCGGCCTGCGGCCGCCCTGGTTTTTGGTTTGCTGTGCGCTGCTGCCGGTGGGCCTTCGATGTTGATCGGCTTGCGGGCTTAGCTGCGCGGCCCCCGGCGGCCCGACAGTTCAATGTCAGCGGACGGAAAAGCACGGCCCCGCGCTCTTGGCGTCGCGCCGGGAGAAGCGGAGAAAGGAGCGGGAGAGAAAGATTGGGATGCAA
>NZ_JAWRYN010000634.1:0-271 GCF_046534585.1 Peribacillus sp. SIMBA_075 | reverse complement strand
CCCGGTAAAGAAGTAAATACGACTCGGGTGACGCATCCTACAGCCTGCGGTGAAGCTACCACATGAGCCCCTTGCTCACTCGCCCACTGCTGCGCGGCTGGACTTGGATCATACGCGTAAACATGATAGCCCTTTTTCAACAAACTACCGATCATTCCCTTGCCCATTGCTCCACTGCCAATGACTCCAATCGCTTCCATACTTGCTCCCCCTACTCTCTACAGGCTTATGCGCGAATATAGACCGTTTTGGTCTCGATGTAGAAATCGAG
>NZ_JAWRYN010000102.1:0-627 GCF_046534585.1 Peribacillus sp. SIMBA_075 | reverse complement strand
ATGGAGAATGATATTTTAAAGCAAGCAGCGCTGATACTAGGACGAAAGTAAATGTTATTAAGCGAAACAAAGACAAATACTCGGTATCAGCCATGTGTAACGTCCTGGAGCTATCGCGGAGCACCTATTACTACGAATCAAAAGAACGAAACTCAGAAGACGATGTCACACACGCCATTATAGAAATATTTGAAAAGAACCGTAAGGTATACGGAACACGTAAGATTAAAGTAGAGTTAATGAAGCTCGACCTAACGGTCTCCAGACGCCGGATTGGCCGGATTATGAAAGAACAAGGGCTTGTATCATCTTATACAGTCGCCCAATACAAACCACAGCAATCCTCATGTAACGAATCAGTCCTGGCTAACGAATTAAATCGGGAATTTCAACAAGAAGAAGAGAAAAAAGTAGTGGTCAGCGACTTAACATATGTCAAAGTCAAAAATAAATGGCATTACATATGTGTCTTTGTCGATCTCTTTAATCGTGAAATTATTGGCTTTAGTACAGGACCTAATAAGGACGCCCAGCTTGTGGCACGCGCATTTGCATCCATCAAAGGAAACCTTCATGATATTCAGCTCTTCCACACAGATCGAGGGAATGAATTTAAAAACAAGCTAA
>NZ_JAWRYN010000633.1:0-271 GCF_046534585.1 Peribacillus sp. SIMBA_075 | reverse complement strand
AAGCATGCTCCGCTATGGCAGGCCCATGTGGCAGCGAATTTACGAGCAAGACCGTCTCTTTGGGACGATACTGAGAATGCCGCTTGGCTGGTGGCTTTCCAGGCGCCTGGAGAACACCCTATTAGAAAAAGAAAACCCGGATGTAGTAATCGCTACGCATGCCTACTGTTTATCGGCGCTAGCGCAATCCAAGCAAAGGATGGCAAAGCCATTTCATTTGGTCAGCATACCAACTGACTATCATTTAAACCGATTTTGGGTGCATCCACAG
>NZ_JAWRYN010000632.1:0-271 GCF_046534585.1 Peribacillus sp. SIMBA_075 | reverse complement strand
ACGGTAAAACTTTCCGCTATACGCGGTCGCTACTCCTTGAGGAAGCCTCGTTAGAGGTTTTCTTATGAAAATCTGGCTTCTTTTGCACCACATCCCCATATACATATAATAGGCTTTGGCAAATGGGGGGGAACGGTCTTGACCAATGATGAGCGGAAAGAACTCGAGCGATCGATTGACGAAATTACGGAAATCGCCAAGGGCTTCAACCTCGATTTTTATCCGATGCGATATGAGATTTGCCCGGCGGACATTATTTATACGTTCGGGG
>NZ_JAWRYN010000631.1:0-271 GCF_046534585.1 Peribacillus sp. SIMBA_075 | reverse complement strand
CCTTGGCGTAATTGATGATGTCGCGCTTAAGATCCAGCGTCATCCGGCGGCTTTTTGGCCCAACCTTCCGAACGGCTGACCGGCGTGTCAGTTTGTTAGCCAGGCTCTCCAATTCCGGGTTGTGTGTCGCATGGGCGATCTGAATGATGCGTTCGCGGATTTGTGGAACTCTCATTTCGATCTCCTCTGGTTGAAGTTGTGATTTGTTCTCTTAATGTTCTCACTGTAAGACAGCCAGCCTTGGAGGCTGTCATGGGTACATTCAGCACGA
>NZ_JAWRYN010000630.1:0-271 GCF_046534585.1 Peribacillus sp. SIMBA_075 | reverse complement strand
CATCATCTAAACGGAGCTCTCTCGGAATCGTTAAGCAGTGTATCCATTGATAGGAAATCGTCGGGTGATGCTCTTCTCCTTGATCAGGCACACCCATCCATCCAATTAAAAGACGTCTGCCTGATTCGTCTTGAAAGGTCTGCTGCGCATAGAAGTCAAAGCCTCGATCCAGCTCCTCAAATTCTCCGTGTGTATATTGGTAAGAGCTATCATCTAATGTACCAACAAAATAGCCTGATTGATGTGTATTTTGATATTTTAAGCCATCAGG
>NZ_JAWRYN010000629.1:0-271 GCF_046534585.1 Peribacillus sp. SIMBA_075 | reverse complement strand
AAGCTTTAGCGATTTCATCAGCCGTGCAGGTGCTGTATCTACACTAATCAACGCAGACAGCGAAATCATTAAAGAGCAAGAAAGAGACAAAGCTGAACTCCAAAAGTCTGAAAACGAATTAAACACAAAGCTTGAAGATGTTCAAAAGACACTTGCAAAGCTTGAAACACTTCAAACGGACTTGAATAAACAGCTTGATGAAAAAGACAAGCTATTCAAGCAAGTGAAAAAGCAAAAAGGAAGTGCTTCTTCTGAAATCAGTGAATTAAAC
>NZ_JAWRYN010000628.1:0-271 GCF_046534585.1 Peribacillus sp. SIMBA_075 | reverse complement strand
ATTGCATTTCCCTTCTTTTCTACCTCAAGTAGAATTCCTTTCTCTATCCAGCCTTCTACACCATCTTTTTTAATTAAATCATATCCCATGCAGCTACCATCAATTAAAGAAACTGTATCCCCTTTTCTAATACTGATTTGCGCACAAGAAATATCCGTTTTCACTGTATACTCACCTGATTCAAGTTGCTTTATATACTCATTTTTCACATGAAGTAATTCATTTGTTCCTAGTTGTTTACATACGGTAAAACCTTTCATTCTCTCCACAG
>NZ_JAWRYN010000627.1:0-271 GCF_046534585.1 Peribacillus sp. SIMBA_075 | reverse complement strand
CCGGGCGACGCCGTCGAGATCTTCCTGACCGACGCCGTCGGGATGCCGGCCGAATTCGTGACCGGAATGAAGCAGGACCCGGACCTCTGGGGCAGGCTGGAGGCGATCGCCCCGACCATCGCCTACGACGGACGGCAGGTGGGCGACGCCATGTCCGGCGCGCCCCTCGCGACGAACCGGTGGTCTCGGATCGACGTCCCGGTGCTCGTGATGTACGGCGAGGACACCTGGCCCGCCCTCGCGGGAGGGGCCAAGGCGATCGCCTCCGTGC
>NZ_JAWRYN010000626.1:0-271 GCF_046534585.1 Peribacillus sp. SIMBA_075 | reverse complement strand
AAAACATTTTCTCTTTATAAAACGAAAGATTAAATAAGTGAGATTGTTGATAAATTTTCATTATTAATATTTATAGCAGGTTGTCCAAAGGGGTAAGAGGCAATGTGTATACCTTCATTTTGAAAGAATATTATAAATGTCTTTGATTAGAAACAAAATTGCTGAAAACTTTTAAAGAAGTAGATAATGTAGCAATAATTGAAAAGGTTGAAGATAAAATTTTTGAAAAAGTTGATGTGCAAACCCATTTGGTGGAGATTACTATTAATGT
>NZ_JAWRYN010000625.1:0-271 GCF_046534585.1 Peribacillus sp. SIMBA_075 | reverse complement strand
CCTACAATACAAAGCTGGTAAGCAAACCGCCTGTCGAATGGGCAGATTTGGCTAAGCCAGAATGGAAGGGCGCGGTTAATATTCCAGACCCATCCTTGTCGGGTTCTGCACTTGATTTTATTTCCGGTTATTTGAATGAGCACGGAGATGGTGGTTGGACACTGTTCAAATCGTTGAAAGCGAACAACGTGGCGATGGTTGGTGCCAACAAAGAGGCGCGCGATCCTGTCATTACGGGTGCAAAAAGTGTTGTGATGGCTGGTGTGGATTA
>NZ_JAWRYN010000624.1:0-271 GCF_046534585.1 Peribacillus sp. SIMBA_075 | reverse complement strand
AATATCACAACTGCAGTTGTATTAGGTAATGATTACACAACGGCAGGAACATTAAATGGATCTCTTGTTATTGATCAAACAACTGTAGCTTCTAACGTATTTACAAATTCAGTCGCTTCTATCGGTATCGCAACTGGAATGAGCGGAAACAACATAACAAAATCTTCTTTCATTAACTTCTATCGTTATGATGGAGCGATGGAAATTAGTTCTCAAGGCGATATGAGTATTAATAACGTCAACGGAAACATTAATCTCGCTGCTAGTTCAA
>NZ_JAWRYN010000101.1:0-720 GCF_046534585.1 Peribacillus sp. SIMBA_075 | reverse complement strand
AATCATACAAACCCTGAATAACAGGGCTCGCAGCTTTTTCCGTCCCCTCTTGGTGATGGTTGTTTTCCCCTTATGCTTACCAGAGGTATTTTCTTTTAAGCTTAAGCCGGCCAGCTTAATAATTTGTCGGGGATGAGTATATTCCTTAAGGTCACCAACTTCTGCAAAGAAGCCCGCAACAGTGTCTCTACCAACACCTTTTATCGCTAACATTTGTGGTACACCTGGTATTTCATCAAGTAAACAATCTATTTTTGTATCCAATTCTTCGAATTTCAAGTGGATTAATTCATATTTAGCCAGAAGCGTTTTCAGCTCCAGTTTTGCCATTTCGGAGCCTTGTCGAAGTCCGATGGACTTACTGGCTGCTTGCTTTAACTTACGAATTTTGCTTAGACCTACACTTCGGGTCACGGTTTTTCTTAAGTGGGCTAACAGTTCGTGCTCAGTGAAATTTACTATTTCATGTGGTAAAGCATAGAGCTTTAAGAATTGTAATGCTGCTTTTCCCTCCCACTTCTTAAATACCGTTAGAAATTCTGGAAAGTACCGATCAATCCAGTTATGGACCTGGCCTTGGACCGTCTGAAGATCCTCTGTTAAAAGATCACGAATTTTCTTCGCCACACGTAGTTCGGCATAAACTCCTTGTGGTATCGTAGGTTCGGCGTATCTTCCGTCTTTGACCAACTGTGCAATGACTTTAGCATCTTTCACATC
>NZ_JAWRYN010000623.1:0-271 GCF_046534585.1 Peribacillus sp. SIMBA_075 | reverse complement strand
GAGGAAACCTTAAAAGGCCTAGCAAAGGCGAAAGGGTATATCCGCTCTGAAATTGGCAATCGAATTAGACTTCGCAAAACACCAGAACTACACTTTGAATTCGATGAATCCGTTGATTACGGTAACCGAATTGAAAGCCTGATTGCTGAACTAAACACAAAAGATCACGAATAAGACGTTGAAATAAGGATAGGCGATGATCGTCTGTCCTTTTTCATCGTTTATGAAAGGAGAGAACGCAGATGATAAATGGTGTTCTTTTATTACATAA
>NZ_JAWRYN010000622.1:0-271 GCF_046534585.1 Peribacillus sp. SIMBA_075 | reverse complement strand
CATTATTTGTTCCCTTTGTGGCTGCAAGTGCTCGCCGCAGCAGTCGCCAGTGCCTGCTTCCTGATTTTGATGGGCGGCGGCTGGGCGGACATTCCGTTTGCTTTCGTAATCGGGGGCATTGGGTTTTATATTGTGGAGATGGTACTCATAAAAACGAGGGTTAAATTTTTCGCGGAATTTATCGGGGCTGTCGCCATCGGTACCTTGGCAGTGCTCGCAGTCTATAGCGGATTCGGGAACGACCCAGATACCATCATTATCGGTTCAGTCA
>NZ_JAWRYN010000621.1:0-271 GCF_046534585.1 Peribacillus sp. SIMBA_075 | reverse complement strand
CTTAATGCATATACAGATGTCATCGTATTCGGTAAAGAAAATAAACAGTTCCCTGAACTAACTGGTGACAATAAGGCTGATCTCGTGAATAAATATAATGAAATGTTTATTAAAGACTTTAGAAGAAGTGCAAGTATCTATGGGAACGAAGTCAGTGATGAAGACATTCTAAGCATGTATCAGCGCATTCAAAACACAGTGAAGGAAAAAGCCAAAGTAGAAACTAGTGTAAAAGCTATCAAAAATGAAGAAGCTGAAGTTGCGGCAAAAG
>NZ_JAWRYN010000620.1:0-271 GCF_046534585.1 Peribacillus sp. SIMBA_075 | reverse complement strand
AATAAAATTCACCTTGAGCAAAGCGGATATTAGAAATGTTGGAGAATTCATTTGTGGATTCATTTATATATGCTTCACCGAGTACTTCCGATACTGGAGTAGAAGTTTCTTCTGTTAAAAATGTTTTATAGTAAACCTTTTGGATAAATTGATTTTCAATGGTCATGTTCGTTCCCCCTGTATAATTTAGAAAAATGATGTTGTATGTAAAGGGTGTATGTTCTTTTAATAGGTAGAAGTTGCATTATATCGACCAAACTATGTTTTTGCT
>NZ_JAWRYN010000619.1:0-271 GCF_046534585.1 Peribacillus sp. SIMBA_075 | reverse complement strand
AAAAATTTAGTGTAAATAAACTTTTAAAATAACCCTTGATTTCGTTTTTTAGATGTGATAGATTATTCCTTGTCGCCAACAAGCGACGACAAAATGCGAGAAAAGACAACAAGATTCAACGAAAAAAATCCTTGACTCGCCCACGACGAACGTGATAAGATTTAGAACGTTCGACAAAAAAATGCTCTTTGAAAACTGAACAGCGAAAGCGTTAATGAGTCTATCATTAAATGATTTGTCAGCTTTGAACCAGTAACAAACTTTATTGGAG
>NZ_JAWRYN010000618.1:0-271 GCF_046534585.1 Peribacillus sp. SIMBA_075 | reverse complement strand
CCGGAGTTTTCGTGGAAGATTGTACTCTTGATGGTACCAGTAGCATTAGTAACAATTTCAGAACATATCGGACATCAAATTGTATTAGGAAATGTTATTAAAAGAGATTTAATTGAAAAACCAGGTTTACATCGCTCAATCTTCGGTGATGGAATAGCAACATTGATTGCATCACTAATAGGTGGACCACCGAATACAACGTATGGTGAAAACATCGGTGTGTTAGCAATTACGAGAGCATACAGTGTATACTTATTCATCGGCTCAGCAG
>NZ_JAWRYN010000617.1:0-272 GCF_046534585.1 Peribacillus sp. SIMBA_075 | reverse complement strand
CTGCTGGACTCCCTTAAGGAATTAAGGGAGTTTTTATTATTAAAAATAAAAATAGTCTTGGAGATTGTTTTTGTAAATACACATTAAGAAGAGGTTTGTTTAATGTAAAAAAGATAGTGTGTAGGTGGTGAAAGTGTGAGAGAGCGCGATAAACAAAATTCATTAAACTCTAATTTCAGAATTTCACCAAATCTTATTGGGCCTACCTTTCCTCCCGTTCAAACGGGATTTACTGGCATTGGGATTACTGGTCCAACCGGTCCACAAGGTCC
>NZ_JAWRYN010000616.1:0-272 GCF_046534585.1 Peribacillus sp. SIMBA_075 | reverse complement strand
AACCATGATTGTCTCGATCATACTACCACCTCGATCACGAACGTTTGTTTGTAGTATATACGAACGAGATGCGAACACGCAACACAAAGTCTCCAAACAAAAAAAGCAGGTTACCCTGCTTTCGACCCATACTTTATGGACTCTGGATGAGTTGGCCTTTTTTCGACGATCTCCAGAAATTTACCAAATGTAGAGGCAAGCGTCTGCTGAAACAGCATGCCAAGCACTACCGGCAAAGCAACCGCTGCTGGAAAATACGAGGTTGCGATAAC
>NZ_JAWRYN010000100.1:0-842 GCF_046534585.1 Peribacillus sp. SIMBA_075 | reverse complement strand
AAATCACAAGAAAAGAATCCATTTTGAAAAAAGATTGTTCAAAATGGATTCTTTTTATTTACGCTAATATGGGGGTTCAAGAGGACCTTTTGATCAATCTTTTTTTCAAAGCTAAAATTTTCATTTTATTTTGGTTTTCTCGCATATATAATTTCCTTTCTTTAAAGTGGTTTCCCACAACTTAAATTTATTTCTCTCACTCTACATTAGGGTACCCATCCAGGGTACAGCATATAATTACTAAGATGCTCTTTCCTTTTCATCGTTAAATTCTACGCCTTTTGCGGGTGAGCCTCCCCGAAAGATGACTAGGAGGATAATAAAGATCAGTAAAACAAGGCTCACTATACCTTTGTCTATCCCCAGACCACCGTGGCTATGTGACGCTGCTAACCAATCCGAGAACGAGGCACCTACTGGACGCGTCATGATATAAGCGAACCAGAAAGCAAAAATTTCATTAAGACCAAATAATCGGTAACCCAAAGCTGGAATAACAAGCAAGAAAGTAAATAATAAACCTGAAGAGAAGTAGCCCAAGTGCATGCTTGATGCGGTCATATCCCCTGCTGCGGTACCGAGTGCGAATGTAACCAGTACGGTGATCCAGTAAAAGATCTCGCGGCGACGGGTGAAAATGCTGTGTACGGACAGAGTTTTTTCTTTAGAATACCAAGCTATGAGAACGACGGCGAGTGCCACTATAAAGAAAATGGTTGAAACGATGTAGGGTATGCCCAGTCCAACACGAACCACATCTGCAGCCATTGTGCCAAATATACTAACCATAATGACAACTAACCAGTAGACCTTTGGTATATATCGGCGTACTTTGAACTGTA
>NZ_JAWRYN010000615.1:0-272 GCF_046534585.1 Peribacillus sp. SIMBA_075 | reverse complement strand
CCGGTTTTGCTTTCCCCCTCTCCCTTTACAATTCATTAACGAAATATTTAAACAAAAATAGTTGTATGCCTATGTTTTCGCAAAATATAATAAAACTAACAACGGTCAACAAACAACAAGAAGTGGAGAAGAAATCTTGTTCAGAAAAAAAGAAACCACAAATCCTTGGGAGGTGCTCAGCGTGAACAAAACGAAATGGTTAGAGAAACGCTCTTTATTTGCAGCAACTACAGGAGTATTGCTCGTAGCAAGTGTGATGGCAGGATGTTCAA
>NZ_JAWRYN010000614.1:0-272 GCF_046534585.1 Peribacillus sp. SIMBA_075 | reverse complement strand
GGTAAATCCTTTTCAATGAAAGATTTCGGAGCAAATTTTACAATCGAACAATTCGTTTCCGATGCAAAAGAAGTGATTCAATATGTACTTAAAAAGTTCAATAAACAGAAACTATTTCTCGCTGGTCATTCTTGGGGAAGCATTATTGGGCTTAACATAGCACATCAATATCCACAGTATATCGAGGCTTACATCGGTATTGGGCAGATTGTACATATGAAACAAAACGAAGAATTGCTATATCAGCATTTAATTCGTTCTGCAAAAAAACA
>NZ_JAWRYN010000613.1:0-272 GCF_046534585.1 Peribacillus sp. SIMBA_075 | reverse complement strand
AGCAAATAATGCACCGATAGCGGCAGTAATATTTAGCATAAGTAAAAATGATAGACTAGATCCAAGAGGGTATCCTGCTTGGCGCATCATCTGCGGAAACCAAGTATTTAAACCATATATTAAAAACATTCCCATTATATAAGTAATCCAAAAAAGCAACGTCGCTTTTATGTACTCTTTTGAGAATAACGTAAGAAATCCATTTTTCTTTCGTATATTAGGTGGGGCTTGATGAGTTTCATCTTTTTCATGGAATTCAATTTGAAAACGAT
>NZ_JAWRYN010000612.1:0-272 GCF_046534585.1 Peribacillus sp. SIMBA_075 | reverse complement strand
ATATAAAGATCAAAAAATTGTATCTTTAATTAGTGTGATGGATCAACATGGATTGCTACATAGAGATGGATTAATTATGTCAGAGCATGGTAATGATGTGGTTTTACCTGATTCTATAGGGAATCTTGTAAAAGTAAGAGCTGAAAATTATGGGATTACAGCAATATCGATTTATAAGTATGAAGGTGAGGGGACGGAATGACTAGTATAGCTATTTCTTCGGGAAGTTTTGATCCAATTACCCTTGGGCATCTGGATATTATTAAAAGGGG
>NZ_JAWRYN010000611.1:0-272 GCF_046534585.1 Peribacillus sp. SIMBA_075 | reverse complement strand
GTTGTGGTTGGAGAGCTGGCACCGAAAACACTCGCCATTCAAGAGGCTGAGCAAGTAGCCCTTCTTTTTGCTAGACCGCTGATGAGCTTTTACAAGGTGAGGTTCCCGTTCATTTGGTTATTAAATGGATCTGCTCGTCTATTAACGAAAGCGTCTGGTCTACAGCAAGTATCTGATCATGACACGGCGCACTCTGAAGAACAATTGCGGATTCTTTTCTCCGAAAGCTATAAGAGCGGCGAAATTAACCAGTCTGAATTCAAATATGTGAA
>NZ_JAWRYN010000610.1:0-272 GCF_046534585.1 Peribacillus sp. SIMBA_075 | reverse complement strand
CTTTGACGCTTCCACCCGGGTTAAAATATTCCAATTTCGCGAATAGACGGACTCCCTCTGGAAGCTCAAACTGTGTAATTTCGACGATCGGCGTATTGCCGATCAGTTCTTTCACATTGCGAAATACATTCACGTAAATACGACTCCTTATGTTGAAGTACTTGCTCTCTCATTATAACATGCAGCTATCACAAAAAGTCCATGCAGGGTGCATCCGGGGCATATTCATGTTTTGAAAGTGTCAACAGGGCATGTAAGCCATGGATTTATCA
>NZ_JAWRYN010000609.1:0-272 GCF_046534585.1 Peribacillus sp. SIMBA_075 | reverse complement strand
CAGCACGTGTGCCCCAAAGAGCTGCATCAAACTCGTGGGCACGTCTTGTACCAAATTCTAAAAGATCATCATTATTTGCAGCATGCTTCATACGAGCAGCTTTTGTTGCAATTAATGTTTGGTAATTCACAATGTTTAACAGGGCAGTTTCAATAATTTGTGCTTCACCGAGCGGTACATCAACACGTAATAAAGGCTCGTTATTAAATACAAATTCACCTACTTGCATACTTCGAACCGTCCCAGTAAATTTCATATTTTGTAAATAATGA
>NZ_JAWRYN010000099.1:0-980 GCF_046534585.1 Peribacillus sp. SIMBA_075 | reverse complement strand
ATATATCCATGCCATTTTATCGCTCGCTCCTTCGGCATTGACACTTATTTTTGAACCACGAAGTTCTCCATATATCGATAAATCGCATAAGCTACCCCATTCTCATCATTTTTAAGGGTTGTCGTTGTACAAACAGCTTTTATGACATCTTTCGCATTTCCCATCGCTACGCTGTATCCAACTTTCTGGAACATGGATAAATCATTGTTGCTGTCCCCGATTGCCATAGCCTGATCTAAGGAGCCATTCATCAATAAAGCCAATTTTTCAAGGGCCATTCCTTTTGAAGCTCTTTTACTAGTAATTTCAATGTTGTGATCAGCAGATGAAACAACCATCAACTCATCAAACTGTTTGAATTGGTTCCATGCTTCCTCTAATTTCTTTTTATCAAAAGAACATGCTAATACGTTATAGAATTCTTCCTCCTGTTTTAAGATATCATGATAGTTTTCAACTAAAACATATCCAAACTGGTCAAATTGCCTTTCCGCTACTTCAACTAATTCTTTCATATCTGTATTCAAATCGGCGCTTTTCAAACTTTTAATCTCATTATGGAAATGTTCTCTTCCCTTTTTAAGAGTATAAATGGCTTTATCAGTAAACACTTCGTAATAATAATTACGTTCATCTAACCATTGGAGAATAGATTCGACACAATCTTTAGTTATCGTAATAGAAGAAATGCACTTTCCGCTTTTGGAATGAATAGTTGCGCCATTTGTCCCGATTACAAATGGGGAAATCCCGGCTTTTTCACAAATTGTTTGAACATCAAAATAAGCCCGTCCTGTTGAAATAACGACTTCAAAGCCTCTATCTTGGGCATATTGAATCGCCTTTATATTTTCATCACTAATTTCATTCTGGTCGTTTAATAATGTTCCGTCTAAATCTATCGCAATGAAACTCATGCTATATAGCTCCTTTTCTCATTCAATCTATTAAATTCTCTTTCTAGCTTTTATATCTGCTCT
>NZ_JAWRYN010000608.1:0-272 GCF_046534585.1 Peribacillus sp. SIMBA_075 | reverse complement strand
GGCCATTTGGCGAATCCATCATATGAGCAAGTGAAAAGCGGCCATTCGGGCCATTTGGAAGCGGTCGAGATCACTTTTGACCCGTCCGTCTTTCCTTACGAACAATTATTGGAAATTTTTTGGCAGCAAATCGACCCGACCGATAACGACGGGCAATTCCAAGACCGCGGTGCTTCCTATCGCCCGGCTATCTTTGTCCATAACGAAAAGCAGCGGGAATTGGCGCTCGCTTCTAGAAAACAACTGGATGAAAGCGGGCGCTTCGATAAACC
>NZ_JAWRYN010000607.1:0-272 GCF_046534585.1 Peribacillus sp. SIMBA_075 | reverse complement strand
ATGTTCTGGTAAAGAGGTCTTGGCCGGGTTTTCAACAAAAAATGGCGGCTTCAGTCTTTCTCCATATCAATCAATGAACACTGGACTCCATGTAGGAGATGATGCTTCTAGTGTCCAAATGAATCGTCAAGTCATAGCAGATGCTACTGCTGTGCCGCTCTCTAATTGGGTGTTTGCTGACCAAACACACGAGGACCGCATCATTAAAGTCACGAAGGAGCAAAGAGGAAGAGGAAGTCTACATTATCATGAGGCACTGCCTGGAACAGATG
>NZ_JAWRYN010000606.1:0-272 GCF_046534585.1 Peribacillus sp. SIMBA_075 | reverse complement strand
CTATATGGCCTTTAAATTTGTGGGCGTCAGTGTACATGCGCTTCAGGTTACAGGACATCTCTCGGCGCACAGCTCTGATTTCTTGGTGCACATACCTACTCTGGGCATCTACGCAAACTGGGAAACGACAGTACCACAGATTATTGTACTGGCCATTGTCATTTTCAACTTCTTCTTTACTACGCGGAAAAAGACCGTCAAACCGATTCCGCAGATTAACTAAATTCAATCTCAAAACAAAAACGCAGCTCGTGCATGTTTGATGCATACAG
>NZ_JAWRYN010000605.1:0-272 GCF_046534585.1 Peribacillus sp. SIMBA_075 | reverse complement strand
CGCAGTGGCCGGCCGCCGCACGCTGGTGCTGGAGACTGAGCTGAACATCAACGCCAATGGCGACGGCCAGCGCGAGCTCGACGCGCCGTCCGAATCGGCGATCCGGTCCAGCTTCAACACCATGATCAACGAGTGGTCGACGCAGCAGATGCGACCCGGCGGCGTCCTCTGGGGGCTGGTGACGCGATGACCGACACCTTCGAGTGGCGACGCTACGTCGCCGAACCCAGCTGTGACACCAACTTCCAGGTCAGCGAGGCCCAGTTTGGCGA
>NZ_JAWRYN010000604.1:0-272 GCF_046534585.1 Peribacillus sp. SIMBA_075 | reverse complement strand
CCCAGGGATTGACCCCGGGATGGCGGTAGAACGCCCGGTCCTCGTAGCCGAGCAGCGCCTGCAGGTACAGCGGCGAGACGCTGCCGGCATCGGCCGGGTAGCGCCACACGCCGTCGCGGTCGGCGAAGGCACGCAGCGGCGTGCCGTCGGCGGCGGTCACCAGGGTGGAGGCATCGCGCGCCGGCGGCAGCGGCAGCGGGAAGGCCAGGTCCAGCAGCAGCAATATCGCCAACGCGCCGGCCAGGCCCCAGCGCAGCACGGCGAGGATCGGC
>NZ_JAWRYN010000603.1:0-272 GCF_046534585.1 Peribacillus sp. SIMBA_075 | reverse complement strand
CGTGCAAGCTGTACGTATGAGAGGCAACATCAGCCAGTCCAGAGGCTATCATTTCATTTACTTGTTGACGCGACAGTGGCGTCGTCATGTTTACTCGCTTTCGTTCTGCTACATCTCGTATCCTGCCTGCAATGGCAAAATTGACAGATGGAAAACCGTATTCACGCATAATCGGAAACGCTTCTGTATAGTAACTCTCATATCCGTCATCAAATGTAATGAGTACTGCATTCTCCGTTGGCAAGGTCCCCGTCTGAACAAATTGCACAAAC
>NZ_JAWRYN010000602.1:0-272 GCF_046534585.1 Peribacillus sp. SIMBA_075 | reverse complement strand
CCGGGCGGCCGAGCCGCCGAGCGCGACGAGGGGCACGACCAGCAGCGACAGGGCGATCACCGCGAGTGCCTGGTAGAGACCGGCCAGGTCGTCGGTCCACGAGAAGAAGGCCTGCGCTCCGCCCGCGACGATCAGCAGCAGCGCGGTGACCACGGCGAAGGCGACGACGGGCAGAACGACGGTGGAGCGCGCGGAGGCGCTGCGACGCGCGAACAGCCAGGCGAGACGGAGGGTCGTCATCGCGCGCTCACCTCGTCGGCGATCTGGCCGTC